>NC_008268.1:3374000-3678000 GCF_000014565.1 Rhodococcus jostii RHA1 | reverse complement strand
TGAGCGGCCAGGCGGGAATGCGCATCGCCGCGAAGGGCATTCGAGCTGGTCAAGTCCACTCCTCAGGTTTCGATCTCGACCGCAATCATAGTTGTGAGCTCGGTTCCGCGATGTCTTCCATGTTAAACGATCCTCTCAGGGTATTGCAGGATCGTTGAACGATTTGTACCGTGATGGGAGTTACACCGTTTCTTCCGGCAGTTACATCCCTTCTTCAGGCGAGGTGCCATGACCACAGATACACAGACCGAGGTCGCGCAGGCGCGCCCCTTCGACTGGTTCCGCACCCTCGGGCCGAAGGGAAAGAGAGCCTTCATCGGGGCGTTCGGCGGGTACGGACTGGATTCCTACGACTTCCAGGTCCTCCCGCTCGGCCTCGCGGCCATCGCCGCCTACTTCGGCCTCACCACCGGTCAGGCAGGCCTGCTGACGACGGTGACGCTGGTGGTGTCCGCGCTAGGCGGTGCCCTCGCCGGCATCCTCGTCGACAAGATCGGCCGGGTCCGCACCCTGCAGGTCACCGTCGCGACGTACACGATCTTCACGGTGCTGTGCGGGTTTGCGCAGAACTTCGAGACGCTGCTCGTCTTCCGCGCCTTCCAGGGCCTCGGCTTCGGCGGCGAGTGGGCGGCGGGTGCGATTCTCGTGGCCGAGTACGCCCGGGCCGAGTACCGGGGCCGGGCGGTCGCCTTCGTGCAGAGTGCGTGGGCAGTCGGCTGGGCGCTGGCGGTGATCGTCTACACCGTCGTCTTCCAGCTGTTCGACCCCGACGTCGCGTGGCGCGTGCTGTTCTTCACCGGTGTGCTGCCCGCCTTCCTCATCATCTGGGTTCGCCGGAATCTGAAGGACCCCGAGGTCGTCACGGAGCGCCGCGAGTCCGCGGGCAAGCAGACGGGCTCGTTCGCCGCCATCTTCCGCGGTGGACTGTTCCGCACTACCGTGCTCGCGTCGCTGCTCGCCACCGGTGTGCAGGGCGGCTACTACACGCTGGCGTCCTGGCTGCCCACATTCCTGAAGACCTCGCGCGGACTCGACGTCGTCGGCACCGGCGGGTACCTCGCCGTCCTGATCTCGGGTGCGTTCCTCGGTTACGTCAGCGGCGGCATCCTCACCGACAAGCTGGGCCGCAAGCGGACCATGCAGCTGTTCGCGTTCCTGTCGGCGATCTTCATGGTCGGCTACACCCAGGTGCCCGAGGGTGCGAACACGTTGATCCTGATCCTGGGCTTCCCCCTCGGCTTCTGCACGTCGGCGATCTTCAGCGGATTCGGATCGTTCCTGTCCGAGCTGTACCCGACGCAGTCCCGCGGCACGGGTCAGGGCTTCACCTACAACTTCGGCCGCGCGGTCGGTGCCGTGTTCCCCGCGGTCGTCGGTTTCCTGGCGGCCACCCAGCTGGGTATCGGCGGCGCAATGATCTTCGGTGCGCTCGGGTACGCCATCGCCGTCTTCGCCCTGTTCTTCCTCCCCGAGACCCGCGGGATCCAACTTGACTGACTCACCGGCCGACCTCCGCTCCGCGTTCCGTTCGGGACGTGTCACCCCGACCGCCGGTCTGGCGCCCGGATTCGCGCAGACGAACCTCATCGCCGTTCCGCAGGACTGGGCCTACGACGTTCTGCTGTTCACGCAGCGCAACCCCAAGCCGTGCCCTGTCCTCGACGTCGGCGACGTCGGCTCCCGCGAGACGGTGCTTGCCCCCGGCGCCGACATCACCACCGACCTGCCGCTGTACCGCGTGTGGAAGGACGGTGAACTGGCCGACGAGACCGCGGACGTGTCGGGGTTGTGGCGGGACGACCTCGTGGCGTTCCACATCGGATGCAGCTTCACGTTCGAGCACCCGGTGGCCGCCGCCGGGGTCCCGCTGCGGCACGTCGAGCAGGGCAGCAACGTCCCGATGTTCGTGACCAACCGTGAATGCAGGCCCGCGGGCCGGATGAGCGGACCGATGGTGGTGTCGATGCGGCCGGTTCCCGAACATCAGGTGTCGCTTGCGGCGGCGATCTCGGCGCGGATGCCCGCCGTCCACGGTGGACCCGTGCACATCGGCGATCCCACGGAACTCGGCATCGCCGACGTCGCGGCCCCCGACTTCGGCGATCCGGTGAACTTCGAGCCCGGCGACGTGCCGGTGTTCTGGGCCTGCGGGGTCACCCCGCAGGCGGCGGTGATGGCGTCCCGGTTGCCGTTCGCGATCACCCATGCGCCCGGATACATGCTGATCACCGACATCCCGGACAGCGAGTACGTGCTGGAGGTTCCCGATGCGCGTTGATCTGAACTGCGACCTCGGTGAGGGCTTCGGGCAGTGGACCCTGGCGGACGACGAGGCCCTCCTCGACATCGTCACCAGCGCGAACATCGCGTGCGGGTTTCACGCGGGGGATCCGATGATCATCCGCCGGGCCTGCGAGGGCGCGGCCGAGCGAAACGTCGCGATCGGTGCGCACGTGGGTTTCCGGGATCTGGCCGGATTCGGCCGCCGGGAACTCGCGGTGTCGCCGGCGGATCTGTGCGACGAGACGCTGTACCAGATCGGCGCGCTCGCCGTGTTCGCGCGTGCGGCCGGATCTCGCGTGTCGTACGTCAAACCGCATGGTGCGCTCTACAATTCCGCCGCACTCGACTACGAGCGGGCGGAGGCGATCGCGTCGGCCATCGGCCGGTTCGCCGAACCGCTCGCGCTGATGGGCCCACCCGGCTCGCAGTTGCAGCGTGCGGCGGAAACCCACGGCATCGAGTTCGTCGCCGAGGGTTTCGCCGACCGCCGCTACACCGCCGCGGGCACGTTGACCCCGCGCTCGGTGACCGGCGCCGTCATCGACGATCCCGACGTCGCCGCCGCCCAGGCCGTGCGCATGGTGTCGAGCGGAACGGTGGAGTCGATGGACGGCGACGACGTCGCGGTGCCGGTGCGCAGCATCTGCGTCCACGGTGATTCGCCGGGGTCCGTGCGCACGGCCCGCCAGGTCCGGCGCGCCCTGGAGAGTGCCGACGTCACGCTCGGGTCCTTCGCATGACCACCCCGAGCGCCGGCACCCGGATCCTTCCGGCGGGCAACCGGGCCCTCCTCGTCGAACTGGAGTCGGAACCCTTCGTGGTGTCGCTGACCGAACGCCTCCGCCGCACCCCGGTTCCCGGTGTGGAGGACGTGCTCCCCGCGGCGCGGACGGTGCTCGTGACCACGACTCCGCGCACCGACCTCGACGAGGTGCGCCGCGCGCTGCGGACGATGACCGTCGACCTCGAGGTGCACGAGGACAGCCGCGCAACCGATTCCGAGCCGGTCACCATCCCGGTCCGCTACGACGGCGCCGATCTCGCCGACGTCGCCGACCATCTGCGGTTGAGCCGCGAGGACGTGATCGCGGCGCACACCGCGGCCACCTGGCGCTGCGTGTTCATCGGATTCGCACCGGGTTTCGCCTACCTGAGTTGCGGCGACGACCGGCTCACCGTGCCACGGCGGGCGCAGTCCCGGACCGTGGTGCCCGCCGGGTCCGTGGCCCTCGCCGGTGGCTACGGCGCGGTGTATCCCCGGACCTCACCCGGCGGATGGCAGATCATCGGAACCACGGACTCCCCGATGTGGAACCTCGACGCGAACCCTCCGGCGCTGCTGCAGCCGGGGCAGCGCGTCCGATTCGTCGACGAGGAAACACTGTGAGTGAACTCGAAGTACTCGAAACGGGTCCGCTCAGCCTGATCCAGGACCTCGGCCGCCCCGGCTACCTGAGTTCGGGTGTGGGCGTGTCCGGCGCCGCCGACCGCGGATCCGCGAAGCTGGCCAATCGGCTGGTCGGGAACGACGAGAACAGCGCGTGCATCGAGGTGTTGATGGGCGGCCTCGCCCTCCGCACACGGGACGTGACCATCGTCGCCGTCACCGGTGCACCCGCGACGGCGCTGCTCGACGGAATCCCGATGGGCCACGCGAGCGTCGTCGTGATGCAACCGGGGCAGACGCTGCGCCTGCAGTACGCGCAGGTCGGCCTGCGCAGCTACGTCGGCATCCGAGGTGGCGTCGCGGTGCCGGACGTGCTCGGCTCCCGCAGCACCGACACCCTCTCCGGAATCGGCCCGGAAGCGTTGAAACCCAACGACGTTCTACTCGTCGGCACCGCGGCGACGAGCTTCCCGAACGTCGACGTCGCACCCGTCCCCCCGATGGAGGCGGGAACGCTGTCGGTGCGGGTCGTCGGCGGCCCCCGCGACGACTGGTTCACCAACCCCGAAGCATTGACCACGGGGGTGTGGGCCGTCTCCCCGGACACCGACCGCATCGGGGCGCGCCTGAACCGGCACGGTGACGCGCCGGCACTGGTGCGGACGTCCGAGGCCGAACTCCCGACCGAAGGTGTCGCGCTCGGCTCCATCCAGGTTCCGCCGAGCGGGCAGCCCGTCGTCTTCCTCGCGGACCATCCCATCTCGGGCGGTTATCCCGTCATCGGCGTCGTCGCGGACGAGGACATCGACCGGATCGCCCAGGCTCGACCAGGTCAACTGATTCGCTTCACCACTGCGTGATCGGCTTCGCTCCGATCCCACTACAGGAGATCACCCCATCGTCATGAACAGCATCGGCACGGAACTCGACACACCCTGGTCCCACGAGTTGTGGCGTAGCACGCTGCTCACGGAGCCGCATCGCCTCGACACCGCGGTCGCGCGCCACTACGCGTCCGCACTGCCGATCAGCTACGCCACCGAAACCGATCCGGCACAGGCGATCCGCGATGTCGCGGAGGTGGAGCGCCTCGGCGTCGACAGTGTGGCGCTGACGTTCACCACCGCCGAGGCGTCCGCACCGTACGAGAACCTCAAGATCTACGCGGTCGGGAAACCCGCACCGCTCAACGAGGTTCTGCCGATCCTGTCCAGCCTCGGCGTCAACGCGCTCGACGAACGTCCGGCCGCGCTGACCCGCCCGGACGGGCACCGTGCCTGGATCTACGACCTCACCGTCGATCTGGTCGCCGTGACGGACGGCCACGGAGTGACCCGGGACAGCCGGATCGCGGACGCGTTCCGGGCGGCGTGGACGGGTGAGACCGAGGTCGACGGTTTCAACGCGCTCGTCCTGCATGCCGGGCTGGGCTGGCGTCAGGTGACCGTCCTCCGTGCGTACGCCGCCTACCTGCGTCAGGCCGGGCTCCCGTACAGCCGCAGCAACGTCGAACGAGTCCTGCTGAGCAACAGTGCAATCACGCAACTTCTCGTCGAGTTCCACGCGCTTCGGCTCGACCCGGGTATCGAACGCGACGCCGCCGCGGAGGACGCGCTCGAGGGCCGCATCGTCGATGCGATCGACGCCGTCGCCGGGATCGACGCCGACCGGATCCTGCGGGCACTGCTGTCCCTGATCCGCGCGACCACCCGGACGACCTACTACGCCGATGACCGTCGGCCCGCGCGCGCTCTCGCGTTCAAGTTCGACTCTGCGTCGATCGACGAATTGCCGCTGCCCCGGCCGAAATACGAGGCCTACGTGTACTCGCCCCGGGTGGAGGGCGTGCACCTGCGATTCGACGACGTCGCCCGCGGCGGCATCCGGTGGTCGGATCGCCGCGACGACTTCCGCACCGAGATCCTCGGACTCGTCAAGGCGCAGGCGGTCAAGAACGCCGTCATCGTCCCCGCGGGAGCGAAGGGCGGCTTCGTCGTCAAGAACCCGCCCGCGCCGACCGGTGACGCCGCCGCCGACCGGGAGGCGACGGCGTCGGCGGGCATCTCCTGCTACCGCGAATTCATCTCGAGCCTCCTCGACATGACGGACAACCTCGACATCACGACCCGGCAGGTGATCGCGCCGGAGGGCATCGTCCGCCGCGACGGCGACGACACCTATCTCGTGGTCGCCGCAGACAAAGGGACAGCCGCGTTCTCGGACGTCGCCAACGCGATCGCGCTCGAGCGCGGATACTGGCTCGGCGACGGATTCGCGTCCGGCGGATCCGTCGGCTACGACCACAAGGCGATGGGCATCACCGCCCGCGGCGCGTGGGAAAGCGTCATGCAGCACTTCCGCGAGATGGGCGTCGACACCCGCACCGACGACTTCACCGTCGTCGGCATCGGCGACATGAGCGGCGACGTCTTCGGAAACGGGATGCTGCTCAGCCCGCACATCCGTCTGCTCGCCGCATTCGACCATCGGCACGTCTTCATCGACCCCGATCCCGACCCGCAGCGGTCGTGGGACGAGCGGGCACGCCTCTTCGCGCTCGGCAGGTCGAGCTGGAAGGACTACGACAAGGCGGTCCTCGGTGACGGCGCCATGATCGTCGACCGGTCCGCGAAGTCGGTTCGGCTGACCCCGCAGGCCCGGCGCGTTCTCGGGATCGACGACGATCGGGTCCTCACCACCGTCGAACTGGTGCGGGCCGTCCTCGGTGCGCCCGCCGACCTGCTGTGGAACGGCGGGGTCGGCACCTACGTGAAGGCGACGACGGAGAGCCACGCGGACGTCGGCGACAAGTCGAACGACGCGGTCCGGCTCGACGCGCCCGAACTG
This sequence comes from Rhodococcus jostii RHA1, assembly GCF_000014565.1. Lineage (NCBI taxonomy): Bacteria > Bacillati > Actinomycetota > Actinomycetes > Mycobacteriales > Nocardiaceae > Rhodococcus > Rhodococcus jostii. The sequence continues at coordinate 3,671,483 of NC_008268.1, read as the reverse complement.
CGGGTCCGGGTGGTCGGCGAAGGCGGCAACCTCGGGCTGACCCAGCTCGGGCGAATCGAATACGCGCGCAACGGCGGTCGCGTCAACACCGACGCGCTCGACAACTCGGCCGGCGTCGACTGCTCGGACCACGAGGTCAACATCAAGATCGCCCTGGCGGGCGCGACCGCCGACAACACCCTCCCCGCGCAGGACCGGCGAGAGTTGCTGTCCGACATGACCGACGACGTCAGCAGGCTCGTCCTCGCCGACAACCGCAGCCAGAACGAGATGATGAGCCTGAACCGGGCGCAGGCCGGCACCCTCGTCAGCTTCCACTCCCGCATGGTCGACGACCTGGAACGGCGCGGACACGTGGACCGCGCGATCGACGTGCTCCCGACGTCCGCGCAGTTCGGCGCGCTCGAACGTGAGCAAAAGGGGTTGACGAGCCCGGAGTTGGCGCAGCTCACCGCGCAGGTCAAGCGATTCATCAAGAGCGAGGTGTCGGGCACGACCCTCCCCGACAACGGGGTCTACGCCGGCCGGCTCCACAACTACTTCCCGCCGCGCCTCGGCCGCGAGTTCGCGCACACGGTCGCCGCGCATCCGCTGCGCCGGGAGATCGTCACGACGTCGGTCGTCAACGACATGGTCGACCGCGCGGGGATGACGTACGCCTTCCGCCTGCGCGAGGAGACGGGCGCCGACTCCGCGGAGGCGGTGAACGCCTTCACCGCGGTCGCCGAGATCTTCGACCTCGGAGAGACTTTCGAGCGGATCCGGGCGTCGGCCGACACCACACCGACGGTCGGCACGAACGCACTGACGGTGCAGACCCAGCGACTGATCGACCGCGCGTCGCGGTGGCTGACCACGCACCGGCCGCAACCGCTGCCGCTCGAGGCGACGATCGCCCGCTACCGTCCGGTCGTCCGCGACCTCGGGCCACGCGTGCGGGAATGGTTGCGGGGCGACGAGATCACCGCGGTGGGGCGGCGCACCGAGGCCCTCACATCGCGTGGGGCGGAGACCGGGCTGGCCGCGGACGTGGCGGACCTCCTGCACACGTACTGCCTCCTCGACATCGTGGACATCGCGGAGATCTCACAGCACAGTCCCGAGGACGTCGCCGAACTGTACTTCGCGCTGTCGGCGCACCTGCACATCAACACCGCGCTGACCGCCGTCACGGCGCTCCCCCGGCTGGACCGCTGGCACGCCCTCGCCCGCCTGGCCCTGCGCGACGACCTCTACAGCTCGCTGCGCGCCATCACCCTCGACGCGCTGTCCGTGAGCGAACCCGGCGAGGACGCGGCCGACAAGGTCGACCAGTGGGAACAGCACAACGCCGCCCGGCTCGCCCGCGCGCGGGCACTGCTGACGGAGATCGAGTCGGAGGTCGCCACCGAACCCACGCTGGCGCTGATCTCCGTCGCGGCCAGGCGGATCCGGGCGATGACGCGGTAGGCGCTTCGCGCCCGTGCGTGGTTAAGGAGTCTCAGGACTCGTCAACCACGCACAGGCCGCGGAGCGGCCTAGAGTACCTGGGACAGGAACTGCTGCAGCCGTTCGGTTTCGGGATTGTCGAACAGCTGGTCCGGCTTCCCGGTCTCGACGACGGCGCCGTGATCCATGAACAGCACCGTGTCGGAGACCTCGCGGGCGAACCCCATCTCGTGGGTGACGACGACCATCGTCATGCCGCCCTTGGCGAGGTCGGCCATCAGCGCGAGGACGCCCTTCACCAGCTCGGGGTCGAGCGCCGAGGTGGCCTCGTCGAAGAACATCACCTCGGGCTTCATCGCGAGGGCGCGGGCGATCGCGACGCGCTGCTGCTGCCCGCCCGACAGGTTGCCGGGCCGGGAGTCTGCCTTGTTGGCGAGCCCGACGAGTTCGAGCTGTTCGAGCGCCAGCGACCGTGCCTCGTCCTTGGACATCCCCTTGAGCTTGCGGGGGCCGAGGGCGATGTTGTCGACGACGGTCTTGTGCGGGAACAGGTTGAAGTGCTGGAACACCATGCCGATGCGCTGCCGCAGCTTGTCCGGGTTGTCCTTCAGCACCGACTTGCCGTCGAGGAGGACGTCGCCCTGATCGGGTTCGTGCAGCCGGTTGAGGACCCGCAGCAGGGTGGACTTTCCGGAGCCGGACGGTCCGATCACGGTGACGGTGTCGCCCGCGTCGACGTGGAGGTCGACGCCGCGGAGCACCTTGTTGGTGCCGAATGCGAGATGCAGGTCGGTGCCAGTGAGAGAGACGGCCATCGCCTTATCCCCTTTCCACGACGATGGACTGTTCCACCGGGTCGAGCGTGCCGGACGTGTCGGCGCGGCCGGTGCGCAGACGGTTGTCGATGTAGTTGACGAGGTGGGTCAGCGGAATCGTCATCGCCAGGTAGAACAGGCCGGCGGCGACGAGCGGCGACAGGTTGCCGGTCTGGGCGTTGAGGTCGCGGCCGACGGCGAACAGTTCCCGCTGGCTGACGAGCAGGCCGAGGAAGTAGATCAGCGACGAGTCCTTGATGAGGGAGATGAACTGGTTCATCAGCGCGGGCAGCACCCGTCGCACACCCTGCGGGACGACGACGAGCGTCATCGACTTCCGGTAGCTGAACCCGAGCGCCCGGGACGCTTCGAGCTGTCCGGGTTCGACGCTCTGGATGCCGGACCGGAAGATCTCACCGATGTATGCGGACGCGAGCAGTGACAGCGCGGCGGCACCGAGCCAGTACGGGTTGTTGCCGGTGAGTCCCTTGACGATGGGTCCGGCGCCGAGGCCGACGATGAGGATGATGACGACGGCGGGCAGTCCGCGGAACACGTCCGTGTAGATGCGGGCGGGCCAGCGGAGCCAGCGGGTGCGGGAGATCCCTGCCATCGCGAGCAGCATGCCGAGGACGGTGCCGACGATGCCCGACGCCAGCGCGAGGATCAACGTGTTCGGCAGACCGGTCTTGAGCAGATCGGGGAACGCCCGGGTGTAGAGGTCCCAGTTGAAGAACGTGTCCTTCAGCTGCTGGAGTGTCGACTTGGGCTCCGCGACGGGGGTTTCGGTCGTGTTCTGTGCGTTCTGGGCGGCGAGCGCGGCGAAGTCGGGCAGGTCGGGCACCGGTGCCGACTTGCTGCCGGGCTTCCAGCCCTCGGGCAATTCGCGGGGCACCCAGTCGGAGTACAGCTGCGCCCAGGTGCCGTCGGCGATGACGGCGTCGAGCCCGGAGTTGAGGGCGTCGATGAGCGGCTGGTTCTCCTTGTTGACGGCCCAGCCCACGAAGTTGTTGACGCTGAAGGTGTTCTCGACGATCGACGTGGGATCGCCCGGCGCGATGGCACCCTCGGCCTGCTGCGACGGCGCCACCCAGGCGTCGATCTGCCCGGACTTCAGGTTCGCGTAGGCGGTGGCGTAGTCGGGGAACTTCACCGGGTTCAGCTTCAGCGTGTTCACGACGTAGTCGTCCTGGACGGTGCCCTGGACGACGCCGATCCGAGTGGTCTCGGTCAAGTCGTCGAAGCCCTGGATCGGACCGCCGTTGGGAACGACGAGGGAGAAGTAGCCGAAGTCGTAGCCGTTGGTGAAGCCGACGGTGTTGCGGCGCTCGTCCGTCGTCGTGATGGAGGAGGATCCGACGTCGAAGCGGCGCCCGGCAACCTGGGCGAGCAGTCCGGCGAACTCGGTGCCGACGAAGTCGACGCGCAGGCCCAGCTTGTCGGCGACGGCCTTCAGCAGTTCGTTGTCGTAACCGGTGAACTGGTTCTCCGAGTTCACGCAGATGCTCGGCGGCGCGTCGGACAGCGTGCCGACGGTGAGCACGCCGGGGGTGATGAGGTTCAGCTTCGACGCGTCGATCTGGTCGACCGGGGTGGTCGACGGCGTCGTGTAGCGGTCCTCGGCCGCGGCGCCTGCGGCGGCGAGGTTGGTCGGGGCGGCGGTGGCCGCGCCCACGCCGGGTGGCGAACACAGATCCTGCGGTGCCGCCCCGGACGTTTCCCCGTCACTCGAACACGACGACAGGGTCAGCGCCAGCAGGGCGGTGAGCAGTAGCGCCACCACCACACGGATCTTCGCTCCGACGGAAGAAAACATGGTGAGCAGCGTAACCCTGGCAGTCGGTATTTCCGGGGTCGGAGGACGTCGGGGCGACGCCCGTCACTCTCCTTGTTTGTCATACAAACAAAGTCGAGTTATTGTTTGTCATACAAACAAGTGGGAGCAGTCATGGTGCCGCAGACGGGCCGAGCAGCGCGAGCGACCCGGGAGTCCGGTCGTCAGACCCGCGACGCCCTGTTCACCGCCGCCACCGAACTGTTTCTCGAGCACGGCGAGGGCGTCCCGATCACGCAGATCTGCGCCGCCGCCGGGGCGCACCCCAACCAGGTCACCTATTACTACGGTTCCAAGGAACGACTCTTCGTCGAGGTCGCGTGTGCTGCCGTGCTGCGCGCCGGCAAGCGGGCCGAGGACGACGCGGCCACCGCGGAGACCGTCGGCGACTACACGGAGAAACTCGTCGGCTCCCTGCTCGGACCCGGCGCCCCCAGCGTCGAACTCTTCACGTCGGCGATGCTGATGACGGGACGTCGCAGCGAACTGCGCGATCTCATCACCGACACCCTCCGCACTCTGCACTCGTCGGGCGAGGTCGCGCTGATCCGCACCCTGATGCGAACCGGGTGGCAACTGCGCGCCGGCATCGACGTCGAATCGAAGGCGTTCTGGTCGGCAATCTTCGGACTGGTGATCCAGAAGACCGCCACCGGTGAGAGCTTCGGCTACTCGCTCGAGGAGGCCGTCGCCGTCATCTTCGCGAACCTGCAGATCCCCGAGACCGTCCGCAACACCTCCATCGACTGAACTTCTCTTCTCCAAGGAGCGCGATGAACATCGTTCGCGTATTCGACAGCAACGTCCGGAAGACCCCCGACAAGGCGTTTCTCCATTTCCAGGGCCGCGACCATACGTATGGTTCCGTGCAGGACGGTAGCCGCCGGGCCGCCGCCCTGCTGCGGACACTGGGGGTCGAGCACGGTGACCGCGTCGCTCTCATGTGCTTCAACACCCCCGGATTCGTCTACGCGATGCTCGGCGCCTGGCGCATCGGCGCGGTGGTGGTTCCGGTCAACCACAAGATGCAGGCACCCGAGGTCGACTACATCCTGCGGCACGCGCGGGTGAAGGTGTGCGTCTTCGACGGCGAACTCGCACCCGTGATCGAGCGGCTCGAGACGCCGGTGCAGCTGCTGTCCACCGACACCGCCGTGGCGGGCCACACCTTCTTCGACGACGCGATCGCGGACCTGGACGGCATCGACGGCATCGACCTCGACGAGAACGACCCCGCGGAAATCCTCTACACGTCCGGCACCACCGGCGCGCCCAAGGGCTGCGTGCACAGCCACCGCAACGTCGTGCTCGTGGCGACTACGGCGGCCCTCGGTCTGTCGATCACCCGCGAAGAGCGACTACTGATGGCCGTCCCGATCTGGCACGCGTCGCCGCTCAACAACTGGCTGATGGCGACGCTCTACATGGGCGGCACCGTCGTGCTCGTCCGCGAGTACCACCCCGTCCACTTCCTGGAAGCGGTACAGCAGCAACGCATCACGCTGTGCTTCGGTCCGCCGGTCATCTACACCACGGCACAGAATGCGGTGCCGGACTTCGCCGACCACGACCTGTCCAGCGTCCGGGCCTGGCTCTACGGCGGCGGCCCGATCGGCGCCGACGTGGCGCGCCGACTCGTCGAGTCGTACCGGACCACCCGCTTCTACCAGGTGTACGGGATGACGGAGACGGGTCCCGTCGGGGCCGTCCTCTACCCGGAGGAACAGCTCGCGAAGGCCGGTTCGATCGGCCGGGCGGCGCTCGCCGGCGTCGACATGCGCCTGGCCGGCCCCGACGGCGCCGACGTGCCCGCCGGGGAGATCGGCGAGATCTGGCTACGCACCGAGACCGTGATGCAGGGCTACCTCGACGATCCCGCCGCCACCGCAGCCGTGTTCGCCGACGGCGGCTGGTACCGCACAGGCGATCTCGCACGCAAGGACGACGACGGCTACCTCTTCATCGTCGACCGGGCGAAAGACATGATCATCACCGGCGGCGAGAACGTCTATTCCAAGGAAGTCGAGGACGCCATCTCCGGCCATCCCGACGTCGTGGACGTCGCGGTGGTGGGCCGGCCGCACCCCGAGTGGGGTGAGACCGTCGTCGCGCACGTCGTGTGGCGCGAACCGGACGTCGTGGGTGCCGACGACATCCGCGACTACCTGTCGGACAAGCTGGCGCGCTACAAGATTCCCCGCGACTACGTGTTCGCCAACGTGCTGCCCCGCACCCCCACCGGCAAGATCCAGAAGCACCTGATCCGCTCCGCGAGCTGACTCACGAAAGACACTGCCATGACTACTTTTTCCGAAACGAACGTCACCCATCCCGCACCCCACCGGACGCACACCGTGCTCAACCAGTCGGTGCCCCGCACCGACGTCAACGAGTTCACCCTCGACACGGTGCTGTCCGAGGGGGTTCGCCGCCACGACGCCGGCTGGGCCACCGGCGAACTCACCGGCATCGGCGCACTCGTCGGCAGTGCCACGTTCCAGCACGACGCCGAACTCGCCAACACGATCATCCCCGAACTGAAGACGTTCGACCGCTGGGGCAACCGGATCGACGAGGTCGAATACCACCCCGCGTATCACCGGATCATCTCCGCGGCCGTCGCGCACGGGGCGCACACGTCGGCCTGGGCCGACCCCAAGCCCGGCGCGAACGTCGCGCGCGCAGCGGCATTCATGATGTTCGCGCAGATCGAACCCGGACACTCCTGCCCGATCTCGATGACCAACGCCGCCATCCCCTCCCTCGACCTGCAACCCGACGTCGCCGCGATCTGGAAGCCGCGCGCACTGTCCCGCAGCTACACCCCCGAACTCGACGCACCCGGCAAGGCGTCCGCGATCTTCGGCATGTCCATGACGGAGAAGCAGGGCGGCTCCGACGTCCGGGCCAACACCACCGTCGCGAAACCCGCCGGACGCGGCGGCCCCGGCGCCGACTACCTGCTGACCGGGCACAAGTGGTTCTGCTCGGCCCCGATGTCCGACGCGTTCCTCGTCCTCGCGCAGGCGGAAGGTGCAGGTGGCGAGGGGCTCTCGTGCTTCCTGCTGCCCCGCATCCTCCCGGACGGCACCCGCAACGTCTTTCGCATCCAGCGGCTGAAGAACAAGCTGGGCAACAAGTCCAACGCGTCGTCCGAGATCGAACTCGACGGCACCGTCGGCGTCATGGTCGGCGAACCGGGGCGCGGCGTCCGCACCATCATCGAGATGGTCGCGCGCACCCGCCTCGACTGCGTGCTCGGCAGCACCGCGGGCATGCGGCAGTCCGTCGCGGAGGCGGTGTGGCACGCCCGGCACCGCTCGGCGTTCGGGAAGGTCCTGGCCGATCAGCCGGCGATGACGTCGGTGCTGGCCGACCTGGCGCTGGAGTCGGAGGCGGCCACCGTCACCGCGCTGCGCCTCGCTCGCGCCCACGACGAGGACGCGAGCGAGCAGGAACGCAGCTTCCGCCGGCTCGCGACCGCGGTCGCGAAGTACTGGATCTGCAAGCGCGGCCCGCACCACGCGTACGAGGCACTGGAATGCCTGGGCGGCAACGGGTACACCGAGGACTTCCCGCTCGCCCGCCGCTACCGGGAGCAGCCCGTCATGGCCGTGTGGGAGGGGTCGGGCAACGTCATCGCCCTCGACGTCCTGCGCGCGATGACCCGCGAACCCGACAGCGTCGCCGCATTCGACGCCGAGGTGAACCTGGCCCGCGGCAGCAACGCGGTGCTGGACGAGCACCTCGACCGGGTCCGTCGTCAGCTCGGCGAACTCGCCACCGAGGACCCGGCCCGCGCACAGTCGCGCGCCCGCACGGTCGTCGAATCGATGGCCCTCGCACTTCAGGCGTCGCTACTGACCCGCTTCTCACCCGCCGCCGTCGCCGACACCTTCATCGATGCCCGCCTGGGCCCGGACCGTACTCACGAATACGGCACCCTCTCCACGTCCGCCGACCTCGGGTCCATCCTCGGTCGGGCATAGGCGGCTCCGCCGCCCGTGCGTGCTTGACGAGTCTCTGGACTCCTCAACCGCGCACGGGCGCGAAGCGCCCTCGAACTCGGACGGTGGCCCAGGTGAGTTGTTCACGCAGCAGCAGGGCCGCCCAGGAGATGGTCTGCACGGGTTGGACCAGTTGGACCTGGCTGACCTGTGCCATCGGCCCGATCGCGAGCCCGCGGTACCAGGCGAAGAATCCGAGGAACGTGCTCTCACCACGCCCAGGTAGGCGAACGCCGCCCACTCGATCGGTGACCCGGTTGGCGGCTGCCGGATCGCCGAAATGACTGTCAGGGCGATCATCAGCGGCGCGGCGACCATCAGAGCCCAGGACACCGTCTGCCATGCGCCGAGTTCGCGTATCCGACCGCGGCGGAGGCTCTTTGCCGCGGACAACAGCCGTGACCGCGGTCGCCGCCGGCAGCAGCGCGATGACGACAGCACCGTGACTGGCGGGCGCAGTCGTCAGGGCGAACGACGTGAGGAGCGGGAAGCCGACGACGATTCCACCCGCCACCACAGCGAGACGGATCCATTGCGCTCGCGGCTCCGCCGCCCGTGCGTGGTTAAGGAGTCCTGAGACTCGTCAACCACGCACAGGCGCGAAGCGCCTACTTCAGCACCGTCGGACCGAGGAATTCGCACACCTGCAGGGCGAGTGCGAGATCCAGCTTGCTGTGTGTGCCGGTGGCGGGGTCGCCGAGGGCTTTGGTGATGCGGTATTTGACGGTGTTGCGGTGGAGGTTCATCTGCTGGGCGGTGTGGAGGTGGCTTTCGCCGGTCGCGAAGTAGGTGCTGAGCGTGGTCCGCAGTGTCGCGGCCTGGTCGGTGTTCTCCGCGAGTGGGCCGAGGACCTCCCATACCCAGGCCCGGGTGGAGTCCAGGTTCTCGGCGAGGAGCGAGACGACGGCGACGCCGCGGTCGCCGAAGCCGACGATCGGCCGGGCCGGGGTGTGGGGCACGGTGGCGACGGAGTAGGCGGCGTGCGCTTGTTCGTGCGACCGCCGGAATCCCGCGATCCCGGACGCGGGCAGGCCGATCGCAGTCCGGATGCCCGGGTTCGCGGGCATGGCCGCGGCGAGTTCGGTGGTGTCGAGGATGGGCTTCCGGCGGCCGAAAGGCAGCCAGGCCCACAGTGTTCGGCGGTCAATGGCGGTGACGATGGGCGCGGAGTCGGTGGCGAGGTGGTGGGCGAGGTCCCGGACGTAGTGGTCGAGTGCGTTGAGGCTCGCCTCGGTGTCGGAACCGGTGGACCACAGGATCATCGCGACGTGCGTCTGCTCGAGCCGGTAGTGGGTCTCGGCCTCGAACGCGGAGCCGTCGTTGCCCGTTCCGGTGAGGAGGGTGTGGATGGTCGACGAGTGGACGTTGCCGCGGGCACCCAGCCACCGCCGGCGTTCCTGCTCGTAGGCGTCGAACACGTAAAGGGTGATCCAGTCGATGTAGCTGTACACGACCTCCGAAATATGTTTGAGCACAGCGAGGGTCAGCGGTCCGGACAGTTGGAGGGCGCTGACTTCGTCGTAGCAGATCTTGATGAGGTCGTCCTGGCCCATGTGATACGCGCGGACCAGCGAGTTCGACGACACGTCGCGTTGCGCCAGTCGCAGCGCATACTCCACGGCGGCGGTGGTGGGCTGCAAGTGATCGACGGGAATGTCGTTGGCGAGGACGTGCACGATCGTCGAGACGTTGCCGTTCACGCTCGCCTCGAGCAGTTCGACGAGTTGCGGGTCTTCGTCGAGTTGGTCGATCTCGTGTGCGAGCAGCGCGCTCATCGTGCGGGTGATCTCCGCCTGCCGCGCATCGAGTTTCCGGGCGACGCCGGCGACGATGTCGAGGACCTCGGCCTCCGCCATCGCGGGCACCCGCGCCATGCGGCGCCTGGCACCGGCGCCGCGGTCGCCGGGGGCGGGACTGCTCACAGCACGTCCCCTCCTCCCTTTCGCAGATAGCGCAGAGCCGATTGCGCCGCGTTGTACCCGCACATCCCGTGTGCCCCGGCGCCGGGCGGTGTGGAGGCCGAACACAGGTACGTGCCGGGGATCCCGGTGCTGTACGGGTCGAGGGCGATGCGCGGGCGCAGCACCACCTGCGTTTCGGTGTTGGCGCCGCCGATGATGTCGCCGCCGACGTAATTGGGATTCGACGCGGCCAGACGCGCCGGTCCGCTGCTGACCGTGGCGACGATGCGCTGCCGGAAGCCGGGCGCGAATCGCTCGATCTGTGCGGTGATCGCCTCCGTCGCGTCGCCCGTGTAGCCGTGTGGGACATGGGCGTACGCGTACAGCGGGTGCAGATCGCCGTTCGACCGACCGGGATCGGCGAGGTACTGCTGACCGAGGAGCACGAACGGCCGCTCCGGCATCCGCCCCGCCGCGACGTCACGCTCAGCGGCCGCGATCTCGGCGAAACTGCCACCCAGGTGGACGGTTCCGGCGCGTCCGCATTCGGGATCGGCCCACGGCACCCCGCCCTGGATGGCGAAGTCGACCTTGAACGCGGCGGGCGCGTGCTTGAATCGCCGGTACGCACGGGCCACCCGGTCGGGCAGGCGGGCGCCCAGGATGCCGAGCGCGGCGGACGGCGCGACGTCCAGCAGGACGACGTCGGCGGGCGGGAGTTCGTTCCACTCGCGGACGTGGACACCGGTGGTGATCTTGCCGCCCCGGTCGGTCAGCAGGGCAGCGAGTGCACCGGTGATCGACTGCGATCCGCCCTCGGCGACCGGCCACCCGTAGCGGTGCCCGGCGGCGATGATCATCATCCCGACCGCGGACGTCGCGGGCCGGTCGAGGCGGTAGTAGGCGTGGGCGGCGGCGCCGCCGAACAGTGCTCGCGCCTTGTCGGTGCGCCACCAGCGGGCCGTCACCGCGGCCGGGAGCAGGGCCCGGGGCCCGAAGCTCGCGAGCCGCAGCGGGTGCCGGGGCACGTTCGCGATCGGACGCATGAGGTCGGCGGCGAGGTCGTCGAAGCCGTCGGCGAGTCCGCCGAACATGCGCTGCCAGCGCGCGCCGTCGTCGCCGAGTCCGGCGGCGGTGGCCGCGACCGACCGGTGCAGCAATCCCGCCTCACCGGAGTCGAGGGGGTGGGCGCAGTCGATCTCCGGCCACTTCCACGTCAAGCCGTACCGGCCGAGGTCGAGGGTCTGCAGATACGGCGACCCGGCGCCCATCGGGTGGAACGCGGAGCACTCGTCGTGCAGCAGTCCGGGGACGGTGAGTTCGCCGGAGCGGGTGCCGCCGCCGATGGTGTCGGCGGCCTCGAGGACCTGGACGTCGACGCCGTGCCGGGCGAGGTGGACCGCGGCAGCGAGCCCGTTGGGCCCGCTGCCGACCACGACTGCGGTGGTCACGGCCGCACCACCAGATCTGTCTTCTGCATCTTCGCCTCCCGCGTCCGCACGTTCGAGCCGTCTCCGTCCAGTGTCCACTGCACGTCGAACGGAATGGGACCGTTCGGCAGCCACGGCTGTTCGTTGATCGCGTCGGACACCTTGTACGTTCCCCGCTCGATGACACCGAGCGCGGCGTCGATCACCTTGTACTGCTGAGTGCCCTTGTGGATGGGCTGCGATTCGATCCAGGCGACGACGAACTCGCCGGGCGCGAAGTTGCAGCGCCGCTGGAGTGCGGCGATCAGGAACTCGTTGTGCAGGTGACCGTCACCGAAGTTGAACGCCACCAGCGAGTTGCAGCTGAACTCGGCCTCGCGCAGCGAGTAGGTGTCGATGTCGTCGCCGAGGTGGCGCATCATCAGCGAGAACAACGCTCGCCCCTGGCTGTGCATCGACCGCCAGCCGAGCAGCTGGTGCATCACGACGTCCGCGACCTCGGGCGGGTAGGTGGCCAGCAGCTGGGTGCGCGTGTTCTTGCTGGGACGGACGATGTGCTCGTCGAGCTTCTCCTCGGCGCCCGGCGCGAAGGCCCAGGTGGCGGACGCCCAGTTGCCTGCGTACTGACGCATCGACGGCAGGAACGAGACGAGGTCGGGGCGCAGGTTGCCGAGGATCGGGAAGAACACCAGGGCGGCTACGATCACCGCGGTCAGCCACACCGAGGACATGTCGGCGACGCCGTATCCGTCCCAGGCGGGGAATCCGAGGAACAGGAAAATCGACGCGTAGGCGAACAGCAGGTTCCACTCGAGCGGTACCGCCAGCGGGAACGTGGACAGGATGAACAGGTGGAACGCGACCATCAGCACGACCGCGAGCAGCGTCAGCGTGCGGTTGGTGGAGAACAGCAGCACCAGCGGGGTCACCACCTCCACGACCGTCCCGAGCACGTGGGCCACGCCACCGGCGACGATCGACGGCCGCAGGTCCTCGGGGAAGTTGCGGTAGTGGGCGCGCTTGATCTTCTTGAACGGCATCCACGGGGTGTTGCTCAGCATCGGCGGCACCACCATCGAGAAGTGGTGTCCGAGCTTGGAGACGCCCGCCCCGACCCACACCGAGACGATCAGCAGCTTCAGCGCGACGATCATGTCTACGAACGGAAGGACACCGAAGAACACGATCGCGGGCAGGTACTGCTCGCTGCGGGCCGCGATGAAGATGACCTTGTCGCGCAGACCGATCAGCACCAGCAGCGCGATCAGCGGAAACAGCACCGCGGGGCGGACGAGTCCGGAGTTGTCGGTGATGGCCGCGTCGATCGAAGACGTATGTACCCCCGGAAGTATCAGCGCAACAACGATGTTGACCAGCACGGCCGCGTAGATCAGGACGTCGCCGACGGTGCGGGTGTCGCCCGACGTGAGCGGCACCTTCCCCGGCCACGGTGGGAGCCGGATGGTCCCGGGGCGCAACCAGTACAGTATGCCGCCGGTCATCGGCTTGAAGTGGCCGGCGAGCGGACCCCACGAACCGGCGAGACCCACCGCTTCGAGCAGCACCGTCCACAGGATCAGCTTCTGGTAGATGATCGGCTCGTTCCACCAGGCACCCACGTCGAGGACGTTCAGGCCGGATGTGAACGTCGCCAACGTCAAACCGACGCCGAGGTAGAGGACGAGCAGCTTGAGAATGTAGATGGTGTGCACCATCTTCGGGGTTCCGAAACCGTAGTCGACCCAATGGGTCGACATGGCGCGCAGGCGGTCGCGGAACGGGAGGTCGAGGAAGGTGGCGGGGTCGACTTCGGGGAAGTTCCCGGTCTTGAATCCCATGGGAGGCTCCTGAGGGTAGGGGGCATCGCCTCGGGTGCGTCCCGAGGTGTGGGGTGTTACTGGATCAGCTGACGGCGGCAGACCGGTGGCGACTCCGCAGTCCCGGTTTGTCGATCTTGCCGACGGGGTTGCGGGGCAGTGCGTCGACGATGTGAATAGCCACCGGCAGTTTGACTTTCGTGAGCCGGCTGCCGAGGTGTTCGGCCAGGAGGACGTCGGTGACGGCGGTCTCCGGGTACGTGACGACGTATGCCACCGGCACCTCGCCGTACACGTCGTGCGGGGCTCCGATCACGGCCGCCTCGAGGACGTCGTCGTGAGTGGCGAGAGCGTTCTCGATCTCCTTGGGGTAGATGTTCTCCCCGCCGCGGATGATCATGTCCTTGATGCGATCGACGAGGGTGAGGTAGCCGTCCTCGTCGAGTCGGCCGACGTCGCCGGTGTGCAACCAGCCGTCGACGACGGTGCGTTCCGTTTCGTCGGGGCGGCCGAGGTAACCGCGCATCACGTTCGCGCCCCGGATCACCACCTCACCGACTGCCCCCGCCGGCACCGGTGCCCCGGACTCGTCGACGATCGCGATGGTCTGCCCCGGCAGTGCGGGGCCGACGGTGCCCAGCTTGCGAAGGCCGTCCGGCGGGTTGCACGCGGACGCGCAGGTGCCCTCCGTCAGCCCGTAGCCCTCGACGATGACGAGTCCGAAACGCTGCTCGGCGTGCTCGAGGAGTTCCTTGGAGATCGGGGCGGCCCCGCAGACCGCGAAGCGCAGCGAGGAGGTGTCGCCGACGGTGTCCTGGGAGACCAGAAGGGCATAGATGGTCGGGACGGCGGAGAAGTACGTCGGCCGCAGGCGGGCGACGTCGTCGAAGAACCGGGCCGGTGAGAAGCGTCCGGTGACGCTCAGCTGACCGCCGGCGAGCATCGGGGTCAGGAAGCTGACGCAGATCGCGTTGACGTGGAACAGCGGGAGGATCAGGAGGCAGTGGTCGTCGGCGGTCAGTGAGAAATGCCGCACCATCGAGGAACTCATGACCTGCAGGTTGTCGTGGGTGAGCATCACGCCCTTGGGCCGTCCGGTCGACCCGGACGTGTAGATGAGCAACGCGAGGTCGTCTCCGCAGGCGGTGGTGCCGGGTGCCCAGGCGGGGTCGGGGATGGTCGCCATGTCGTCGACGGCGATCACGGGACGTCCACCGGTCGGTGCGCCGGATCCCTCGTTGACGACGAGAACCGCTGTGGCGTCGTCGATTTGGTACTCCGCCTCGCTGGCGGTGAACGTGGGATTGACCGGGGTCGCGGCCGCACCGATCCGCCAGGAGGCCATCAGGGCGATGAGCAGTTCCGTGCGGTTCGGCAGCATGATCGCGACGACGTCGCCACGGCCGACACCGTTCTCGGACAACTGTGCGGCGAAGGCGTCCACCCGCTCCGCGAACTGTGCGTAGGTCAGTTCGAGTCGGTCGTCGCGCAGGCATGGCGCATCTCCGCGCTGTGCGGCGAGGTCCCAAGCGAAATAGCCGATGTGCGACACGATTTCGTCCGCCCTTTCGTTGTGGTGTGATCCACAACACTATCGACGGGGTTTCGTACAAGAAACGTCCTCAGGGGCTCGAGTTCGATCGGTTCGTTGTCGGTTGAGCACAACGGCTGGTGTCCGGGGGTTGACACCGCACCGCAGACGTGGTCAATATATGCAAACGCTTAGAAAATAAGCATATGCTTAGAACTGAGGGGCTGCAGGTCCGCACCGACTGCCGTCCACCACGTCAATCGGTAGGAGTTACCCATGCCCGAGGCCGTCATCGTCTCCATCGCCCGTTCCCCGATCGGTCGCGCCATGAAGGGATCGCTCAAGGGCATGCGCCCGGACGACCTCGCCGCGCAGATGGTCCAGGCGGCACTCGACAAGGTGCCCGCCCTCGACCCCACCGACATCAACGACCTCATCCTGGGCTGCGGTCTGCCCGGCGGCGAGCAGGGGTTCAACATGGGCCGCAACGTCGCGGTCCAGCTCGGCTACGACTTCATCCCCGGCACCACCATCACCCGGTACTGTTCGTCTTCGCTGCAGACCACCCGCATGGCACTGCACGCGATCAAGGCCGGTGAGGGCGACGTGTTCATCTCCGCCGGCGTCGAGACGGTGTCCCGGTTCACCGCGGGCAACTCCGACTCGCTGCCCGACACCCAGAACCCGCTGTACGCCGACGCGCAGACCCGCACCGAGAAGCTGGCCCAGGGCGGGCAGACCTGGGTCGACCCCCGGCAGGAGGGGCTGGTCCCGGACACCTACATCGCGATGGGCCAGACCGCGGAGAACGTCGCGCAGATCACCGGCATCACCCGCGAGGAGCAGGACCGGTGGGCGGTGCGCTCGCAGAACCGGGCGGAGGAGGCCATCGGCGCCGGTTTCTTCGAGCGGGAGATCACCCCGGTGACCCTGCCCGACGGCACCGTCGTGACGAAGGACGACGGTCCCCGCGCCGGCACCACCTATGAGGCCGTCAGCCAGCTCAAGCCCGTGTTCCGCCCGGACGGCACCGTGACCGCCGGTAACGCGTGCCCGCTCAACGACGGTGCCGCCGCCCTGGTGATCATGTCCGACACCAAGGCCAAGGAGCTGGGGTTGACCCCGCTGGCCCGGATCGTGTCCACCGGGGTGTCCGGTCTCTCGCCGGAGATCATGGGTCTCGGCCCCATCGAGGCGTCCAAGCGTGCCCTCGCCATCGCGGGGCTGGGTATCTCCGACATCGACCTCGTCGAGATCAACGAGGCGTTCGCGGTGCAGGTGATCGGGTCGGCGCGGGAGCTCGGGATCGACGAGGACAAGCTGAATGTGTCCGGCGGTGCGATCGCCCTCGGTCACCCGTTCGGCATGACCGGTGCCCGCATCACCGCCACGCTGCTCAACAACCTGACCACCCACGACAAGCAGTTCGGCCTCGAAACCATGTGCGTCGGAGGCGGACAGGGCATGGCGATGGTGCTCGAGCGGCTGTAGGCGGCTCCGCCGCCCGTGCGTGGTTGACGAGTGCAGAGACTCGTTAACCGCTCACGGGCGCGAAGCGCCTAGGCCAGGCCCGACAGCGGCGGCGGGGTGTTCTCGTCGCGCCAGGCGATGGCCTCCTTCAGCGTGCCGAGGTCGTAGTCGGGACCGCCCACACCGACGGTGAAGAGGGTGACGCCGGCGTCGACGTGGGCTGCCGCGTCGTCGACCCCCGGCCACGACGTGGAGTGCTGGATGCTGTCGGGGCTGCGTCCGGCATCCCGTGCGTATCCGGCGAGGATCCCCGACTTACGTTTGTACGTGTCCATGTCGCTGAAGCTGTGCCAGATGTCGCCGTATTGCCCGACCAGCGGCAGCGTCTTCTTCTCGCCGCCACCGCCGATGAGGATCGGAATGTGCCGGGTGGGTGCGGGTTCCAGCTTGCCGAACCGGGCGGTGATCCGTGGAAGGTACTCGGCGAGCAGGTTCAGCCGCGACCCCGCGGTACCGAATTCGTAGCCGTACTCGTCGTAGTCGCGCTCGAACCAGCCCGAGCCGATGCCCAGGATCAGCCGTCCGCCGCTGATGTGGTCGACGGTGCGGGCCATGTCGGCGAGCAGATCCGGGTTCCGATAGCCGGCACACGTGACGAGCGCGCCGATCTCCACCCGCTCCGTCTGCTCGGCGAACGCCCCGAGCATCGTCCAGCACTCGAAGTGGGCGCCGGCCGGGTCGCCGTACAGCGGATAGAAGTGGTCCCAGTTGAAGACGATGTCGACGCCTGCGTCCTCGGCGCGCAGTACCGCGTCGCGGATCAGCCCGTAGTCGGGCGCGTGCTGCGGCTGAAGTTGGACACCGATGCGAACTGGACGAGTCATTCGTGGCTCCTCGGAGTAGACGTTGGGCCTTCTCGATCCATAGTGCTCGCGCGACGGTCGGGCGCACAACGAACCCGCCGAGCGGACGATCTGAGCGGGCGAATGTACCGTCCGGCGCCCCAGATGCGCCAAGCGGTACATTCACCCGGTTGTCGGCGCACCTTCCGCCCATCGTCTTCGAAACGGACGAGGACGCATCACCACCCGACCACACGGCGGACTGGAAGACTGGGTGTGTGAAGGTCACGCAGAGGCCTGACCCGCCCACCGGCATCCGGCGGGCGTTCTTCCGCGCGCCGATCTACCTCTACCGCGTCCACCTCGGCTTTCTCCTCGGCGGCAGATTCCTGCTCCTCGAACACGTCGGGCGAAAGACCGGCGCCCGGCGGCAGGTCGTGCTCGAGGTGGTCAACCACGACGCCGTCGGCGACGGGTACGTGCTGGCCGCCGGGTTCGGTCCCAAGTCGGATTGGTACCGGAACCTGCGGGCGCAGCCGAATGCGAGGATTCAGGTGGGCCGCCGGCGACTGTCCGTCACAGCCGAATTCCTCGATCCCGAGACCGGTGCGGACTTCATGGCGCACTACGGGTCGGAGCATCCGAAACTCGGAATGCGGATCGCCCGGGGCATGGGCTTCGACGTCGACGGCAGCGCGGCCGACTTCCGGGCGGCCGGCCGTGAGATCCGTTTCGTCCGGTTGCGCCCCTGCGCCTGAGGTGCCTCAGTTCAGCCGCACCCCGCCCGCGAGGAGCATGGTGCGCAGGACGAATGCCGCCTCGGGGCCGATGATCTCCCCGACCAGGGTGAGGTAGCGGTCCACGTACTCCGGTCCGTGCGGGGCGACCGTCGGGTACTCGGGGTCGGACGGATCCAGGTGATGGGCCACCTCGTGGAGCACCACCAGTTCGCGGAACGCCCAGGCGTTGCCGTTCCGATGCTCGGGGACAGCGATTGTGGCGCAATCGCTTTCGTAGTGGGCGGCCTTGTTGCCCGACCGCGCGCGGACGTGAACCGGCGTGGCCGCCCGCGTCCACGTGGACCGCACCCAGTTCAGGGCGAGCACCCGGTCGACGTAGTCCTGCACCGAGTCGATCGACGCAAACTTGCGTTCCACCGGCAGCGTCACCTGCGACCCCATCACGTCGACGACGCGCAGCCCGCGCTCGTCGGCGCGGTCGAACATGGTGCGCACGAGGGCTTCCGCGTCGTACACGGCGGTCCGCTGGGTGTCGCGGGGTCGCTTCACGACGGGATCTGCTTGCGGGCGGTCGACAGTTCGGGTGAGTTGCTCAGGCGTGCAGTCCGGGCGGCGCGGTCGCCGGCCCGGCGGGCGCTCGACGAATGTCCGGCGGACGCCCGGCCTCCGCGCCACGTGCCGCGGGCCTGCGAGTTCTCCGAATAGTAGTCCTTCAGCTCGAGCTGCTTGTCGCGCAGGACCAGCGCCGTCTCCGCCGACGACTCCGGCACGGACACCGCCTGCTCCTCGGTCTCCTTCTTGGCGTCGGCGAGGCGCTGCCCGATCCGCGCGGCGTAGGCGAGCTGGAAGTTCAACCGGGCGGTGACACCGGCGACGGGGCGTCGCACCCGTGTCGCGACGCGGCGGCGTCCGCGCCTCTCGACCTGCGTCCGCACCGTCGTCTCGCCGCGGTACTCCCCCGACTTGATGTAGGCGTCGGATGCCCGGACCATCTGGATCAGCAGGCTCGCGTACAGGGCCTCGCAGACGTCGATGTCGCCGGCGAACCCGTACGCGTAGATGACGGCCGACGTCTGGGCGATGTCGCACTGGACGTCGTTGGCGGCGGCGATCACCAGGAACAGTTGCGCGTACGTCCGCAGGCCCTTCTTGCCCGGTTCGCCGATCGTGATCAGGCGCTGCGTGGGAGTGGCCCGCTTCTCCCTGCCTGCCGCGTGTGCGCGCGCGACCGCGAGGTCGATCGAGGAGGCGGTGGCGAGCCGCTGGGCGGCGGCCATGAAGGCCTCGCCCTCGTGCGGGTTGTCGGTGGATTCCGCCTGCCGGAGGAGCCCACCGATGCGGGTCAGCATCTTGTCGGAACTCACCAAGGCAGGCTAGCCCCCGTGCGCGGTTAACGAGTCGTGACACTCCTCAACCGCGCACGGGCGGCGAAGCCGCCTACAGTCGCTCGAGGTCGTCGAGGATCAGGTTTGCGCCGGTGAGGCCGATGCCGGTGATCCACACCCGGTAGTCGGTCTGGCGGACGCCGTCGCGTCGTGACGGCCCCATCTGCCCGATGAGGACGGGGTCGATCCCCAGTTCCCCGGGTGCGGACGTGTTCGCGACAAACGCGATTTCGGAGTCGATCTGGGCGACGTTCTCGAGCGAGATCTCGGACATGTCGTTCTTCGCGTCCCACGGTTGCCCGGTGATGGTGTAGCCGGCCGCGGTCAGCACGGAACCGGAGAACGTGCCGGGTCCGTGGAGGCGCAGACCGTCGTCCATCACGCGGATGACGTGCGCGGTGCGGCCCCGGTTGGTTTCGCTCAACGCGGCAGCGCGGGCGTGGAAGGCCGACAGCTTCTGCTCGGCTGCTTCCGTCTCACCCATGGCCTCGGCGAACAGCCGCAGCGTCCCCTGCCAGTCGACCGCGGGCGACACCGAGAAGACGGTGGGCGCGATCGCCGACAGCGCGTCGTACAGGTCGCCGTGCCGCTGCTTGCTGCTGAGGATGAGGTCGGGCTGCAGCGCGGCGATCGCCTCGAGGTTCGGTTCGGCGATCGACCCGACGACGGTGGTGCTGTCCAGTCCGCCGCCCAGGTAGGCGGGCAGCGCGTCGGCGGAACCGGCCTGAGCAGCGCCGACCGGTGTCGTCCCGAGCGTGACGACGGTGTCGATGGGCAGGTTGTCGAGGGCGACGATGCGACTGGGCCTGTTGCTCACCGTCGTCGTGCCCATGGCGTGGGTGACGGTGCGCTGGGCGCCGCTGTCGCTGCCGGTTGCGGCGTCGGGTCGCGCGCATGCCGCGGTGAGTGCGGCCAGTGCGGCTGCTCCCAGTCCGGCCCCGAATTCGCGTCGCGTGAGGGCGTCGACGATCTCCTGCCATTGGGCGTCGGTGACATTCGGGGAGCACGTGGCTGAACGCATCCTGGACCTCGACCTCGAAGAGGGTAGAGGATAGGCGAACCTAACCTTATACAGTCTGTTGCGTGAGCGTGCAGACGACGACGTCGCCCGAGGGGTGGACGCCACCGGCCTGCGCGGCGCTCTCCCGGTCACTCCAGGAGCCGTTGTGCGGCACTGCGCCCCGGGTGCACGGCTGGCTGCTGATCGAGCAACCCGGACCGTGGGGCCGCGACCGGCTCCGGCAGAGCCGCCTCGACCCGGTCCTCGGCGACGCGCTCGCCACCCTGTGCGCCGAAGCGGGGGTGCGTCCGGTGCTGATCCGCACCCGAGAGCGCCGCGACGTCGCCGCGGGACGTCACGTCTACCTCGTGCGTCCCGGACGAGCCGACGGCTGGGCGGAGCGACTGCTGGTGCGCGAGGACCGGGAGCTGCTGGACCTCGACCTCGCCATCGACCTGCCACCCGGAGTCGGGGAACGTCTCGACCCCACCGAATCGCTGTTCCTCGTCTGCACCCACGGCAAGAAGGACGCCTGCTGCGCGTCGTTCGGACGCCCCGTCGTCACCGGTCTCGGCCACCGCGACGGACGGGTCTGGGAGTCGACGCACGTCGGCGGCGACCGGTTCGCCGCGACCGTGGTGTGCCTGCCGTCGGGCATCTACTACGGCCGGGTCACCGCGGAGTCCGCGGAACACATTGTCGCCGAACACGATCGCGGACGGGTGGTGCTCGAGCATTACCGCGGCCGGTGCACCGACGACCTGGTGCTGCAATTCGCCGAGCACACCGTGCGGGCCGAGCGGTCGCTGCTCGGACTCGACGACGTGATCCCGCTGTCGGCGGTCCCACGCGCGGACGGCGACACCGACGTCCTGGTCCGGCACCCGGACGGCACCGACCGGGTCCGGGTGCGCACGACCCGCGACGAACCCCGCCTGACCGCCTGTAGCGCGGGTGTCGTGGACAGCCCGGACCGGTTCGAGGCGGCTCCGCCACCCGTGCGCGCTTGACGAGTCCAGAGACTCCTCAACCGCGCACGGGCGCGAAGCGCCTCTTGCGGCAGGAGGTCTCGTTGCGGTTGCGCCGGCGACTCGTGGTGTTCACGCGGAATTCACTGCGCCGATTCATCGGCACATTCATCCCCAGCTGTGGAGAAACCTGTACATGAATGCCACCAACATGTTTCGGACCGAGCGTAATTCGGCCGAATCGTCATCGGGGCTTCGCGACGAGGCCTGACGGCGGTTGTGCGAACCGATCATCCACCGACCCAGCGGTGAGTGAGAAAGTGCGTCAACAGGTACATTCTCACGCACCTGTGCGCGGCGCCGGGTAGAAGGGACTTCGACGTTCATGGCCACAGTGACCTATGACGGTGCCACCTGCCTGTTCCCCGGCTCGGACAAACCGGCCGTCGATACGCTCGACCTGAAGATCGAGGACGGTGAGTTCCTGGTCCTCGTCGGCCCGTCCGGCTGCGGCAAGTCGACGTCGCTGCGGATGCTGGCCGGGCTCGAGGACGTCCACAGCGGCCGGATCCTCATCGGTGACCGCGACGTCACCACCCAGGAACCCAAGGAACGCGACATCGCGATGGTGTTCCAGAACTATGCGCTGTACCCGCACATGTCGGTGGCCGAGAACATGGGTTTCGCGCTCAAGCTCGCCGGCGCCGCGAAGGACGACATCCGCACGCGGGTCGAGGAGACGGCGAAACTCCTCGACCTCGAGCCGTACCTGGACCGCAAGCCGAAGGCACTGTCCGGCGGTCAGCGGCAGCGCGTCGCGATGGGACGCGCCATCGTCCGGCAGCCGCAGGTGTTCCTGATGGACGAGCCGTTGTCCAACCTCGACGCCAAGCTCCGCGTGCAGACACGCACGCAGATCGCGCAGCTGCAGCGTCGGCTCGAGACGACCATGGTGTACGTGACGCACGACCAGGTCGAGGCCATGACGATGGGCGACCGGGTGGCGGTGCTGAAGGACGGGGTGCTGCAGCAGTGTGCGTCGCCCCGCGACCTCTACAACCGGCCCGCCAACGTGTTCGTCGCCGGCTTCATGGGGTCGCCGTCGATGAACCTCTTCACACTGCCGATCACCCCCGACGGGGTCGTGCTCGGCGACGCGACCATCCCGCTGCCCCGGCAGCTGCGCTCGGACAGCGACGAACGTCAGGTGGTCGTCGGGATCCGCCCCGAACACCTGGAACTGTCGACCACCGGCATTCCGATGGAGGTCGCGGTGGTGGAGGAACTCGGATCCGACGCCTACATCTACGGCCGCAGCACCGTCAACGGGGAGACGCAGCAGTTGGTGGCCCGTGCCGATTGGCGGAACCCGCCCCGCAAGGGTGACCTGGTGAAACTGCACGTCGACCCGTCCCAGGTGCACCTGTTCTCGGCGTCCGAGGGCTACCGGCTGAGCTGATCCGGCGGTGGCCAGAGCGGTTCCTGACCGATTCAGGTCGGGGGTAATGCCGGACTTCTGCGGTGTTCCATGCCACAGTATGTTCCGACACCGCGCCGGTGCCGCGAGTTCAGTCGTGCCGGTAACGGGTTCATCCACATCTACCTACGGGGAGACTCCATGGTTCAGATTTCGAGAGCGGTCCGGCGCGCCGCGGTGTTTGCCACCGCTGCCTCGCTGGTCACGCTCACCGCTTGCTCGAGCGACAGCGGCAGCGACTCCACGTCGGAGAACCTCGACGGTCGCGGACCCATCACGTACGTCGAGGGCAAGGACACCACCGAGACCGGTGTCGTCCGCCAGATCATCGACGCGTGGAACGCCGAGCACCCGGACGAGCAGGTGACGTTCAAGGAGCAGTCGAACGACGCCGATCAGGCGCACGACGACCTGGTCCAGCACCTGCAGGCCAAGCAGTCCGACTACGACGTCGTCGCACTCGACGTCCCCTGGACCGCGGAGTTCGCGGCCAAGGGCTGGCTGCAGCCGCTGACCGGCGAGTTCGCGGTGGACAACACCGGAATCCTCCCCGCCACGGTCGACAGCGCCACCTACAACGGCACCCAGTACGCGGCGCCGAAGAACACCAACGGCGGCCTGCTGTACTACCGCAGCGACCTGCTGCCCGCGGCACCGAAGACGTGGGCCGAGCTGGCCGCCGCGTGTGAGGTCGCGAAGACCAACAACATCGACTGCTACGCCGGTCAGTTCGCACCGTACGAGGGCCTGACGGTGAACACCGCCGAGGTCATCAACGCGTACGGCGGCTCGTTCGTCGGCGAGGACGGCAAGACCCCGACCGTCGACAGCCCCGAGGCCCGCGCCGGCCTGCAGGTGCTGGTCGACAACTTCAAGAACGGTGACATCCCGGCCCAGGACACCACGTTCAAGGAGCCCGAGAGCCAGAAGGCGTTCGAGGACGGCAAGGCGCTGTTCCTGCGCAACTGGCCGTACGTGTACGGCACCGCCGACAAGGATTCGTCCGCGGTCAAGGGCAAGTTCGCGGTCGCCCCGCTGCCCGGCAAGGACGGCATCGGTGCCTCGACCCTCGGTGGCTACAACGCGGCCATCAGCGCGTACTCCGAGAACAAGGCGACGGCCCGCGACTTCCTCACCTTCCTGCAGGGTGAGCAGGCGCAGCGGATCATCGCGCTGGGCTCGTTGCCCCCGGTCCGCGCCGCACTGTACGACGACCCGGAGATCATCGCGGCCTACCCGTTCATGCCGACGCTGAAGGTGTCGATCGAGAACGCCGTCCCCCGTCCGGTCACCCCGTACTACCCCGCTGTGTCGAAGGCAGTGCAGGACAACGCCTACGCTGCCATCAAGGGTGAGAAGTCGGTGGATCAGGCGATCACGGACATGCAGTCCGGCATCCAGTCCGCAGGCTCGTAGAGCACAGGAGTGAACATGGCCGTTCCGACTGGGACCACCAGTGGAGCGCCGGCCCGTCCCGCGGCCGGGGATAACGACCCCGGCCGCGGTTCGCGTGAGAAGAACGAGAACAGGCGACGCTTTGGGCTGAGCAGTCGCCGCGCGTGGCTGTTCGTCGTCCCGACGCTGGCCGTGCTGGCCGTCGTCATCGGCTACCCGGTGATCCGGGCAGTGGTGATGTCGTTCCAGAAGGACGCGGGACTCGATCCGTCGACCGGCATGTTCGTCGAGGGCGGCTGGGCCGGGTTCACCAACTACACACACTGGATTCTGCAGCAGTGCACCTCCCCGAGCGGGGTGGCCGTGGCGTGCCCGCCCGGCACGCTCGGCTCGCAGTTCTGGTCGGCCGTCGGGAACACCGCGTTCTTCACCGTCGTCACGGTGGGCCTCGAGGTCGCGATCGGCCTGTGGATGGCGATCATCATGGGCAAGACGTTCAAGGGCCGCGCCCTGCTGCGTGCGGCGGTCCTGATCCCGTGGGCCATCCCGACCGCGGTCACCGCCAAGCTCTGGTACTTCATCTTCGCTTACGACGGCATCGCCAACCGCCTCCTCGGCACCGAGATCCTGTGGACGTCGGACGCGTGGCCCGCGCGATTCGCGGTGATCATCTCGGATGTCTGGAAGACCACACCCTTCATGGCCCTGCTGATCCTCGCCGGCCTGCAGATGATCCCGCAGGACGTGTACGAGGCGGCGCGGGTCGACGGCGCCTCCGCGTGGCAGCGGTTCCGGCAGATCACGCTCCCGCTGGTGAAGCCGGCGCTGATGGTCGCGATCCTGTTCCGCACGATGGACGCCCTGCGCATGTACGACCTCCCTGCCATCCTGACCGGCGGCAACCCGGCCACCACGACGGTGTCGATCCTCGTGGTCGACCAGGTGCGGCAAGGGTTCAACAGCGCGTCCGCACTCTCCACCATCACGTTCCTCCTGATCTTCGCGGTGGCGTTCGTCCTCGTGAAGTTCCTCGGCGCCAACGCCGTCGAGACTCAGGAAGCCCAGCGAAAGGGGCCGAAGTCGTGACCCATCGCGCCCCGGAGCTCGAACTCCCGAGCAGGCCCGTCCGCCGCAACCGTTCGAAGCGGTTCGCTTTCAAGAACTCCCGCATCTACATCGGTGTCGCGATCATCCTCGTCTGGGGGCTCGCCCCGTTCTACTGGATGATGGTGACGGCGTTCCGCGACCCCGACTACACGTTCGACACCACACCCTGGCCCACGCACGTCACGCTCGAGAACTTCCAGAACGCCCTGTCGACGAGCAGCGGCAACAACTTCACCCGGGCCGTCGTCAACAGCATGATCATCGGCGGAATCACCACCGTTGTCGCCCTCGCCGTCGGCATCTTCACCGCCTACGCGCTGGCCCGCATCGAGTTCCGGTTCAAGTACGTGGTGGTCGGCATCGTGCTCGGCGCGTCGATGTTCCCCGTCGTCGCCCTCGTCACCCCGCTGTTCCAGCTGTTCACGAACATCGGCTGGATCGGCACCTACCAGGCGATGATCATCCCGAACATCTCGTTCGTCCTGCCGCTCACCATCTACACGCTGACGTCGTTCTTCAAGGAACTCCCCTGGGAGCTCGAGGAGGCGGCCCGGATCGACGGCGCCAGCCGCGGTCAGGCGTTCCGGCTGGTGATGTTGCCGCTCGCGGCGCCCGCCCTGTTCACCACCGCCATCCTCGCGTTCATCGCGACCGTCAACGAGTACCTGCTCGCCAGCCAGCTCTCCAGCGACGCCACCGAACCGGTCACGGTCGCGATCGCCCGGTTCTCCGGCAACGACCCGCACGTCGTGCCATACGCGGCGATCATGGCGGCGGGCACGATCGTCACCATTCCGCTGGTGATCATGGTGCTGCTGTTCCAGCGTCGCATCGTGTCGGGCCTGACGGCCGGCGGCGTGAAGAGTTAACGGTCGAGCGGAGCGAGGGGAAAGGTGTCGGTCATGCATCCGGTGGCGAAGAGGCAGCGGCTCGAGGTTCTGATCGGCATCCTCGGGTTCTTCACGGTGATGGCGTTCATCGCCGCGGTCGTCGAGGTCGTCCGCGGCGACCCCGGCGTCACCCCCGCGCTGGTGTTGCTCGGCTGCCTGGTGCTGTCGGGGCTGGCGATCGTAGCCCGGAATCGGGTGCGCTGAAACAGTACGGTCGGTATGGATATTTGCTGAGCGTTAGCGCGGCGCGCGTCACACTCGAGGCCCTTCACATAACATACGTACCGGTGGGTGCGATGATCCTCCGTGACCGGATAACTGACCGGGAGGGTGGAAGTGAGTTCTGGCAACGACGCGACGGGCAACCATGCCTCCGAACCGGGGGGTACACCGCCCGTAGACGACGGTTCGGCTGACACGACCACTCCATCACCGGACGGGACGAAGAAGCGCAACCGGTGGCGCACGGTCCGCCGGGTGAGCCTGGTCGTGATCGCATTGCTGCTGGTCATCCCGCTCGTCGTCTTCCTGGTCAGTTACGTCCGCGCCGAGGTCCCGCGCCCGTCGGACATGAAGACCAACCAGGTGGCCACCGTCTTCGCCGCCGACGGCACCACCGAGCTGACCAAGGTGATCCCGCCCGAGGGCAACCGCACCGAGATCGCGCTCGACGCCATTCCCCAGCACGTCCGCGACGCCGTCCTGTCGGCGGAGGACCGCAACTTCTACTCCAACCCCGGCTTCTCCGTCACCGGCTTCATGCGTGCCGCCCGCGACAACGTCCTCGGCAAGGACAGCGCGGGCGGCGGGTCGACGATCACACAGCAGTACGTCAAGAACGTGCTGGTCGGCGCGGACCGGAACGTGTACCGCAAGATGCGGGAACTCGTGATCTCCACCAAGATGGCCCGCGAGTGGTCCAAGGACGAGATCCTCGCCGCCTATCTGAACACCATCTACTTCGGCCGCGGCGCGTACGGCATCGAGGCGGCGTCGCGCGCCTACTTCGACAAGCCGGTCGGCGACCTGTCGGTGGCCGAGGGCGCGGTGCTCGCCTCCGTGATCCAGAGCCCGTCCTACCTCGACCCCGAGGCCAACCTCGACCAGCTGCAGGCCCGGTGGAACTACGTCCTCGACGGCATGGTCGCGATGGGCGTGCTCGGTCAGCAGGACCGCAGTGCAGCGGAATTCCCGATCACCGCGCCGTCCAACCGCCCCACCGACGCCAACTCCGCGCCGGGCCCCGACGGCCTGATCCGCAACCAGGTGCTGCGCGAGCTGTCGGATGCGGGGATCTCCGAGCAGACCCTCAACACCGAGGGTCTGCAGATCACCACCACGATCGACCCGCGGGCGCAGCAGTCCGCGATCGAGGCCGTCCACGACAACCTCGAAGGGGAGGATCCGGGGTTGCGGACCGCGGTCGTGTCGATCGATCCCCGCACCGGCGGTGTGCGCGCGTACTACGGCGGCGAGGACGGCGCCGGCTTCGACTACGCCCAGGCGCCGTTGCAGACGGGGTCGTCGTTCAAGGTGTTCGGCCTGGCCGCCGCGCTGGAGCAGGGCATCCCCCTCTCCGCCCGCTTCAGCAGTGCTCCGCTGACGGTCGGCAGCGTGCAGATCGGCAACGTCGAGGGCGAGTCCTGCGGCACGTGCACCATCGCCGAGGCGACGAAGCGGTCGCTGAACACGAGCTTCTACCGGTTGATGATGTCGCTGGACAACGGTCCGCAGGCCATCGCCGACGCCGCCCACAAGGCGGGGATCCCGGAGTTCATCCCCGGGGTGCAGGGCAAGACGCTCAGCGAGAACGGCGGCGAACCCGAGGGTGGCATCGTTCTCGGCCAGTACCTGTCGCGGCCGATCGACATGGCGTCCGCGTACGCGACGCTCGCGGCGTCGGGCATCTACCACCAGCCGTACTTCGTGCAGCGGGTCGTGACCGCCGACGGCGTCGTGCTCCTGGACCGTGCGCCGAGCCCGGGTGAGCGTCGGCTCGATGCCGCGGTGGCCGACAACATCAGCCAGGCACTGATGCCGATCGCCTCCTACTCGCGGGGCCACGCCCTGGCGGGGGGACGCCCGTCCGCGGCGAAGACCGGCACGGCTCAGCTCGGGGACACCGGCGAGAACAAGGACGCCTGGATGGTCGGTTACACGCCGTCGCTGGCGACGGCGGTGTGGATCGGCAAGGCCGACGCCACCGCCATCAACAACAGCTGGGGCGGACTGGTCTACGGTTCGGGTCTGCCGTCCGACATCTGGAAAGACACGATGGACGGCGCCCTCGAAGACACCGATTGGGAAGACTTCCCGTGGCCCGACCCGATCGGCGGCCAAGCCGGGGTGCCTACGTGGTCCGGCCAAACCAGCGGCGACGGAACGGGAACCGGCACCAGCGGGGTAGTCCCGCCGCCCGGTGCCCCCACCCCCGCACCCGTCGAGGTTCCGCCCCCGGCGGCCGTCCCGGTCCCGCCCGTCCCGCCGGTGCCCGCGCCCGTCCCGGCGCCGACCCAGATCGAAATCCTCCCGGGCGTCATCATCCCGCTGCCCGGTTAGCCGAGGTTCTGAATCCCGCCGCGTGGCGGAGTCCTGTTCGGCAGCACCACAACCCGCAGCGCGGCGCGGAGGCTTTCCTTCGTCTTGGCCCAGGCCCTCGCCTCGTCCTCGCACATGTCGGCCTCTTCGGGCTCCTCGTCGCGGGCGAGTTCCGCGTTGTGGCGCCACTCGATCTCCTGCTCGGTGCAGAGCCGGAGGAACTCGAGGATGGTGTCGCGGTCGCGTCCGCAGATCTCGGCCACGTCGTCCGGGTCGAGCCCGCTCTCGGAGTCGAGGTGGATCAGGGTCACGAGCGCGGCGGGGAAATCGTCCTCGCACTCGTGCTCGGCGTACGAGGACGTGGCGCCGGGTGTGGAATTGAGTTTGCCACCGAGCTTTTCGGCGAACGCGTCGTCGACGGTGTCCACGAAACGCTCGAACATCCGGAACACCGACACCAGATGATCCGCGACGAACGGTGACCCGTCGACGCGCATGACGGCGACCACGTTGTCGACGACGAGCAGGAACTTGATGTCGGGCCACTCGCGATTGAGGTCGGCGAGCGCCTCCGCGCTGCGTGTGCGATCGCTGATCGTGTGGACCACGCGGGCGAACACTTCGACGCGGGCGTCCTCCTCGATCACCCGCACATACGTCGGGAGGTCGCCGACCCACACGAGGATGTCGCCGTCCGCGTCCTTGCCCGGTGCCTGCTCGAGCATCGATTCGACCGCGGCGTCGACACGGTCGCGCAAACCGGCGCCGTCGCGTAGCTGGGCCGGGACGTCAGCAGAGCCGAACTCCGGGGTCTCGCCTCGGCCACCGGTGATCGCCTTCAGGAACGAGGGATGCAGAAGGTCCCAGATCTCCCGGAACACGGTGACCGTCATCGACGCCAGCAGGTGGGCGTCCTCCCGGTCGGCGTCGAGGTAGTACGACGCGGAACCGTTGCCCTCGTCGACGTGCTCGCACAGGTCGGGGCGGTTCCAGCCGAGCTCGATCAGCCGATCGTGCTCCTCGGCGGTGAGTGCCCGCGCCGGGTGCAGGAAGCGGTTGGACGGCACCTCGCACCGCACCTTGTCGCCGGCCCATGCGAAGAACCGCACGCACGCGGCGGTCTCGACGAGGCCGTCGTCGACGCTGTCGTACTGCGACTGCAGCACCAGTTCGTCGTCGTCCTCCATAGCGTGCACGTACCCGGTCAGACGGTCCTGGAGCTCGGTCCAGGCGTCGTCGATCTCTCGATCGAAAGTGTTGTCGGACATCACGCCTCCCTCGATGAATCCTGGGTGTCACCGTAGAGGGAGGGTCTGACAAGAAATCGAACACAAAGGCGAATGCACCTTTCATCGCCGTGAAGACGACGAAAGGTGCATTCGCCCGGGAGCTGCTGCGCGGATTACTCCGCGTCGATGATGAACGCCTCGAGCTCGGTGCGAGCCTTGTCGTCCGCCATCTGGACCGGCGGGGACTTCATCAGGTACGCGGACGCCGGGTAGACGGGTCCACCGATGCCGCGGTCCTTGGCGATCTTGGCTGCGCGGACGGCGTCGATGATGATGCCGGCCGAGTTCGGGGAGTCCCAGACCTCGAGCTTGTACTCCAGGTTCAGTGGAACGTCACCGAAGGCGCGCCCCTCGAGGCGGACATACGCCCACTTGCGGTCGTCGAGCCAGCCGACGTGATCCGACGGGCCGATGTGTACGTTGCCCGGACCGAGGTCGCGGGTCAGGTTCGACGTCACGGCCTGCGTCTTGGAGATCTTCTTCGACTCCAGGCGGTCACGCTCGAGCATGTTCTTGAAGTCCATGTTGCCGCCGACGTTCAGCTGCATCGTGCGGTCGAGCTGCACGCCGCGGTCTTCGAAGAGCTTCGCCATCACGCGGTGGGTGATGGTGGCGCCGACCTGCGACTTGATGTCGTCACCGACGATCGGGACGCCGGCGTCCTTGAACTTCGCAGCCCACTCGGGGTCGGAAGCGATGAACACGGGCAGAGCGTTGACGAACGCGACATTCGCGTCGATGGCGCACTGGGCGTAGAACTTGTCGGCGTCCTCGGAACCCACGGGCAGGTACGAGACCAGCACGTCGACCTTGGCGTCCTTCAGAGCCTTGACGACGTCGACGGGCTCGGCCTCGGAGATCTCGATGGTCTCGGCGTAGTACTTGCCGATGCCGTCGAGGGTGGGGCCGCGCAACACCGGAACGTCGGCCGGCGGGACGTCGGCGATCTTGATGGTGTTGTTCTCGCTGGCGAAGATGGCCTCGGACAGGTCGAATCCGACCTTCTTGGCGTCGACGTCGAACGCGGCGACGAACTGGACGTCGCGCACGTGGTACTTGCCGAACTTGACGTGCATGAGGCCGGGAACGGTCGCCGTCTCGTCGGCGTCCTTGTAGTACTGCACGCCCTGAACCAAGGACGAGGCACAGTTCCCCACGCCCACAATGGCCACGCGCACCGCGGTGCTGTTCTCACCCATGGTCGGGTTCTCCTTTTTTCTTAGGTGTTGCTGTCGATTGCTCGGCGGCGATCAGCTCGTTGAGCCAGCGCACTTCACGCTCACTGGATTCGAGACCGAGCTGGTGGAGCTGCTTGGTGTAGCGATCCAGCGTGCCGCTCGCTTTTCCGATCGCGTCTCGAAGCGCCTCACGACGCTCCTCGACCTGGCGTCGTCTGCCTTCGAGAATCCGCATCCGCGCCTCTGCGGGAGTGCGGCTGAAGAAGGCGAGATGAACGCCGAATCCGTCATCGGTGTAGTTCTGCGGACCCGTGTCGGCGACCAGTTCCTTGAACCGCTCCTTACCGATCGGCGTGAGCTGGTAGACGCGGCGGGCGCGACGCTTGACGGTCCCCGGAGGGCCTGCGTCCTCGGCGATCAAACCGTCTGCCTGCATGCGTCGGAGCGTCGGGTAGAGGGACCCGTACGAAAAGGCGCGAAATGCACCCAGCAGTCCCGTCAACCGTTTGCGCAGCTCGTATCCGTGCATGGGTGACTCGTGGAGCAGCCCGAGAATTGCCAATTCGAGCACGTCCACCCCCTGAGTCGCCCGACCTAACCGTGTGATGCGATTCAAAACTATATCGCACCGATATATAGGAGGATACGCGCGCTCGATACATGAGACAAGCCGTCACAGGTTTTCAACACAGGTCCGGGTGGCCGGCCGCGTCGCCGAATGTCACA
The DNA here is from genome assembly GCF_000014565.1 of Rhodococcus jostii RHA1. NCBI lineage: Bacteria > Bacillati > Actinomycetota > Actinomycetes > Mycobacteriales > Nocardiaceae > Rhodococcus > Rhodococcus jostii. The sequence continues at coordinate 3,639,715 of NC_008268.1, read as the reverse complement.
CCGGTGCCGTCTGACTGAACGGATGTCACATCGGGCGCCGGGGACGCCTGGTGGCCGGCGGCCGGTGGCACCCGCCGGTCAACGACCCCGAACGCTCAGCCCTCGTAGGGGTAGATGTCGAACGGTTCGCCGTCGAATCCGACGACCATGTGTCCGGTGTGGCCGGCGGCGTTCTTCACGTGGATGGAGATGGTCGGCGGTCCGTCGTCGGACCCGGGTTCGTACCGGAAGGACACGATCTCCACCGCGCCGTCGGGGACGTGCAGGGTTTCAGGTGCCCCGGCGAGCAGTCGTGCGATCGCGACCTGGTCGACGGTGCCGAGGTCGAAGGACTTCTCGTCGTCGGATCGGGTGGACGAGCTGCCCCAGTCGTCGAATTCGCCGTCGTAGAGGTAGGAGTCGGATTGCCGCGCGTTGCCGACGGTCGGCCGGTCGAAGACGGCGTGGGCCGGGTAGAGGCCGAGTTCGTCGGCGACGGTGTCGCCGTATTCGGCGCGGTATTCGTCGAGGAAGAAGTGCAGGCCGGCGCCGGTGGTCAGGTTCGGCACCGACTCCGACGGGCCGAGGTCGCTGTTCGCGACGGCCCCGGCGATGCCGCCGACGGCGGCCGCGGCGACGACGAGGACCGCGGCGTACACCCACCGCCGCGACGATCTGCGGCGTCGCGGGGACACGACGGGGCTGGCCGCGAGGCGGCTGGGGATCTGCAGGTCGCCGACGAGGCGGTCGAGTTCGTCGAACGTCTTCGCCCGCATTGCCGTGGAGGTGCGGGACGCGTGCTCCTCCGCGGACAGTTGCCCGTCGGCGAGCGCCGCGTCGAGCATCCCGCAGGCGTCGGCGCGGTCGGAGTCGCGTGCGCGGATACCGGCGAGTGTGGTCCTGGGCATCTGCGTCCTATCGGCCGAAGGGGTAGACGCTCAGTGGTTCACCGGACGGGGCGAGTTCCATGTGTCCGCTCTCGCTGAATTCGTTGGTCACGTAGATCGACACGGTGGGGCCGTCGCCGTCGGCCTCGAACGAGATGTGGCTGACTTCTCCGTCGGGGACGTTGAGGCTCACCGGGGCACCCACGACCGTTCCGCCGATCTTGTCGAGGTTCAGCGTCGACAGGTCGAACACGGGTGTGTCGACCTTCCGGGTGGTCGGGGTTCCCGACGGCGTGAAGCCGCCGCGGTAGTCGTAGCTCACCATCCGGTTCGGTTCGAGGGGCAGCGCGCGTTCGAGGCCGGCGTGGCCGCCCTCGTAGAGGGTGAGGTCGTCGACGATCAGGTCGCCGAACCTGGCGAGGTACCGGTCGAGGAACACCTTCATGCCCTCGGGGGTGACGGGATTCGGCGTCGGGACGACCAGCGGTTGGACGGAGTCGAAATCGACCTGCTGCGCGACGGGGGTCACGGTGGCCTGCGCGTCGTCGCTGTCGACGAGCGTGCAGGCGCCGACGGCCGCCACCACTGCGGCGACGGCGACGGCCGCCGGGAACCAGTGCTTGGCGGTGTCGCGTGGGGGCCGTGCGTCCGGTGGTGCGTCGGCGGGTCGCTGCAGGTCACTGACCAGGACCTCGAGGTCGGCGAGGGTGCGCGCCTCCGCGGCGAGTTCGGACATCGCGCGGTGTTCTGCCTCGTTGATCTGGCCGTCGCCGAACGCGGCGTCGAGCAATGCGGACGTGTTGGCTCGATCGACGTCGCGTGCCCGCGTGTTCGGTGGGTATCGGCTGGCCACGGGTGGATCTTAGAGCTAGTTCGCGGGATTCACCTGCCACACGTCTCCGCCGAGCGTCGCCCGCAGGTAGCCGCCGCCGGTCTGGGCCTTGTCGTAGACGTACACGTTGATCGTCGGTCCCTTGCCGCCGTCGGCGAGGAGGACGTGCCCGATGGTGCCGTCCGGGGCTCCGACCAGCCGGGGTGCGTCGGCGATGAGCGCGACGAGTGCCGGCACGTTTACCTGCGCGAGGTCGACTTCACCGGTTCCGGGGAGGCGCTGTGTGCGGATCCCCGACGTCTTGAACCCGCCGCGGAAGTCGTACCGATCGACCTTGTCGGGCGCGTCCGGGGCGGTCCGCGACAGGATCGCGTACTCGTCGTACAAGCCCAGTTCGTGGACGGTGAGGTCGCCGAACTTCTGCCGGTACTGCTCGAAGAGGGCGTAGATCCCGTCCTGGGTGAGGGGCTGCGCCTGGCCCACGATGATCGGTTCGACCGCGGGCACCTCGACTTCCGGCTGGGTCAGTGGCTTGTCGACCTGCACCGGGACCGGTGGGGCGACGGGGTCCGGGCCGTCCTGCTCGGTGAGCGCGAGACCGACCGCGCCGACCGCGATCACCGCACCGCACGCGACCGCGATCCGCAGCGCCCGGCGGGGTGAACCCGCTGTCCGGACAGGTGCCTGTGCGGTGATCGACGACGGCAGTTGCAGGTCACTGATCAGCAGGTTCAGCTCGGCGAGTGTCTTCGCCGACATGGCCTGGGCGGTGCGGTCGTGGTACTCGTCGGCGCCGAGCTGCCCGTCGGCGTACGCGGCGTCGAGCTGGCTGCATGCGTTGACCCGATCGAGGTCACGTGCGCGAGTCTGCGAGGACGGTCCTGAGGCCACACCGGCATCGTAGTGCGGCAACCGTGTTTGACCAGTGTCACTCGACCGACCCCTTCTCTCCGGACGCGACGCACGTACTCTGGTCTCCGTGCGGATACAGCGGCAGGTGGTGGACTATGCGCTTCAGCGCCGGTCACTCCTGGCCGAGGTCTACTCGGGCAGGACGGGTGTCACAGAGGTGTGTGACGCCAGCCCCTACCTGCTTCGTGCCGCAAAGTTCCACGGCAAGGGCAGTGATGTGGTGTGCCCGATCTGCCGTAAGGAGCAGTTGACTCTGGTCTCCTGGGTCTTCGGTGACAAGTTGGGCCCGGTGTCGGGTTCGGCTCGTACGGCCGAGGAGTTGGTGCGTCTCGCGTCCACTCAGGAGGAGTTCTCGGTTCACGTGGTCGAGGTGTGCCGGACTTGCAGCTGGAACCATTTGGTCCAGTCCTATGTTCTCGGTACCGTGCCCGAACCGAAACGGCCCAGGCGTTCGTCGCCACGGCCGCGGCCTCCGAGCCGTCGTACCGCGAGCGAGTAGACACGCCCGAACACGGACGCGGGCAGAAGAGTGCCCACAGACGTAACGCAGGACTGAAGCCGGTCCACAACCACTGGAGATTTGTACGTGAGTTCCCCCCGCAGCAACGCCCCGGGTGATCGACCGAACGGACCGAGACGACCGAGTGGCCCCCCGCCACAGGGACGCCCCGGAGGTCCACCACCCCGCGGCGGACAGCCTGCGGGTGGGCCCCCACCGGGCCGATCGGGCGGCTCGCCGCCGCGTCGGATGCCGCCTCCGCCCCCGCAGGGTGGTGGCCGTCCCCCCGGCCCGCCGCCTCGTCGTCCCGGTCCGCCGCCGCAGGGTGGTGGGCGTCCGCCGGGTCCCCCGCCGCGTCGTCCGGGCCCGCCGCCCGGCCGTCCTGCAGGTGCGCCCCCGGTGGCGCGTAACCAGTCGGGTCCCGGTGGGCGCCCGCCGGGACCTCCGCCGTCGAACGGTCGCAAGACCGGCGGCGGCCGCGGTGGCGAACCGCCGAAGGGTGGAAAGAAGACGGCTGTGAAGAAGTCGCGGTGGAAGATCGTGCGCCGGACGGCGTACGCGTGCGTCGCGATGGGGCTGATCATCCCGATCCTGCTGTTCATGGCGGCATACGTCGTTCAGGACGTCCCGCGGCCCGGCGACCTCAAGACCAACCAGGTGGCCACGATCTACGCGTCCGACGGAACGTCGGTGCTGAGCAAGGTCGTGCCGCCGGAGGGCAACCGCACCGAGGTGACGCTCGACCAGATCCCGAAGCACACCCGTGACGCGGTGCTCGCTGCCGAGGACCGGGACTTCTACTCGAACCCCGGCTTCTCGATCGGTGGGTTCGCGCGTGCCGCCCGCGACAACGTCCTGGGCAAGGACAGCGCCGGCGGTGGCTCGACCATCACGCAGCAGTACGTGAAGAAGACGATGGTCGGTTCCGAGCGTTCGCTGACGCGAAAGATGAAGGAACTCGTCATCTCGTCGAAGATGGCCCGCGAGTGGTCCAAGGACGACATCCTCGCCGCGTACCTGAACACCATCTACTTCGGGCGTGGTGCGTACGGCATCGCGGCCGCGTCGAAGGCGTACTTCAACAAGCCCGTCGACCAGTTGACGGTCGAGGAGAGCGCGGTGCTGGCGTCGTCGATCCAGCTGCCGTCGCTGCTCGATCCGGAGACCAACCCGGAGGGTGCTCAGGCGCGCTGGAACTACGTGCTCGACGGCATGGTGTCGGCGGGAACGCTGGAGCAGTCGGCCCGGTCGGTGATGCAGTATCCGCCGTACGTGCCGATCGCGCAGGTCGATAACGGCAACCAGGACTCCGGACCGGAGGGCCTGATCAAGAATCAGGTTCTGCGTGAGCTGGGTGAGGCGGGGATCAGCGAGCAGCTGCTCAACACCGAGGGCCTCGAGATCACCACGACGATCGACCCGGTCGCCCAGGCGGCGGCGGTGGATTCGGCGCGCTCCAACATGGAGGGTGAGCCGGAGAACCTGCGTACCGGTGTCGTGTCGGTCGACCCGAAGACCGGCGCGGTGCGCGCGTACTACGGCGGCGAGGACGGCGGGGGGTACGACTTCGCGAACGCCGGACTGCAGACCGGTTCGTCGTTCAAGGTGTTCGGTCTCGCCGCGGCCCTGGATCAGGGCATCCCGCTGTCACAGATGTACGACAGCTCGGAGCTCACGGTCAACGGCATCACCATCAGCAACGTCGAAGGCGAGGGCTGCGGCACCTGCACCATCGCCGAGGCGTTGAAGCGTTCGCTGAACACCAGCTTTTACCGTCAGGAGCTCGAACTCGACGGTGGACCGCAGGCGATCGCCGACATGGCCCACAAGGCGGGTATCCCGAAGGAGATCCCCGGTGTCGGGCCTTCGCTGACCGAGCCCGACGGCAGCGGTCCGAACAACGGCATCGTGCTCGGCCAGTACCAGTCGAGGGTCCTCGACATGGCGTCGTCGTACGCCACGTTGGCCGCCTCGGGTACGTACCACCCGCCGCACTTCGTGCAGAAGGTCGTCAGCGCCGACGGAACGGTCCTGCTCGACCGTGGCGGTGACACCGGTGAGGACCGCATCGACAAGGACGTCGCCGACAACGTGACGTCGGCGATGGAACCCATCGCCGGGTACTCGCGCGGCCACAACCTGGCGGGCGGACGCCCGTCGGCGGCCAAGACGGGTACCGCGCAGCTCGGTGACACCGGCAAGAACAAGGACGCCTGGATGGTCGGATACACCCCGTCGCTGTCCACGGCGGTGTGGGTGGGCACCACGGACGGTCAGGCGCTGGAGAACAGCAGCGGCGCCATGATCTACGGTTCCGGTCTGCCGTCCGACATCTGGAAGGACACGATGGACGGCGCCCTCGAGGGCACCGACGTCGAGAAGTTCCCGAAGCCGGGTGCGATCGGTGGCCAGTCGGGTATCCCGGCCTATTCGGCACCGGCACCGACCAAGACATCAGCGCCGCCGACGAGCACGTTCCAGCTGCCGACGGAGCTCGTGCCGCCGGTGGTCGTGACGCCGTCGCCGGTCGAGATCCTGCCCGGGATCACCATCCCGATTCCGGGTCTGGCACCGAGGCTCACCACCGCGGCCCCGGCGGTTCCGGCGGAACCGGAGACGACGACGCCGCCGAACGCCGGTAATGGCAACGCCCAGCAGCAGGTTCCGGCCCGTTAACGGCGACCGGTAGCCTCGCGGAGTGGCCGACAACCCTGACGCGCACGCCTTCAGCGACGCGGGTGAGACGGGATTCGTCTCGCCCGCGCCGCTGGCGAAGGATCGGCGTTCCGCGGATTGGCGGGACCTTCCCGGGCGCACCGATCCGCTGACCGCCGACCTCTCCGGGGTGATCGGTGGTCCGGTCGGACGGCATGCGGTCGTCGGGCGCAGCCGGTTCTTCACGCCGATGCGCGCCATTCTGTTGCTGGCGATCGTGTTTCTCGCGCTCGGCTGGTTCGCGAAGGCGCCGTGCATCCAGCAGGCGCCGGTCGGCGAGAACGGCGCGCTCGGGCTCGACTGGAGTGGCAGCCGGCAGTACGTCGCCATGTGCTACTCGGACACGGTCCCGCTGTATGGCGCGGAACGGTTGAACGAGGGCGCCTTCCCCTACAAGAAGTGGTGGGAGGAAGACGCCGGCAACGGCCAGACCCAGCGCCGCTACATGGAGTACCCGGTGATCTCCGGGCTCTACCAGTACGGCGCGATGACGATCGCGAAGTCGTGGGACGCGGTGCACTGGCTGCCCGGTGCGCTGCAGGTCGCGATCTATTTCAACGTCGTCGCGCTCGGTCTGGCGCTGGCGTGGCTGGTCACCGTCTGGGCGAGTGCGCTTCTGGCCGGACGCCGCATCTGGGACGCCGCGCTGATCGCCGTGTCCCCGCTGGTGATCGTGCACGCGTTCACGAATTTCGATCCCCTCGCAACGGCTTTCGCGGCGGGTGGGCTGCTGGCGTGGTCGCGGAAACGGCCGGTGCTCGCCGGGATCCTGCTCGGCCTCGGTGGTGCCGCCAAGCTGTATCCGCTGCTCCTCCTCGGGCCTCTGCTGGTGCTGTGCCTGCGCACGGGCAAGGTCCGTGAGTGGTCGGTGACGGCGCTGACCGGTATCGGCGCTTGGCTGACGGTCAATCTGCCGATCGCCCTGCTGTTCCCACGCGGCTGGGCCGAATTCTTCCGGCTCAACTCCGAACGCGGCGCCGACCCGGACTCCGTCTACAACGTCATCTCGTCGTTCACGGGCTGGACCGGGTTCGACGGGATCCTGTCGGCCGGTCAGGCGCCCACCGTCCTCAACGCGGTGTCGTTCATGCTGTTCGCCCTCGTGTGCGTCGGGATCGGGTACATCGCGCTGACGGCGCCGCGACGGCCGCGACTGACCCAACTGTGTTTCCTGCTGGTCGCGGGTTTCCTGCTCACCAACAAGGTGTGGAGCCCGCAGTATTCGCTGTGGCTCGTCCCGCTGGCCGTGCTCGCCTTCCCGCACCGGCGGATCCTGCTGGCCTGGATGACGATCGACGCGCTGGTGTGGGTGCCGCGGATGTTCTACTACCTCGGCGTGGCCGACAAGGGACTCCCCGAGCAGTGGTTCACCGCCGCGGTGGTGGTCCGCGACATTGCGGTCGTGGTCATCTGCGCGCTGATCATCCGCCAGATCTACCGGCCCGGCGAGGACCTCGTGCGGTACGGCTTCATCGACGATCCTGCGGGCGGCGTGCTCGACCAGGCGCCCGATGCGCAGCCGCAGTGGCTACCCGCCTGGCTACGGCCACGGCCGCCGGTAGAAACGGCTCCCGCTCACAGCGTTTAGGGCTTCGACAGCACCAGCGCCGCCCCGACCGCGAACACCGCGATCGACAGGCCGAGGGCGATCGCGCGGATCGACCACTGTCGGGCGTCGGCGGCGGCGCGCACCGAAAGGTCGTATTCGCCGCGCTCCCACAGTCGGTGGACGGTGAGCGAGCGCAGCAGTGCGACGATGCCGAACGGCACGAACGCGATGATCGCAACAATGGCGAGCGGCAGACTGCTGGCGGGCGGCGGTGCCAGCGGCCCGCTGTGGTCCGCCGAGGTGTCCTGCTGCTGCGACGTCATGCGTTGCCTCCCCGTGGTGGAGCCCACGACCGTGGGCGACGAGGTGGAGTATAGACCGTCGAGATTCCCGACTGTGCAGTGCCTTTCGCGCGGCCGGCGGTTACGGTCCGGCTATCGGCCGGTCTCCACGACGGGGGGATGCGCCCGGGCTGCGACCCACGCCGCCACCTGCGTGCGGGAGCTGACGGCCAGCTTGTCGAAGATGTGCTCGACGTGTCCGTCGACGGTGCGCCGCGAGATCACCAACGCCTCGGCTATCTGCCGATTGCTGAGGCCCTGGGCGAGCAGGTCGGCGATCTCCTGTTCCCGTTTGGTGAGCGGCGACGCCTCGGCGCGCGGCGCCCTGCGCTCGGTGGGGGTGCCCAGTGCGAGGTCGACGGCTTCCTCGATGGTGAGCCGGACCGCAGGCGTTGCGAGCTGGGCGAACTCGTCGGGCCCGACCATGCGGGCGGCGTCGCGCTCCGACGACAGCGAGTCGTCGGTGATATGGGGGCCGAAGGCGGCGACGGACGTGCCCAGCCGATGCCACACACCCTTCGCGGCGCCGCACAGCCTGGCCGCCGCGTTCGCGTCACCGCTCGACGTGGCCACCCACGACAGCACCTCGATCGACAGAGCCGTGCAGATCTTGTCCTTGAAGTCGCGCTGGATCCGCAGCGCCTGCTGGGCAGCGTCGACGGCATCGTCGCCCCGGCCCAGGTGGAAGTACGCGACGCTCGAAACCCACAGGGCGTAGGCCTTGTTCCACTTCTCGCCGTGCACGTCCGCCACCGCGATCACGTCCCGGCACGTCTCGAGGGCGTCGTCGAGCCGGCCGTCGTAGGTCTGCGCCATGCCCATCTCGAACGACGCGGTCAGCACCGAGGCCGTGTCGCCGACGGCGCGGTGGACGGCGATGGCATCACGGAACAGCCCGATGGCTTCGTCGGGGCGGCCGGAGAACACGGCGTGGATCCCCGCCCAGTGGTCGGCGTGCGCGCGAAGTCGTTCGTCACCGAGCGCGGTCGCGATCGCCGTGCACTCGTCGAGGTGTTCGCGCGCGGCGTCGCGGTCACCCTGGATCAGCGCGGTCCACGCGGTCACCCACAGCACGTCGCCCCGTTCCCGGGTGGGGTCGGTGAGCCGTAGCAGTATCCGCTCGAGCCGGGTCCTCCCGTCGGACAGGTTGCCGCCCGCGATCCAGTGGTACCGCAGCGAGACGGCCAGTTCCGCGGCCGCCGCCCGCTGCGAGTCGTCGTGCAGGGCCCAGTCCAGGGCGGCCACGAGGTTGGGGTGGTCGATCCGCAGTCCCGCGAGGATCTCCGATTGTCCTGGCCCGCACCAGTCGAGCGACGACCGGCGGGCGCGCTCCGAATAATGCTCGAGATGTCGCCGGTACAGCTCGTCGCGCTCCCCGCTCAGTTCGAGGAGCTCGTGCCCGTACTCCCGCACCGTCATCAGCTGCGAGTAGCGGAGACGTTCGGTCGAACGGTCCACGGTGACAAGGCATTTTCCGACCAGGCGGTCGAGGACGTCGATGACCGGCGAGTCCGACAGCGCACCGAACCCGCTGACGGCTTCCGCGGCTTCGAGATCGAAGCTTCCGGGGAACACGGCGAGCCGCGACCACAGCAGCCGCTCGGTGTCCGAGCACAGTTCGTAACTCCAGTCGATGAGGGCGCGCAGCGTCTGCTGGCGAGGCATCGCCGCCCGGTCACCGCCGGTGAGGAGTGCGAAACGCTGGTCGAGGCGTTCGACGAGCTGCGACGCGGACAGCGACCGCAGCCGGGCGGCGGCGAGTTCGATGGCGAGCGGGATCCCGTCGAGCTGATTGCACAACTGTGCGACGGCGGGGGCGTTCGCGTCGGTGAGGCGGAAGTCGGCGACGACGCCCTGCGCGCGCTCCACGAGCAACGACACCGATTCGAACGTGGCGATGTCCGCGGCGCGGCAGTCCTCGATGTCACCCGGAGTGCTCAGCGGTGGAAGGAGGTACGTGAATTCGCCGGCGATCCCGAGCGGTTCGCGACTCGTGGTGAGGATCCGGACCTCCGGCGCGGAGGCGAGGACGGTGCTGACGAATTCGCTTGCCGCGGACAGTAGGTGCTCGCAGTTGTCGAGGACGATCAGCATATGCCGGGACTGCAGTTGGTCGATCACCTTGTCCATCACCGCACGGCTCGACTGGTCGGTGACGCCGAGCGCGGCCGCGGCCGCGGAGGGCAGTGCGTCGGGATCGCGGACGGGCGCGAGGTCGATCCACCGGACGGAATCGCGGAAGGCGCGGGCGGAGCGGACCGCGAGTTCCTCGGCCAGCCGCGTCTTGCCCACGCCGCCGGCACCGAGCAGCGACACGAGCCGGGATTGCTGCAGTCGTGCGCGGGCTTCCTCGATCTCGCGGCGTCGGCCGACGAAGCTGGTCATCGACCTCGTGAGTTCTCTCGAGCGAGTCAGTGGATTTCTCCCGTGTCCGGTTAGCCAGGTGTGGAACGAAACCTACCCCCACCGAATGTGACGGACAACACAGGTAACCGAGGGGGTGTTTTACCCGGTGTGGGGGTGATGTGACGTGGGCCATTGTCGTTGGCATACCCCGGTTGCCCGCTCGACTCCAGCCGGAACCCATCGTCCCGAGGAGCCCAACGCATGTCAAAGACCATTTCTGCCGACGTCGACGTCGTCGTCGTGGGTGCCGGATTCGCCGGCCTCTACGCCCTGCGCAAGCTGCGCGACACGATGAAGCTGTCGACACGGGTGTTCGAAGCCGGCTCGGAGGTCGGCGGCACCTGGTTCTGGAATCGCTATCCGGGTGCCCGCTGCGACATCGAGAGCGTCCACTATTCGTACTCGTTCGACGAGGATCTGCAGCAGGAATGGCAGTGGAGTGAGCGGTTCGCCGGACAGCCGGAGATCCTCCGCTACCTCGAACACGTCGCCGACCGCTTCGACCTGCGCAAAGACATCACGTTCGACACCCGCGTGGTCGGCGTGCACTGGGACGACGAGAACTCGGTGTGGACGGTCCGCACCGACGACGGCGCCGTCGTGCGCAGCCGGTACTTCATCTCGGGGGCAGGCAACCTGTCGGTGCCGAAGACGCCGGAGTTCGGCGGTATCGACAACTTCCGCGGCGAGGTGCTGCTCACCGGCAACTGGCCACGTGAGGGCGCCGACTTCACCGGCAAGAGGGTGGCCGTGATCGGGACCGGGGCCAGCGGCATCCAGGCCATCCCGTTCATCGCCGAGGACGCCGCCGAACTGGTGGTCTTCCAGCGCACCCCCAACTTCGCGACCCCTCTCGGCAACGGTCCGATGGACCCGAACGAATTGGCGGACATCAAGAGCAACTATGCGGACGTGCGGACCGCGGCCCGCAACCACTTCCTCGGCGTCCCGTTCAATCAGGTGCAGCCGTCCGCGCTCGCCGTCGACGCCGAGGAGCGCCGCCGCACGTTCGACGAGCGCTGGAACGCCGGCGGGTTCCGGTTGTTCATCGACTCCTACCAGGACATCCTGTTCGACAAGAAGGCCAACGACACGATCGCCGACTACATCCGCGACCGGATCCACGAGCGGGTGCAGGACCCGGCGAAGGCCGCGACGCTGGCGCCGACGGGCTACGCGTACGGCACCAAGCGTCCCCCGCTCGAGACCAACTACTACGAGGCGTTCAACCGCGACTCGGTGAGTGTCGTCGACGTGAAGTCCACGCCGATCGACGAGATCACGCCGACCGGAGTCCGGGTCGGTGACCGCGTCTACGAGGTCGACACCATCGTCCTCGCAACCGGATTCGACGCGATGACCGGTCCGTTGATGGCCATGGACATCCGCGGTCGGGGCGGTTTGCCGTTGGCCGAGAAGTGGGAGCACGGACCCAGGACCTACCTCGGCATCATGGTCAACGAGTTCCCCAACCTGTTCCTCATCACGGGACCGCAGTCGCCGTCGGTGCTCTACAACATGCCACTCGCCATCGAGGACCACGTCGACTTCGCGACCGACGCGATCGACTACCTGGACCGACGCGACCTCGACGTCATCGAGCCCACCGCGCAGGCCGAAAGCGATTGGGGTGCCTTGACCAACGAGATCGCCGACCAGACCCTGCTGCCGGAGACGAACTCGTGGTACATGGGCGCGAACATTCCCGGCAAGCCTCGTGCCTGCATGGTCTACCTCGGCGGCGCCCCCACCTACCGGGCGACGTGCGACGAGGTAGTGGCAGGCGGCTACTCCGGTTTCGCGCTCACCCGGGCGGAGGCCCGCGCGGCCTCCACCGTGTCCTGACCCCTACCCCCCACCAAAGGAGACCGAAATGGCACTCGACGCACACGCAGCAGAATTGATCGCCGGACTACAGGCGCAGGGGCTGAAAGCTTTCGAGCACAGCACCGTGGAGGAGGCGCGGGCGGTGGTGGCGACGTTCGCCGGACTGCAGGCGCCGCCCGAACCCGTCGCCCGGGTGGAGGACGCGCACTACGAGAGCGGCGGAGCGCAGATCGCGCTGCGGGTCTACGTGCCGGAGGGCCGGGCACCGCACCCGGTGGTCCTGTACTTCCACGGCGGCGGGTTCGTCGCCGGCGACATCGACGTCGTCGACGAACCGGCGCGGGCGGTCGCGAACGGCGCGGGCGCAATCGTCGTTGCCGCGACGTACCGCCGCGCCCCGGAACACCGGTTCCCGGCCGCCGCCGACGACGCTGCCGCCGCCCTGCAGTGGGTGGCCGACAACGTCGCAAGTTACGGCGGTGACCCCGGCAACGTCGTCGTCATGGGTGACAGCGCCGGCGGCAACCTGGCCGCCGTCACCGCGCTGCGGGCCCGGGACGAGGGCGGACCGCGCCTGCGGGGGCAGGTGCTGATCTACCCGGTGATCGATCCGAACGCGGACCTCCCGTCCCGGCAGGAGTTCGCCGAGGGGTACGTGATCGGCGCCGGGGACCTCGACTGGTTCTGGAGCAACTACCTGTCCTCGCCGGAGGATGCGAAACACCCGTACGCCGTACCGAGTCGCGCCGCCGGTTTCGAGGGGTTGCCGCCGGCCCTCGTGCTCACCACCGAGAACGAGGTGGCCCGCGACGAGGCGGAGGCGTACGCCGAGTCGTTGCGGCAGGCCGGCGTCGATACCGAGGCGATCCGCTTCGACGGGCTGATTCACGGATCGTTCTGGATGTCCGGGGTGGTGCCGCGCAGCGCCGAAATGCGCTCGGCGGTCGTCGAGTTCGTGAAGAGGGTGACGGCCACCGCTCCCGTCGTGTGACGTGACCCGACCGTGTCAGCCCTCGACTCGAGCCTCGAGTCGGGGGCAGATGCGCGGCCACTCCTCGTCGATCATCGAGAACAGTGCGGTGTTGCGCCACGTCCCGTCGCGGCGACGTCGGTGCTTGCGGAGGATTCCCTCGAACTCGGCCCCCAGCTTCGCGATGGCGCCGCGGGAGTGGGCGTTGCGTTCGTCGGTGTGCCATTCGACGCGGACCGCGCCGAGGTCTTCGAACGCCCGCCTCAGCAACAGCAGTTTCGCCTCCGGATTGATGAGCGTGCCCTGCGCGGAACGGGACAACCAGGTGTGCCCGATCGCGAGGCTGCGATTCTTCGGGTCGATCAGATACAGCGACGTCGAGCCGACGATCCTCTCGGTGGTGACGTCGATCTGCGCGTACGCGAGGCGGGTCGGATCCTCGTCGGCGGTGCGGACGAACGCCACCGCGTCGCCGCGGTCGGCGATCGCGGCGGACGTCCAGTGGAAGATGCGGGGGTCGTCGACGGCGTCCACCAGGCCGTCGACATGGTTGTCGCCCAGCGGTTCGAGTCGTACGTGCCGTCCGGTCAGTGTGGGGTGCGCGAACCAGGATTCGCTCATCGCACCGGCTCGGGAGATTTCAGCACCGGCCGTCGGCCGGACTCGGGACCGGTGCGCCCGCGGACGGGCGGATGCCGTTGGGCGGCACGCAGGAACACGAAGAACAGCACCACCAGCAGTCCCGCGCGGCCCCAGACCCCGAACTTCACGAGAACCTCGAACGTCGACGCGTCGGTCTGAGCGGCGAGGGCGCCGAAGTACTTGAAGACGCCGATCCCCATCGACAGGTCGGCCACCAGATACGCCGCGACGAGCCCCCACGGGACGCGCAGCAAGACGAAGAACGGGATCAGCCACAACGTGTACTGCGGCGAATGCACCTTGTGCAGCAGCAGGAATCCGCAGAGCATGGCGGCGCTGACGGCGATCCACGGGTAGGCGCCGTCGCGTTGGAACCGCAGCCAGCCGAGACGCAGGGCGATCGCGAACGCCGCGCACACGAGGAGCGGCGACAGCAGGCTCACCGTCTGGTCGTACGCGGGGAGCGGGACGTCGTCGGCGACCGGCCCGAACAGCGGTCGCAGGCCCCAGTACCAGATGGAGTTGGTGGTGAGGTCGGCCTGACGGTTCTCCTGGAACGTGAACGACGCCCGCCATCCGCTGTAGGAGATGAGGGCGAACGGCAGGTTCACCGCCACGACGGTGGAGATCGCAGCCACCGCGACCATCACCGCGCCGCGCACGTCGTAGCGCCGCCCGGCGGTGCCGTTCCGGGTGAGGACGTAGGCGATCAGCGGCAGCACGAACGCACCCGGATACACCTTCAGGCAGAAGCCGACGGCGAGGAGCACCGCCGCGAGGACGGCTCGGGCACGGAGGGGGATCCGTTCGAGTGTCATGACGAAGATCGCGGCCACCGACGTCGCGACCACCGGCAGTTCCCAGTTGTGGAAGGCGTACAGCACCAGCGGCGGCGTGGCCGACCACAACAGTGCCCACCAGCCGGCCAGACGTCCGAGCATCCACGCCGTGAGCAGGCCGAACGGGGCGAGGATCAGCGCCGAGTGCAGCAGGAAGTCGGCGTCGGTGTGTGAACCGATGCCGCCGAGCCACATCAGCACACCGCTCAGCACCGGGTACTCCACGGTGCCGCCGGTGAGGATGCCGTCGGCGTTGATCCCCCCGGTGACGTACGGGAAGACGTGCAGGTTGACGTCGCGTCCGAGCCACAGGAACTGGATGTCGGAGTAGCAGACCTGCGTGTCCTTGATGCGGTCGAAGATCAGGGATCGCCCGACGCCGTCGAACGGAGCCCCGGCGCACCGCGCCTTCTGCAGGTAGCCGGCGAGCATGGAGAGGCCCGCCAACCCGACGACGAGCGCCGTGATCGGCGACCGCTGCCGAGCTCCGATGTGCATGAATCCACATTAGGGTGCGTGGGCCTCCGCGTGCGAAGCGGAACGCCGCGGGTGCGGAGGTCAGTCGCTCGCCCGGCGCAGGGCGTCGGGTTTGTGGACGGCGTCCCGCCCGCTCTTGTCGCTGACGACGCGGTACTGCGGGTCGTCCTCGGACGCCCGCACCGTGCGGCCCGCCGCCTCGGTGTCCTCGGTGATCTCCTCCTCGACCGTCCCCGACGTGGTGGTGCCGTGGGTCTTCCACTCCACCTCGTCGCCCTGTCGGAATTTCTTCTCTTCTGCCATCGCGTCGGCGTACCCCGCGGTTCCCGGTGTCACACCGGCTTGCCTGATTTCGCTGGTCAGGGGCTCGTCGTGTAACCTGCAAAGGTTGCTGACGCAACGACCCTCCTGCCACGGACAGTCCGTGGCCGTTTTCACTAGTCCATAGGAGGTGATGAGGTCTTATGCGTCATTACGAATTGATGGTCATCCTTGACCCCAGCCTGGACGAGCGCACTGTTGCTCCTTCGCTGGATACGTTCCTCAATGTTGTTCGCCAGGACGGCGGCAAGATCGACAAGGTCGATGTCTGGGGTAAGCGTCGTCTCGCCTACGAGATCCTGAAGCACAGCGAAGGCATCTACGCGGTGATCGACATCAGCGCTACTCCCGCCACCGTCGCAGAGCTCGACCGTCAGCTCGGTCTGAACGAGTCGGTGCTGCGTACGAAGGTTCTGCGCCACAACAAGTGATTTCTGTCGGTCACCAGCCCTAGGCTCGTGCCCAACCGAACTCCACATTCTGCAGGAGGAACCATATGGCAGGCGACACCGTCATCACCGTCATCGGAAACTTGACGGCTGATCCGGAGCTTCGATTCACCCCCGCGGGAGCCGCGGTCGCGAACTTCACTGTCGCGTCCACGCCCCGCACCTTCGACCGTCAGACCAATGAATGGAAAGACGGCGAAGCACTGTTTCTGCGTTGCAACATCTGGCGCGAGGCAGCCGAGAACGTCGCGGAGAGCTTGACCCGTGGCTCGCGAGTGATCGTGAGTGGCCGGCTCAAGCAGCGTTCGTACGAAACTCGTGAAGGTGAAAAGCGCACTGTCGTCGAGCTCGAGGTCGACGAGATCGGCCCCTCGCTGAGGTACGCCACGGCCAAGGTCAACAAGGCCAACCGTGGTGGCGGCAGCGGCGGTGGCTTCGGTTCCTCCGGCGGATCGGGCGGCGGACGTCCGCAATCCAACACCGGCGGAGATGATCCGTGGGGCAGCGCGCCGCAGGCGTCCGGCTCCTTCGGAGGCTCTGGTGGCGGGAGCGACGAACCCCCGTTCTGATCCGTACCTGATCGGAACATCCAGAAAAGAGCAAACTAATGCCGAAGCCGCCCTTGCGCGACAAGGTAATGAAGAAGAAGATCTGCATCTTCTGCAAAGAGAAGAACACGCAGATCAACTACAAGGACACGACGCTTCTGCGTAAGTACGTCAGCGACCGCGGCAAGATCCGCGCGCGCCGTGTCACCGGCAACTGCGTCCAGCACCAGCGCGACGTTGCCATTGCCGTCAAGAACTCACGTGAGGTGGCGTTGCTGCCTTACGCCACCGTGGCTCGCTAAGGAAAGGGAGGAAAGACATGAAGCTCATCCTCACCGCTGACGTGGACAACCTCGGTGCGCCTGGCGACACCGTCGAGGTCAAGGACGGTTACGGCCGCAACTACCTGCTGCCCCGCGGCCTGGCCATCGTCGCCACCCGTGGCGCCGAGAAGCAGGTCGAGGGCATCCGTCGTGCGCAGGAAGCCCGCGCCGTGCGCGGACTCGACCACGCCAAGGAGCTCAAGGACGCCATCGAGGGCCTCGAGAACATCTCGCTGTCGGTCAAGACCGCCGGTGACTCGGGCAAGCTCTTCGGTTCGGTTACCGCCGCCGATGTCGCCGGTGCCATCAAGGCCGCCGGTGGACCCGTCGTCGACAAGCGCAACCTGGAGCTGCCGAAGGCTCACATCAAGGCGACCGGCAAGCACGCCATCGTCGTGAACCTGCACCCCGACGTGGTTGCGAAGTTCCACCTGAACGTCGTCGGCGCCTAGTCGACTCGTTTACTCACAGGCCCCCCGGACGCCTCGGCGTGTGGGGGGCCTGTGCTTGTCGATTCCGGCTCACAGCCGCCCTCTCGAGGCCGGTTTCACCGGTGTGAAGCACGCAGGAGAGCGGCTTCCAGCTGTGTCTGGAAGTTAGCCGCCCCGCCGGCGATCTGTGAGGTGAATCATATTGCCACGCAGGGGGCGACCAACTCAACACGCCCGAGTCGTCAACGTGAAAGACACGCCGAACGGGTTTTCATCCACAGTGGTGAGAAACCAAAAAACGGCTCTGATCTGGGTTTTTGGGATTGTGATATGCACTTATCCTCAGGTTATCCCCATGGGGTTAACAAAGATGCCCAGCGGTTTACACAATTTATCCCCAACTGTGTACACAGGCTGGTTTGAACACCGGGTAGCTAATCCCTAACGTCGTCCCGGCGTGTCTCGCGATCACGACGCCGGCTGCCGCGAAGAGCCTGCGAAGGTTGTCGGTAGGGGCGAGTACAAAGAGTTCGGGGCACCAACGCCGGGAAGCATTTTCCGGGGTGGCGCAACAGTGATGGGGAAGGTCGGTCGAGTGGCTGTAGTAGACGATCGGGGCCGTTCCGAATACCCGGGTCCGCCTGACGCGGAGCCCGGCGAAGAGTTCGGCCGGCAGCCACCTCAGGACATGGCGGCGGAGCAGTCCGTGCTCGGCGGCATGCTCCTCAGCAAGGACGCCATCGCGGACGTGCTCGAGGTGCTCCGTCCCGGCGACTTCTACCGTCCCGCGCACCAGTCGGTGTACGACGTGATCCTGGACCTCTACAGCCGCGGTGAGCCCGCCGACCCGGTCACGGTGTCCGCGGAGCTGGATCGTCGTGGCGAGCTCCGTCGCATCGGTGGAGCGCCTTATCTGGTGACGCTCACCCAGACCGTGCCCACCGCCGCCAACGCCGGCTACTACGCCGAGATCGTGGCGGAGAAGGCCATCCTGCGCCGCCTCGTCGACGCCGGCACCCGCATCGTCCAGTACGGCTACACCGGCGCCGACGGTCAGGACGTCGCCGAGGTCGTCGACCGCGCGCAGGCCGAGATCTTCGAGGTCACCGAACGCCGCACCACCGAGGACTTCGTCCCCCTCGAGGAGCTCCTGCAGCCCACGATGGACGAGATCGACTCCATCGCCAGCCGCGGCGGCATCTCCCTCGGTGTGCCCACCGGCTTCGTCGAACTCGACGAGATCACCAACGGCCTCCACCCCGGCCAGATGATCATCGTCGCGGCCCGACCCGGTGTGGGTAAGTCCACACTCGGAATGGATTTTTTGCGCTCCTGCTCCGTGAAGCACGGCATGGCCAGCGTCATGTTCTCGCTCGAGATGAGCAAGACCGAGATCGTCATGCGTCTGCTGTCGGCGGAGGCGAAGATCAAGCTCGGCGACATGCGCTCCGGCAAGATGACCGACGACGACTGGACGAAGCTCGCTCGACGTATGAGTGAGATCAGTGAAGCGCCGCTGTTCATCGACGACTCCCCCAACCTCACGATGATGGAGATCCGCGCAAAAGCCCGGCGGCTCAAGCAGAAACACGACATCAAGCTGATCGTGATCGACTACCTGCAGCTGATGAGCTCAGGTAAGAAGGTCGAGTCACGTCAGCAGGAAGTCTCCGAGTTCTCCCGTAGCCTCAAGCTTTTGGCGAAGGAACTCGAGGTTCCCGTGGTCGCGATCTGCCAGCTGAACCGTGGTCCCGAGCAGCGACAGGACAAGCGCCCCCAGGTCGCCGACCTTCGTGAGTCGGGATCGCTCGAGCAGGACGCCGACATGGTGATCCTGCTCTACCGCCCCGACGCCACCGAACGCGACGACCCCCGCGGCGGTGAGGCCGACCTCATCCTCGGCAAGCACCGTAACGGCCCGACCGCGACAATCACGGTGGCGCACCAGCTTCACCTGTCCAAGTTCGTCGACATGGCGCGGGGCTAGTACCGCCGCCGCCGACGGCAACAGCAGCAGCAGCTTGCCTGCTTGCTGCCGCCGCCCCTCCCACCTCCTACCCTCGGCCTGTTGTCTGACGGTTACCGCTCGGGCAACTCGTCGGTCGTCAGACCTGCGAGATGGCCGGATTCTCGTCCCGCCGGACGTTTCGGCGACCGGCTTGTCGGCCCGACGAAACGCTTCCATATGATGAGTGCGTCGGGCGCGCCGGTGTCCGCGAGTCGCGAAACCGGGTCCGGTGATCCAGGTCACCGCTGGTGGAACGGTGTGCGCTCGCCGGCAACCCACCTAAGGACACGCCACATGAGCCGGGAAGGCAGACAAGCGCAGTGAGCACAGTGGAACTGGCCCAGTGGAACTCCGAGGAAGCTCTCGCGGAGGCGATGATCCCGATCATCGGCGGCCTGCACCGCAGACGCTCGGTGACCATTCTGCTTCACAGTCGCTCCCTGGTGAACAAGTCGGTCATCAGTATCCTGCGGACCCATCGTTTCGCCCGGCAGATCAGCGGCGATGAACTGTCGGTCGAGGAGACGTTCCCCTTCCTCGAAGCGCTGACTCACCTCAATCTTCGGCCCTCGAAGATCGACCTCGGACTGCTGGTGATGGCCTATCGCGCCAACGGTGACGGAGCATCGGTCCCAGAGTTCGTTGCACGGAGCCTCGCCGACCTGGTCGGCGGCGCCCAGACGAGTCCCGCGCAGCCGCAGGACGTGATCCTGTACGGATTCGGGCGAATCGGTCGCCTCGTCGCTCGACTGCTTATCGAGAAGGCCGGCTCGGGCAATGGGCTGAACCTGCGTGCCGTGGTGGTCCGCAAAGGTGGCAGCGACGATCTGACCAAGCGCGCATCGTTGCTGCGCCGTGACTCCGTCCACGGGCAGTTCAACGGCACGATCAAGGTCGATACCGACAACAACACGCTGATCGCCAACGGCAACGTCATCAAGTTCATCTACAGCAACGACCCGGAGAGCCTCGACTACACCGAGCATGGCATCGACAACGCCATCCTGATCGACAACACCGGAATCTGGCGCGACCGCGACGGACTGTCGAAGCACCTCCGCCCCGGAGTCGCGAAGGTGGTGCTCACCGCGCCCGGCAAGGGAGACGTCCCGAACATCGTGCACGGCGTCAATCACCGCGACCTCGACCCGAACGAGCAGATCGTGTCGTGCGCGTCCTGCACCACCAATGCCATCGTCCCGCCGCTGAAGACCATGGACGACGAATTCGGTGTGTCCCGAGGCCACGTCGAGACCGTGCACTCGTTCACCAACGACCAGAACCTCTTGGACAACTATCACAAGGCCGACCGTCGTGGTCGTTCGGCGCCGTTCAACCTCGTGCTCACCGAGACCGGCGCCGCGTCGGCGGTCGCCAAGGCGCTCCCCGAGCTGAAGGCCAAGATCACTGGCAACTCGATCCGCGTTCCCACTCCGGACGTATCCGTCGCCATCCTCCACCTTCAGCTGGGTCGTGAGACCACCAGGGAGGAGGTGCTCGAGCATCTCAGCCAGGAGTCGCTCACCGGAGCGCTGAGCCGGAACCTCGACTACACCGCTGCAACCGATGCCGTGTCCAGTGACTTCATCGGTTCGCGCGCCGCGTGCATCGTCGACGCGAACGCGACGATCGTCGACGGCGACACCGCCATCCTCTACGTCTGGTATGACAACGAGTTCGGATACTCGTGCCAGGTGGTGCGCACTGTCCAGTACCTGTCCGGTGTGGAGTACCCCATCTACCCCGCGGTCGACGCCGCTGATGCGATGTCCGTGGGCTGACCGGCGCCACCGTAGGTTCACGACGCCCGGGACGAGCAGTGGCTGCTCTCCCGGGCGTCGTCGCGTATTCGGTGGGCCTCGCCGCTGAAAGCTCATCGTTCGTAACCGGGTGGAGGCGGCAGTGAGCGGAGTCGCAGAAATGGGACATCTTCCCGCGGAAACTCCGAGACAAGTGTCGTGGAAGATCTCGAAATTCCCAGGTCGAGCGGACAAGTGAGTCCGGAACCTACACCGATCCAATCGGCTGCTGCCGCGACCTCGATGCCGGGGCAAGCGTCGGACAGGACGGTTCGTGGCGGCAATCTGATAATGGGGACTGGACGAATCTCTTTGGCATGCGCTACAGCCGTTTTCGCTTACGAATTAGACACCGGCCTGAGACCATGAGTTCCTGGCGCGGTAGGCCGGGTTCGCGGTGGACCTACGCGTGGTGATGGGCGAGACCCGGGTGAGCCGCTGAGGCAAGCACACTCAGCCGTCGGCTGTGATGTCGCGGGCATCCTCGTCCTCCTCGCAGCCCCGATTCCGATGGCTTGAAACCATTGACTCGAAAGGGTGTTCGAACTAGAATTCACGGATGGGGCTCGGGGGAGATGTCCAGGGGGCGTTGTCGGAAGAGATTTTGGCGACCGCGGTCGGTGATGCGTGGCGTCTGGCCGAAGCGGAACTGCTCGAATCGGTCATTCGTATCTCGGAGGAGATTCAAAGACTCGAAGCCCTGCGCGTCAAGCTCGTCGGTGCCGTCGACCACCGCTGCAAGGTTGATGTGCTGGGGTTTCCGAACGCCAAGATGTGGCTGGCCTCCAAGACATTGCTCGAGGTAGGTGCGGCAGGGCGAATCGTGCTGTTGGGCCGAGGCTTGCGTCTCCAACCGGAAATCGCGGACGAGTACTTCGACACCAACATTTCGGCAGAGCACGCAGCGCTGATCATGAAGTTCTGCGAACGGCCACCCAAGGGGATGCCGCTCGAGGCGTTGGATGACTGCCGAAATGCGTTGCTGTTCGCCGCAACCGGCCCTACAGCCAACACGGACGCAGTGCGCGCCGTTATCGCCAGACTGGAACGCACCTTCGAATCCGACGACCCGCCGCCCAGTGAAGACACCGAACTCAACGAATTCCACGCGTCCAAGACACTCAACGGCCGCGTCGCCGTCAAAGGCGACCTGGATGCCGTGACCGGCGAAATGCTGCTCTCGGCTCTCTCCGGACTGTCCAAGCCGCGACCGGCGCAGGACGGCACCAAAGACAGCCGCACGCCCGGACAGCGACGAGCCGACGGGTTCACCGAACTCCTTCGCCGCTACCTCGACTCCGGGATCGCCGGCGAAGAAGGCGGCGAACGGCCACACGTCTCACTTCACGTGAACGTCAAGGATCTCGCCGACCACACTGACTGCAGCGCGCGACAACAGCGCGATGCCTCCGCCACTGACGAGTCGCTTTTCGCCGTCGACGGAGTCGCCTGGACCGAGTGGATGGGGCCACTGAGCCTCAGGGCAGCCCGGCTCCTCAGCTGCGATTCGATCTACACGCCGATCGTGCTCGACGAGAACGGGGCGCCACTCGACCTCGGTATTTCCACTCGAACAGTGACCAAGAGGCAGCGAAAAGCGTTGGTGGCGAGGGATCGAGGATGCGCGTTCCCCGGGTGTGGTGCGCCGCCATCATGGTGCGAGGGTCACCACATCGTTCACTGGTCCGTCGGGGGACCCTCCGACATGGGAAACCTGGTCCTGCTCTGCGGATTCCACCACCGACTCCTCCACCACAGTGAGTGGGAAGTAGAGATGGGAACCGATCGGCACCCCACGTTCATCCCACCGCGGCAGGTCGACTGGGAACGGAAGCCGATACCGGCACACAACCAGGCACGGCCCCGAGCATCCTGACCGCCCCGCAAAGCGCACACTGCCGACTCTGCAACAGGCCGATTCCTGTTGCCGAGCCGGCATGCCGTCGTGGCGGGGTCCTCCAGCCATACGCGAGTACTGGATCGGTGGCGGCTGCAACAGCCAACTCCGGCGCGATCGGACCGCAGATAACTGCCATGCGGCCCGCGGTGTGCCCGCCCCGACACGCGGGGAAGGCACGGAACTGTCGGCGCATACCCATTAAGGTCCGGAAGACACGGCAATCGGGCACCCCGCGGCGCTCGCCGGAAGGAACGCGAATGTACGAGGTCAAGGCACCCACCTCGCGAATGTGAGGAAACGATGGCGTGTGAGATCTATCCGGAGGTGTTCGTCGTCAAGGGTCGCGACGTGCTCTCGACATATGCGGGACCAGCCAATGGTCACTGTCCCTGCGGCCCCCTGTCTCTGGACGTCGATGCCGTCTTCGGGATCGACGAAACCCAGCTGACGCGCGCTGTCCATTGGGCTACTTCGATCTATCGGCCGCTGACGACGAGACCACTCGGATACTCACGACTCCCGGGTTCGGTTTCCCGCTCGCGGCGTGTGGACTCTGGCAGCAAAAGCAGGCGGATACCCACTTCTGACGACATGTCTGCCCTCCGCAAATAAAACAAACCAATCGGCCCGTTTTCTGGTAACGTCTCGGCCGTCATGGTGGTCACATGGCAACGCGGACGCCTCGGGCACACGAGTCGGTTCACGCGAGGGGTGGGGTGCAGGTGTAGCCCGAGCTGCTGGTTGGGCGGCACCTGCACCCAGCGTCGCCGGACTCGACGCGCGCCGGCCATCAAGTCGAGTCGAGCGCTCGGTCGGCCCCGGTGTCCCCTGCTCGCGGTGTCGAAGGCCGCCTACCCGAGTGACGCACATCACAGCTATCCCGGGTTCTGCCGGTGTAACGCTCCCGGCCCTCCCCGACACCGTTCGAATAGCCGCAGACGCTGGGCCCGCGGCACTCGGATGAGGAACACCTACCGCCATGAGCACCACACAGCTTCACTCGATCACCCACTCCGCCACCAGCACCTCCTCCTGGAAGCGACTGGCTGCCGTCGCCGCCGCGACCGCGGCACTCGGCCTCGTCCCGGTCGGTGCCGCCAACGCCACCATCGCACCGCCGAACGCCGCGCAGCCGGTTGCCGCCGCAGTCACCCACGACAGCCCGCTCGACCGCGACAACGACATGCAGGAGCAACGCCAGCACGACCGTCAGCGTGACCAGCGGCAGGACCGCCGCGCCGAAACCATCGTGCTCGACCAGATCCTGGTCGGCTGGAACAGCAGCAACCAGATGTAGAGCGGCGACTTGCCTGGGCCGTCCAGGCAACCCGAACCGTCACGCCAGCCGCCGAACAAGGACAGCTACCAATGACACAGCACCGCATCACCAGTCCCTTCGGCGCGGCCTCGACCGCCGCCGAGGTCCTCGAAGGAATAGACCTGCGCGGCAAGCGCAGCATCGTCACGGGCGCCTCGTCCGGCATCGGCCTCGAGACCGCTCGCGCGCTCGCGACTGCCGGCGCGGACGTCACCATCGCCGTCCGAAACCCGGACGCCGGCCGCGGCGTCGCCGACGACATCAACACCGCCCTCGGTCAGGAACGTGTCGCAGTCCGGACGCTCGATCTCGCCGATCTCAGCTCAGTTCACCGCTTCGCCGAACAATGGGGCAGCACTGCACTCGACGTGCTGATCAACAACGCCGGAATCATGGCCACCCCGCTCGGCCGAACGAGGTCCGGATGGGAATCGCAGTTCGCGACCAACCACCTCGGTCACTTCGCGCTGGCGAACGCCCTTCACGACGCGCTCGCACACGCCAACGGTGCGCGAATCGTGTCCCTGAGTTCCCGCGGACACCTGAGCTCCGACATCGTCTTCGACGACATCAACTTCGACAACCGCGAGTACGACCCGTGGCTTGCATACGGGCAATCCAAAACCGCGAATGTGTTGTTCGCAGTCGAGGCGACCCGCCGCCGGGCACACGACGGAATCACGGCAAACGCGCTGCATCCCGGCGGGATCTGGACCAACTTGACCCGACATCTGCCCGAGAACGTGTACAACAGCCTGCGCGCGGACCCCACCGCCGAGTACAAGTCACCACAGCAGGGAGCGGCGACATCCGTGTTCGTCGCCACGTCACCCCTCCTCCGCGGCATCGGGGGACGCTACTTCGAAGACAGCAATCAAGCCGTCCGTTACGTGGGCGGACCCGAGCGAGTCGGAGTCGCCGACTACGCCCTCAACCCTGAATCGGCGCAACGACTCTGGACGCTGTCCCTCGCAGCAGTCGACGGGTAGACCGCCCTCGAGGAGGTTCCGCACACCCACCCACCTGTTCGACAAATCCCGAGTATCCGCGTCGTCATGACGACCACCGACTCCAACCTGTGGGGCGGAAACTCCGGCCACACCTACACCTACACCCTCACCCGCCGGCCCGGCGGGACGACCGACGTCGACGCCGCCGTGGTCCGTGACGGCAAGAACATTCGAGGAAACGCGCAACGCCACTCCGAAGACGGCGGACAACACCTAGGCGCACACTGGGCGCCGGCGAGAACCACAGCCGGCGTTCGAGTTACACCCCAACGATGTCAGATTCCCGCACGAGCGCGAAGCGCGGTCAACAACCCGCGGCGCTTACCCGTAACCGGATCGACCTGCGGGCGCGGGTCGGTGAACTTGCGTTCCGACGCCGTCTCAGGGGCGTCGTCGGCGGTGGCGGTGAGGAATTTGTTCGGCAGCGCCAGCTTGGCGATGGTCCGCCACGATTCGAAGTACTGCTCCGGCAGCGAACCCGTGGTGTAGGGCAGATCGTATTTCTGGGCCAGCGCCTGCACCCGTACGGAGATCTCCCGCAGGCGGTTGCTCGGCAGGTCCGGGAACAGGTGATGCTCGATCTGGTAGCACAGGTTGCCGCTCATGAACTCCATGACCGGGCCGGCCTCGAAGTTCGCGCTACCCAGCATCTGCCGCAGGTACCACTGGCCTCGTGTCTCGTTCTCGAGGTCCTTCGTTGTGAATTTCTCGGCGCCGTCCGGGAAATGACCGCAGAAGATCACGGCGTTCGTCCATACGTTGCGGATCACGTTCGCCGTCAGATTGGCTGTGAATGTCGTCAGGAAGGCCGGACCGGTGAGCGCCGGGTAGACGACGTAGTCCTTACGCACCTGGCGGCCGACCTTCTCGAGCACCTCGCGGCACCTACGCTCGAACTCCTCACGATCGACACCGCCCATTGCCACCTTGCCGAGTTCGAGGTGCTGGAGGGCAACGCCGTACTCGAAGAACAACTGCAGCAACAGGTTGTAGACCGGGTTGCCGACGCTCAACGGCGTCCACTGCTGGTCGCGAGTGACACGCAGCATGCCGTAGCCCACGTCGTCATCCATCCCCAGCACATTCGTGTACTTGTGGTGAACGTAGTTGTGGGTCTGCTTCCAATGCTCCGACAGGCCGGCGATGTCCCACTCCCAGAACGACGAGTGGATCTCCGGATCGTTCATCCAATCCCACTGCCCGTGTAGCACGTTGTGACCGAGTTCCATGTTCTCGATGATCTTGGCGGTGCCGAGCATCGCGGTCCCCGCAAGCCACGCCGGCGGAAACAGACTCGCGAACAATATTGCGCGTCCACCGATTTCGAGCGACCGCTGCAAACGGATCGCGTTCTTGATGTACCGGGCATCACTCTCCCCGCGTGAAGCTTCGATGTCTCGCCGGATCGCGTCGAACTCGATCCCGAGCGCTTCTACATCGGCCTCGGTCAGGTGGGTGTACATCTTGACATCCGAAATCGCCATAACGTCACGCTACGGCAAGTTACGGAAGCGTAGGTTACGTGCAGATGAGATGTGAGTTAGTTCGGACCTCCTCGCCGGCGCGGTTTGGGCTCGGCAGTTGAGGGCAAGCTGTCCAGGTGGGCGTTCGGACGATGATTCGGCTGACCGCTCGTGCCACACAACGATCAGGAGATGTCATGCAGAAAGTGTTGATCTTCGCAGCGGGGGCGGCCGCGGGTTTCGTCCTGGGCACTCGGTCCGGCCGACAGACCTACGAGAAGATGAGGCATCAGTCCCTCGAACTTTGGCACAACCCCACCGTGCAGGAGAAGGTGAGCGAGGCGACCGAGACTGTGAAGGACAAGGCGCCACAGGTGCAGCACAAGGTCGGCGAACTGGCGAAGAAGGCTACCCACCGCGGCACCGACACGAGCGCAACGAGCGCCCCTACCAACGGAGTGTCACTGGAGGAAGCTGCGGGCCGCACCCCGACGCCGCCGGCGACCGTTACTTCGCCGACGGACGGCAAGCACGCCCAGGGCCCGAACTGACGGGGTCGGGCCTGCAGCCTGGCGCACCATCGTCTTCGATTGTCAGGGTGACGGGGGCGCCTCCGATGTCGGGTTCAGCCTTGTGACGTTGGGTATTCGGCCATCAGGTGCTGTGATGTTCCGGATCATCAGAGGGCTCAGGCCGCACCGGTTCAGAATCGAGAGCCGGTGCGGCCGCACCGCCGTCGAAACGACAGAAATGCCGTCGGCACCCGCAGTAGCTCACTTCTTGTCTTCGGCTTTGCCGACGCCTCCCTGATGCGCGGGTCCGACTCCGGAGTCGCTGCCCTCGGTCTCGGCGGCCTGTGCGGCGGGTGTCTCCTCGGCTGGTGAGGCCACGGCGCCGCGTGGGGTCTCCCCGGGTTTCGGTGACTGCATTCCGCTGGAGTCCACATGGTCGTCGTGCTCCGGGCGCCCTTCCTTAGTGCTGGTCGTCCGGCCGTCGTACGGCGGTGTGGCCGGCTCCGCATCGCCGGGAGGCAGCGAGCCGCCGGCGGGCGCAGGGTTCGTGCCCGGCTCCCCGGAGGAGGTGACCTCCTCCTGGTCCAGAGAACCCGCCTTACGGTCCGTCTGGCCCGCGCCGGCCTGGTCCGGGCCCGCGTCTCGCGAGCCCTTGGGGCCACGCTCCGACTGCGGTTCCTCATGCAACTGCTTGCCTGATTCGGTACTCATGTTCACTCCTTGCCGGCGCAGCGGAACGCCGGATTCTCACTTTCTTCGTGGTTGACATCTGTTGTAGCTATGCCCTGGGATGCGAACGCGAAACCGCATCTTCCGATTGGGGACAAGTTGTGGCGCTGCGCCAACGCTGATTCGTTTTGCGAACGTTTGGGCACTCCGAGAAGAACGGCCCGTACAGCCACGATGCGGCGCCGATCCCACGGATTTTCAGCGAGGAGCTACGCCGTGCCCAAAAAGAACCCGCCCATCCCCGGAACTCCCGGTTCCGGTACCCCGACGCTCGCCGAGCCCACGGAACCCACTGAGCCGTTGCCCCCGAAGCCGGATCAGCGGGCTCCCGCGCTGGGCAGCGCGACCGGGCAACCCGTCGAAGGCCCGGACACTGCCCGTGGCCAGCAAGGTGAGCACCTCACCACGTCGCAGGGCGCGCGGCTGTACGACACCGACCACTCGCTCAAGGCGGGAACCCGGGGACCGACCCTGCTCCAGGACCACCATCTTCGTGAGAAGATCACGCACTTCGATCACGAGCGGATCCCGGAGCGGGTGGTACACGCGCGCGGCGCGGCTGCCCACGGCGTCTTCCGCGGATACGGTTCCGCCGACCCGATCAGCAAGGCGGCGTTCCTCGGCAAGGACGTCGAGACGCCGGTCTTCGTCCGGTTCTCCACCGTCCTCGGCTCCCGAGGATCGGCCGACGCCGTCCGCGACACCCGAGGGTTCGCGACCAAGTTCTACACCGGCGAAGGCACTTTCGACATGGTGGGAAACAACATTCCGGTCTTCTTCATTCAGGACGGCATCAAGTTTCCCGACGTCGTCCATGCTGCCAAGCCGCATCCGGATCGCGAGATTCCGCAGGCGCAGAGCGCGCACGACACCTTCTGGGACTTCGTGTCCCTGCACACGGAAGCTACCGCGCACACGTTGTGGAACATGTCCGATCGCGGTATCCCGCGGTCGTATCGGATGATGGAAGGCTTCGGCGTCAACACCTTTCGGATGGTGAACGCGGCGGGCGAGAGTTCGCTCGTGAAGTTCCACTGGAAGCCGAAACTCGGTGTGCACTCGCTGGTGTGGGAAGAAGCTCAGATCGTCAACGGCATGGACCCCGACTACCACCGCCGCGATCTCGCCGACGCGATCGAGTCCGGCGCGTACCCGGAATGGGAGCTGGGCATCCAGGCGTTCCCGGACACCCCGGACCAGACGTTCGAGGGCATCGACCTGCTCGACCCGACCAAGATGGTGCCCGAGGAACTGGCCCCCGTGCAGCCGATCGGGCTGATGACGCTCGACGCGAATCCGACGAACTTCTTCGCCGAGACCGAGCAGGTGGCGTTCCACCCCGGGCACCTCGTACCAGGGATCGACGTCACCGACGACCCGCTACTGCAGGCGCGGTTGTTCTCCTACCTCGACACCCAGATCAGCCGGCTCGGCGGGCCCAACTTCGGGCAGATACCGATCAATCGGCCCCAGGCCGACGTCAACGACATGCTGCGCGACGGTATGCACCAGACGGGAGTCCATCCGGGTGTCGCGCCGTATCGGCCGAATTCGCTCGACGCAGGTTGCCCGTTCCTGGCCGGAGCGGACACGGCGTTCGTCGAGGTGCCGGTGCCGATGCCGGAGTCGACGAAACTGCGCGCCGCCCCCGCGAGTTTCGACGACCACTTCTCGCAGGCAAGACTGTTCTACGCCAGCCTCAGCCCGGTCGAGCAGGCGCACGTCGCGGAGGCCTATACGTTCGAGCTGGGCAAGTGCTATGAGCAGGTGATCAAGGAGCGCGCCCTCGAGGTCGTCGCGAACATCGATCCCGAACTGTGTGAGCAGGTGGCCGCGGGTCTCGGACTCCCGGCGCCCGCGCCGACCGTCGCCTACGACGCGGCTCCGACGCCCAGTCCCGCGCTGTCACAGGTCGGTGCCGAGTGGCCGCTGGACGGCCGGATCATCGGCATCGTCGCCGACGACGAGTCGGATCTGTCCGAGGTGGCCGACGCGGTCGAGATGATCGGCAAGAACGGTATGGTGCCGCTCGTCATCGGACCGCACGGTGGCAAATTGGGGTCGGGCAAGGGCGCCGTCCCGGTGTCCCGGACGTTCCTCACGATGCGATCGGTGGAGTTCGACGCCATCCTCGTTGCGGCGCCGGCGTCGGACCCGCGGGTGCAGGTGTTGCTGACCGAAGCGTTCCGGCACTGCAAGGCGATCGGGGGATGGGCCGCCGGTCGCGGCCTCCTCGAAGCGGCCGGAATTTCGGCCGAGGCCCCGGGCATCGTGATCGCCGACGACGCGTCCGCACTGTTCGACGGCCTCACTGCGCTGATGAAGTCCCACCGCGTCTGGGAGCGCCAGGTATGACGTGACCGTGTGAAGTGAATTGTCTGGACGAGGGTCTCGACGCCGCCGATGGTGTCGAGGCCCTCGTCGCCCGACTCTCGTTCGAGACGAAAGCAATTGCGGTGATGCGGGTTACTCTCGCTCGCCCTAGGGTACTTCGATAGTCAGGTCATCGTCGTGTCCGGACGCGACGACGGCTAGGCTCCCCGGTTGAGTCCACAGCCGACGGGGCTGCCAACGAGTGTGGGAGACAACGAGTCACGGCACAACGCACGAGGTGGAGAGATCGCAGACCGGCGGGTTCTACGGGGACGGGTCGCCGCGTCCGTGGCGACTTCCCCGATACGCGCCGACCCGCACCCCGGCGAGCCAGGCGGGGCGCAGCGCCAACCCCGGTGGACAGTGGAGTACCGGGTCGAAGGTGGGTTGGTCGTCGTCCGGCAGTTCCTGCACCCGTGTCAGTTCGACATGCCCGCCGGCAACGGCCGGCCCGGTCGCCGAGACGAGGTCCAGACGGAACCTCAGCGGCGCGTCGGTGAGGGCCTGCCTCAACGCGTCCAGTGAGGTCGTCGCCGGATGCGGTCCCACCGGGACGGCCAGGACCCATCGGGTGTCCGTTCCGTTCGACGAATAGGGCATCAGACTGCTGTACCGGGCACTGCTCCACGCCCGTGCAGGGAGCGGGAGAATCCGAGTCACCACCGAGGTGCCCGAGCTGGCCAGCAGAAGATCCCACTCGGTATCAGGCGGGTCGAGCGGGATCTTCAACGCGAGCCCGAGCACGTCCGGTACTCCTGTCGGAGTTCCCACTCCCCCGGACAGTCTCGCCACCACGTCGATCGGTGTTCCGGTCTTCAGCGTCCACCAGGGGGAGTCGAGTTCGACGTGCCCGGTACCTACCAGGCCACGCGGATGGAAGACCCGGACGCCGCCCCGCAACGCGGCGGCCACCTGAAACGGCCCCCGGACGAACACGGTCCTCGCTGCACCCACAGCGCGTCCGGTCGGATTCACCGTGCCGCCCCTGACACGCTCGCCGCTATTTGATCACCGCGTCGACCGTCTTCTTCAGGGCCGACGGCCGGGCGGGAGACCTCGGTGCCTTGTCTCTGAGCTCCAGCATCCGCGCACCCATCTCCCGAAGTTGTTTACGTCCCAGCGCTTCTCGCACCTTGGGGAACCATTTCTGCCCTTCTTCTTCGATGTGGTGTTCGACGTTCTCGATCAGGACGGTAGTCTTCGCGTCGAACCGCTCGTCGTCGGGCTTCATGGCGGCCAGCTCGACGACCAGCACGTCCGCGACGTGATGCTCTTCGTAGGATTCGAGGATGTCGTCCTCGAGGTCGGGGGCGAGATCGCGCACCTCCGGGTACATGCCCTCGTTCTCGATGTAGGTGTGCACCGTGAGGGCTTCGATGATGTCGTCGACGATGCGACCTTTCTCCACGCGGGCGTTCGGCCCGGCACCGCGGAAGTCACGGAACAGTTTCCGGATCTCCTTGTGGTCGTTCTTCAGGAGCACGATCGCATCAGTGGACATGAGTACCTCACAGTTGGCCGGGACGTGCACGTCGTCCATCGCAACTGATCGCGGGCACGGTGACGTCGTACTTACGCTGTACCCAACCGCGCCGTTCGCTAACACGGCCCGCTGTTCCCGTCACTGTTTCACGGTGGGGTGCAGGGGTACCACTCGGGAACAGATATTCGAGTCCCTACCCTCCGAGAAAGGCACTCCCATGACTCGACCGGCCGCGTCATCAACGACGCGTTCACCACTCCAACTTGCCGCCCTGATCGTCGGTGCGGTCTTTCTCCTGGTAGGAGTCCTCGGCTTCATTCCGGGTGTCACCACCGACTACGACATGCTCACCTTCGCCGGCCACCACTCCGAAGCCAAGCTGCTCGGCGTGTTCGAGGTGTCGATCCTGCACAACATCGTGCACCTGTTGTTCGGTGTTGCCGGTATCGCGCTGTCCCGTCGAGCGGACACGGCGAAGCTGTTCCTCGTCGGCGGCGGAGTCATCTACCTCGTCCTGTGGATCTATGGCCTGCTCATCGACCAGAACAGTGCTGTGAACTTCGTGCCCGTCAACAGCGCCGACAACTGGCTGCATTTCGTACTCGGTGTCGCCATGGTTGCGCTCGGGTTCGTGCTCTCCCGTAACACCGCCACGACCGCGCCACGAGCCGGGAGGCTGTGAGCAACGGACCGTCCTCCGGGTGACCAGACGGCCGTCCTGGGTGGACCGACGGGGGGCGTCGATTCGGTGATTATCCTTCTCGGTGAAGGGTATTCGGCTTCCATGTGCAGCGAGCGCGGACTGAGGGTCTTCCCGCATCGAGCTCGCTCGACGAGGGAGGGGCAATCGGTGATGATTTGCGCGGATGACGGGGTGTGGGAAGCGCGCTGCGATCGGTGCGATCACGGATTCCGCACCGGTACCGGAGATCGGACTGCGGCGGCCGGAGCGGCACAGATCAACGGCTGGGCTTTCACTGAACTCACCTTGTGCCCGGGCTGTGCCACCACCGCATACCACCACGCGCACCGCTGACACGGCGACAGCGGAACGGGTGCCACGGCGTTACGCGCACCGATGCTGCTTCACCCCGATCACCGCGAAAAGACGTGCCGTTCCCTTCAGCGAAACAGCGCCGCACTCCCCGCCAATGGAAAGAACCTGCATTTCCGGTTCGGCCCAGGAGACGGGGTGCTTATGGTGGTGTGGGTGGCTACCTGCAGTCATCCTTTTCGATCGAACCGAGGAGCGGTTATGAGCGATTCCAGCGCCGGGGACCTCAGTCGCACCATGGCCGATCTGGCTCGCAGTCTCTCCGCACCGCGCACCCTTGACGAACGCCTGCGCGCTGTCACCGCCGCAGTGGTCGAGCTGATGCCGCACGAAACGTGCGCGGGCATTCTGCTCATCTCCGGTGGCAAGAAATTCGAGACCGTTGCGCCGACATCCGAGCTGCTCCGAAAGCTCGACCACGCTCAGCAGCAACTCGGGCAAGGACCGTGCGTGGCGGCGGCGCTCAACAACCTCGTGGTGCGAAGCGAGGACTTTCGCTCGGAACCGCGGTGGCCGCAGTTCGCTGCGGCCGCCGTCGATGTGGGGATTCTCAGTTCGATGTCCTTTCAGCTGTATACCTCGGAAGGAAAGATGGGAGCTCTCAACCTGTTTGCGTTCACTCCGAGCGCGTTCGGTCCTGACGAGGAAGTAGCGGGCGAGGTGCTCGCAGCCCATGCCGCGTTGGCGCTGACCGCCGCGCGGACCGAAGAGCAGCTGCGATCAGCGGTAGCCTCACGTGACGTCATCGGGCAGGCGAAGGGAATGCTGATGGAGCGATTCGACATCGACGCGATCCGTGCGTTCGAGCTGCTCAGCAGACTCTCCCAGGAGACTAATACCCGGTTGAGTGTTATCGCGCAGCGGATTACCGAACGTAGTTGAGAACCGGCCACGATTGCGCACTGCTCGGCTTCGAATGTCAGGTACGTTATTGTGCGGTGGTGCCGCCGGTCGTTGTAAGGAAGACGACGAAGGTTGATGATCGACATATGGACGAGAGACGACGCCCGGACCCGGACACCGCGCTGGGTTACCTCGAGCGGTTACCCGCTCTCGTGTTGCTCGAGCGGTTGCCGGTGCCCGTCCTCGCGGTGCAACACGACGGTGTCGTCGTGTACTCGAACCGGGCGTTCGAGCGGATGCTCGATTATCCACCGAACGAGGTCGGTAACCACTTGATCGGTGATCTGATGCAGACGGCGTCCCCGGGCCCGTCGGCCGTGGCCGAGTTACGGGAGAGCGCCGGGAAACTCGTCGCGTTGACGCATCGAGACGGCTCGACCGTTCGCGCATTCGTCAGCGAGTCGGTGCTCGAGCGTCACGACGACCCCGTCACGCTCGTCTGCTTCCACGACGTCACCGAATTGCTGTGGGATGGTGCTCCCGCAAAGGATTTCGGTTGACGTTCCACACCGGTCACTCGGTCATCCCAACGGTCCGGGACTCGGAGCCCGTCTCAGCCGAGAGCAGTTCCAGATCCAGTGGTCGAATAGCGACGGTGGTGTCGCGTCGGTGCAGTGTTCGGCGCTGAATCCGGTTTCCGCGGATCGACCCGGGGGTACTTGCGATGTATGGGTGCACGAGCGAGAACGGACGGCCGGACGCCGGTCACATCGCGCCGTCGCGGCGCGGTCGGCACGGGCAAGAACACGGGCGCCGGCAGCCTGGCTACGGCCGCCGAAACCAAGCCGAAGGCCCGAGCATCCACGGCGGCGAAAAGGTTCGCGGCGACCGCCACAACCGAGGCGGGGCGGCTGCCGCGCAGGCGTCCGGCCGCCGCGACCTCGACCAGAGCCACCTCGCGGCGCAGCAGCCCACGGACGGCGGAGCCGACGCCACGACCGAAGCGAACGGACACCGCCGCCGCGTCGGCCTCGGGCACACCCCGTCGGCGGCGCGCCGACGGCGAGGAGTCCTCCGGGCGTGCGCCGGCGCGGGCCACCACCGCGAAGCCGGCGGCCCGCACGCATCCCCGAGGTGAGGGGCCGCGCACGTCCGCGCACCCGCGGTCCACCGCACCGACTCGCCCAAGCCGACCGGACTCGTCAGCGAAGGACACCGACCGCGGGGGGTCCGCCGACACCACCCCGGGCATGGTGTCGCGGTCGGTCGAGGCCGCCATCGAATGGCTCAAAACCCACTTTCACCGGCTGCTGGAGGCGGCGCGAGACCGCGGCGCCGTGCTGACGGACAAAATCCAACGAAAGATCCAGGAGTGGATCAAAACCCTCGTCGACGAGGTCGCGCACGGCGGGGTGGGCATGCAAGCCGGACTCGAGGGCGTTCGGGCCGCCCTGACGGGTAAGAATCCGGTGTGGGCGGCGATCAAAGGACTGGCCTCCGGATTGAGCACCAAGGCCAAGATCGCCCTGCTCCTCCTCCTGGCCCTCGGACTCCTCCTCGGGCCGGTACTGCTCGTGGTCCTGCTGCTGGCCCTGCTTGTCATGGCGATCGTCGCGGCGGTACGGGCCGCCGCAGGCTGACCTGATCGACGGGCGGGCAGTACCGATTTCGTGAGCAGGCGGCACACGACGACCGCACAGTGCTCAATGCCTGCACGGCAACATATCCGAGAGGCAGTGCCGTGCGAGTCAGTCTCAGGTTCGGCCGATCGCTACGCGCATGACAGGGAAACAGGGTGTCTTCGTCGCCGACCGGCATGGTGATTGAGTATTCCCGGGTTGGGGTAGTCAAAAAACGCGCACCCCTACCGCGCACGGTCTTGCGGCACATCTCCGAAACGGTCCTGCGGCACATCTCCGAGGTTGGCGAGAGGTGCTAAGTGACCACTCGGCAAAAAAGGGGTTCCACGATGAACAACAAGACTCAGATGGCGGCCGCGATCGGTGCGGGCTATCTGCTGGGGCGCACCCGCCGGATGAAGCTGGCACTGATGCTCGCCGGGGCCGGACGGCCGGGCGCTTCCCCGGCGGGCCGCGGGAGCTGCTCACCCTCGGCACCAAGATGCTCTCGAATTCCCCGGAGGTCGCCAAACTCGGCGACACGGTCCGGAGTGAACTAGTCAGCGCGGCGAAGGCGGCAGCGGTCACCGCTGCCAGCCAGCGCATCGACTCGCTGAGCAACCGGCTGCAATCGGGCGGCCAGGAGATCACGGGCACCGTCGGTGATGCCACGGACAACGTCACCGATGTCACCAAGGTGAGCAGATTCGGTCGCAAGAAGCGCACTCGCTCGCGGGACGACGAGCAGCCCGGTACCGACGAACAGCCGGAGGACGAACTCGCCGACGAGGAAGACGAGGCCGACGACTACGAGGAGCGCGGCGAAGACGAGGCAGCGGCCAAGGACGAGGCAGGGGCCGAGGACGAGGCAGGGGCCGAGGAGCCGGACGAAGACGAGGCCGACGAGGAACCGGCCCCCCGTAAGCGGCCCACGCCGCGCCGCCGGGCCTCGAACTCCGGCAGCACCCGGCCCACCGCGAGCAGATCGCGGACCGCGAAGTCAACCGCGAAGTCAGACGAAGACGACGAAGAGGCTCCTGCCCGCAAACGCAGGACACGGGCCAAGGCCACCACTGATTCAGCGCCCGTCCGACGGGCACGGAGGTGATGGCGATGACGAGCGCCGCGAAGAAACTACGAGAGGCCGCACCGGGTGACGGGGACGGCGCGTCGAGCGTGCTGCAGGAAGCAATGCAGAGGCTGGTCGGCACGGTCGCCGAGAAGGCACTGTCCTCGGTCTCGGACAAGGTGGCGAACACCTCCGGGCGGCTCACCGAGTACGCCGAGAACGGCGGCGAAGGAGGGCTGCTCGCCGCCCTCACCGGTTCCGAGAAAACGGATGACGATGAGTCAGATGACGATGAGTCACCGGACGAGTCCGACACCGGTGGCGGCTGGTGGGAGGGCGCCAAGCAGACGGTCAAGGACAAGGCGTCCGACCTCAAGGACGCGGTCACCGGCGGTGGTGGTGGCGGTAGCGGAAAAGGCAAGAAGCTGAAGTTGACCAACATCGTCGAAACGATCGATGTCGGGGTCCCGGTTCAGCTGGCCTACAACCAATGGACCCAATTCGCCGACTTTCCGTCGTTCATGAAGAAGGTCGAACGGGTCGAGCAGGAAGCGGACGAGAAGCTCGAGTGGAAGGCGCAGATCTTCCTGTCGCACCGAACCTGGGAAGCGACGATCCTCGAGCAGGTTCCCGACGAGCGGATCGTGTGGCGCTCGAAGGGCGCCAAGGGGTTCATCGACGGTGCGGTGACGTTCCACGAGGTGACCCCGGATCTCACCCGCATCGTTCTGATCCTCGAGTATCACCCGAAGGGATTGTTCGAGAAGACGGGAAACCTCTGGCGTGCACAGGGACGACGAGCACGGCTGGAATTGAAACACTTTGCACGCCACGTCATGACA
Source organism: Rhodococcus jostii RHA1 (assembly GCF_000014565.1). NCBI lineage: Bacteria > Bacillati > Actinomycetota > Actinomycetes > Mycobacteriales > Nocardiaceae > Rhodococcus > Rhodococcus jostii. The sequence continues at coordinate 3,602,746 of NC_008268.1, read as the reverse complement.
CAGTCGATCCTCCATCCCGACGACGTCGAGGGCTGGCGCGGAGAAATCCGGGACGGTCAGGTGGTCGAGCCCGAAGAGGACGAGGCGGAAACGGAAGACGAACAGGACGAAAGCCAGCCGGACGAGGGCGAAGAGGACGAGACCGAGGAGCCCGAGGCAGAGGACGAGTACGAGGAGCCCGAGGCAGACGAAGCCGAGGCTGACGAGGGCGAGGGTGAGGACGAGGAGTACGAGGAGCCGGAGGAAACAGACGAAGCCGAGGACGAGGAACCCGAGGCAGAGGAAGACGAGGCCGACGAGGACGAGGGTGAGGAAGCGGTCGACGAGGAGGCCGAGGAGGACGAGGCGCCCGCGCCGGCACGCCGCGGCCGTCCGCGCAAGACCGCGGCCGCGAGTGAACCGCCGAAACGCCGTGGCCGCCCACGCAAGACCGCGGCGTCGGGTGAAGACACTGCACCGGCACGCCGTGGCCGCCCACGCAAGACCGCGGCCACCAAGTCCGCCGCCTCGAGGCGAGGAGCCCGCCGATGACCACCGGTGGGCCCAGCTCGAGCAGCCTCGCCGACGTCATCGACACCATCCTGGACAAGGGTCTGGTCATCGACGCGTACGTGCGGGTCTCGCTGGTCGGGATCGAACTGTTGACGATCGACGCCCGCATCGTCGTGGCCAGTGTCGACACGTATCTGCGGTTCGCGGAGGCGGTGAATCGGCTCGAGATCGGCAGCGAACCCAAGGGCCTGTCCGACCTGGTGGGCGGCGCCACTGAGGGCGGTGCCAAGTCGAAGACCAAGGGCGCGCTCGAGGCTGCCGGCGACAAACTCGGTGACCTCCTCGGCGGCGGAGAAGAGGAGCCCGAGCGCGAGCGGGTGTCACGTAAATCCAGTAGAGGGGACAAGTGATGTCCACGTCGAAGCAGGCCGATGCGTCGGACCAGGCTGCCGATGCGTCCGAAGAGCCGCGTACCACCGGCGTCTACGTCTACGGCATCGTGCCCGCGGATGTGGAGACCGAAGACGACGCGGTCGGCGTCGACGACTCGCGGGTGAGCACCATCAAACACGGCGACATCGCGGCGCTGGTCAGTGAAATTTCGGTGGACCGGCCGATCGGTAAACCCGCGGACCTCCAGGCCCACGCCCACCTGCTGGACGGTGTTGCGCGGGTGGCACCGGTACTGCCGCTGCGGTTCGGGGCGGTCCTGACCGACACCGACGCAGTGAAGGACGAACTGCTCACCGCGCACGCCGACGAGTTCGCCGCCGCCATGGAGGAACTCGAGGGTAAGGCCCAATACGTGGTGAAGGGCCGCTACGTCGAACACGCCATCCTGTGGGAGGTGATCGGCGAGAACGAGCGGGCCAGCGCCCTGCGCGACACGATCCGGGACCAGCCGGAGGCCGCCACCCGCGACGCCCGGATGGCCCTCGGCGAGATCGTGGCCAACGCCATCGTCGCGAAGCGGGAGGAAGATACGGCCACGGTGGTCGAGGCCCTCGACTCGCTGGCCGACTCGGTCAACGTCCGCGAACCCACCCACGAGGAGGATGCCGCCCAGGTGGCGGTCCTGGTCGAGGTTGCCCGGCAGGACGAGCTCGAGCAGGCGGTGGGAGCGTTGGCGGAGCAGTGGGACGGCCGGGTCGAGATGCGGCTGCTCGGACCGCTCGCCGCCTACGACTTCGTGCTGTCCCCGACGCCGGAGGGCTGAGGCGATGGGCAGGTGTCGTTGATCGTCACGCCGACACCTCGCGCGGGCGCGGGTGCGTGGCGTGACCTCGCCACCGGATGACCAGACGGGCGCGGCCACCACTCGGGAGAAGGAGTGAGCAGGTCATGGCGCAGGAGCAGCCACCGACACTGCCGGCGCAGGACATCGCCGAGGTCGCGGTGCGGGACATCACCCAGCTGACGGGCAAGAAGCCGCTCGGTGCGACGTCGGTGATGCCGACCGACGACGGGTGGACCGTGGAAGTGGAAGTGGTCGAGGATCGGCGCATCCCGTCCTCGACCGACCTGCTCGCCCTGTACGAAGTGGTGTTGGAGCTGGATGGAGAGTTGTTGGCCTACCACAGAACCCGGCGCTACGGCCGCGGCGCCTGCGACAGCACGGGCGGGCAGTCATGACCTTGTCCAGTGGCGACTCCGGGCGTCTCCCGCAGAGCCCCGCCGGTGGCATGGGCGGCGGGCACCAGTCGACGAATCTCGGGGAAATCCTCGAGCGGGTACTCGACAAGGGCCTGGTGATCGCCGGGGACATTCAGGTCAACCTCGTCGACATCGAACTGCTGACGATCAAGGTGCGGTTGGTCATCGCCTCGCTGGAGACGGCGAAGGAGGTCGGGATCAACTGGTGGGAGAACGATCCCTGGCTGACCGGCAAGAGCAGTGACCTCGAACTCGAGAATCGAAAGCTGAAGGAGCGGATAGCCGCACTCGAGTCCGACCGGTCGATACATCTCGAGGTGGAGTCGGGTACGCCGATGGAGGTGGCGGGCAGGCGGCGAGGCGATAACGGTGACGAGTAACGATGATCACCGCGTCCGCACGCTCGACAGCATCTGGATCAGTGCTTGATCTTCGGCCCGGTCTGTGGTTCCGCGTGAAGACCGCTCGCACCCGGAACTGCCCACGACACGGTTACCGTTGATGATGTCGCCGCGCCTGCCCGGCGCGGTGGCCCGGTACCCCGCCGGATCGAACCCCCCAGCGGGGTACTGGAACCGCCGGGATCGAGGGTTGCGTTGCGCATCGCAACCAATTGGTGCGGCTACGGTCGCGCGTCGTGCCGGGGATGCCCATGTGTTCGACGAGATTCCTTCATTTCGGATTCGAACACGTGCCGGCGTTCGTCGCACAGTTCGCTGCGCACGATCGCCTCACATTCACGAAAAGCGGACCAGTAGTGGTCGTCGAAATCCTCGACGATCTGGAACGTCCACCGACCGTTGAGGACGTTGCGGCCGATCAGCTCCTTCTCCACCTGTTCCGCCATATCGTCGCGACCGGACTCACGCAACTTCTGGACGGCCTCATCGAGCATCAGATCGGCATGACCGATCAATTGGTGAAAGTCGTACAGACGTCCACGCGCACGTTCTACGGTCTCGAGGGCTTCGGAGAGCTTGCCGGCAGCGGCAACCTCTTCGTCACGCGCTCGGGTGGGCCTCGAGTGGTCGGGGGGATTCGGTATCTGCTGATCCGGCATGGACTGCGTGTACCCCGTTCGCGCCGAGCCGAACGACGGGGTGACAGCATCGAACCCAAGCAATCGAACCCAAGGCCACACAGGATCCGACGCCTGCCGTCGACCATCACCGTCCGGTACCGCCGCATCCTCGCTCGATTGTCAGTGGGCGTCGCGGAAAGCGTGCTCGATGTTCGCAGGTATGCGGCCGTGCGAGGAGATCTCGAGTCCCTGCTGAACGGCCCACTCCCGAATTTCCTTGGCTGTGCTTGCGTCCCGGGTCCGTCTGACGCGGGGAGGGCGCCTCGGCTGTTCCTCCTGTTGCGGCGGTTCGGTGCCGTCTTCGTCGGTAACGCCCGTCTCCTCGGCCTGCTCCTCTCCTGCACTCTCTTCCGGCTCGGCGGGGTGGCTGTCGCGGGTCTCGCTCGACCTCCGCTTGGTGTCGGCCACCTGGCCCACGCCGCCCACCGGGTTCTCGCCGCTCGACTGGAGCCGGCTGCTCAGCGAATCGATACGCGAGCTGACCGCGGTGACCGCCGCGGCTTTCGCGGAGCTCATCAGGTCTCCCCGAATGGTCTCGATCAGTTTGGCGACTTCCGGGGAACTCGCGAGCTTCGCGGTCCTCCGCCCCAGGAGAAATCCCGCGCCGACGGCTACCACCAATTGACCTCTGGTCTTCATCTCCCTCACCCACAGTTGCCGAGTGTCACCCACGCACCTCGGCGTCGGCGGGCGGCGAGACACGACTTGGGTCCGCGCCCGGCGGGGTGCGTAAGCCGTGCGTACCCCGGACAGCGGCGATTAATCATCAGCGCAGGGGCTTGCAGGAAGCGGTAGTGCGGAGATCACGAACAGCACTCACCCGGTTCCAGCCGTCTCGTGACCGTGCTCTCGGGCGTGGTGACGCCGTCGGGTACACCGGTGTGGACTATTTCTGTGCACGCCGGTATGGGTGCTCGGCATACTGTGGCAGTGGGATCGAGGCGAGGGTTGAGCACGGCGGGCAGTGGGCGTGGCTGTGGACAGAGATGAGCTCCTCGGCGCGAATGCACCGCCACAGGGCGGAAGTTTCCGGTTCTACCTCGACGGCGAGCGCTGGGAATGGTCCGACTCCGTTGCCCGGATGCACGGCTACCAACCGGGTGAGGTCATCCCCACCAACGAAATTCTGCTCTCCCACAAGCATCCAGACGATCAATCACAGGTTGCTGCACTTTTCGACAAGATGATCCATGCCGGCGAACCGTTCAGCAGCAAGCACCGCATCATCGATACCGACCGCCGCATCCACCACGTCATCGTGGTCGGCGATCGAATGCTCGACGAGAACGGCCAGGTCATCGGCACATCCGGGTACTACATCGACGTCACCGAAACATTGGAGACCGACCTCAGGGAATTCAACGAGGCGCTCACCGAGGCCGTCGCCGGACTCGAGAAATCGCGGGCGGTGATCGAGCAGGCGAAGGGTGCTCTCATGCTCGTCTACGGCATCTCCTCCGAGCGTGCCTTCGGCATCCTCACCTGGCGCTCACAGGAGACGAACATCAAACTTCACACCCTGGCCGAGCGCTTCGTCGGGGCCCTCGCCGCCGAGGCGACCCTCCCGGCGTCGTTTCGCGCCCGGTTCGACCACCTGCTCCTGACCGCACACGAATACCCCGACGAACAGGCGGACCACCCGGCCTGACCGGCAGACCTGAACCTGGACCGAGACCCGCAGGAACTGCTTTCCGCACAGGAAACTCTCCCTATGCGGTGGTGACGTCGGGTGGATCGGGGAGGTCGACATCGAGGACGAAGTCGAGCCAGATGACCGCGTCGGCCAGGGTTTCCGCGCGCATGGTGAGGTCGAATTGTTGCTCGTCGGCAAGCGACCGCTCCACCTCGGCGTGATCCTCGGCGAGAAAGGCCGACACCGTCCGCAGCACCCAGCGTGCCGATGCCGGCAGGGCGTCGACGTCGACGTACCCGCCGTCCGCGAAGCGCAGGTCGAGAACGAACCTCTCCCCTGGGCCCGCGGCGCCCAGGCGCGCGATGACCACGCCGACGATGGCATCGACAACCCACGCAATCACATCGCCGTATTCCGGCCGCTCTCCGACGGGGTGCGGTTCGGTGCATACTCGGGATACCTCGAACGAGAACCCGGCGGCGTCGCGATCACCGACCAGCTGCACCAGCCGACCGCCGAGAGTCGCGGCCGACGAGCTGATGGGGCGGCGTGCGTTCGATCCCATATTCGAGAGTGCCCGGCCCCGGGCGTCGTTACACGCGGAAGGATCGCCGGGGCCCGATCATGTGCCGGTTGCGGAGGTGGTGGTCTGGAAGAGGGTCTCGAGGCCGCCGATGGTGACATCGAGGCCCTCGTCGAGAAGTTGCGCACCGTCGTAGTCGGCGAGTTCGGAAGCGAGAGAGCGTAACCGGGGGAATTTGCTGCGCGGCAGGCGGTGCAGTCCGAGCCGGAGAACATCCTCCGACTCTTCTGGGTCCTCGATCAGTTCCTGGAGTTCGTCGAGAATGTGCCCTTGCAGGAATCCGAAGAACAGCCGGTAGGAGCGCAACGCAATCGGTGGGGAGAAGCCGGCCCGGATGAGCAGTTCGAGGAAGTCCTCGAGCGGACGCAGCGTGCCCAGGGGTCGTAAGCCCAGTGGTGTCGCGAGGGGGCGGGTCACCAGTAGTGGAACGACATTGGGGTGCGCGAGTGCGAGGTCACGGTAGCGGTGGGCAAGTAACCGCAATTCCTGCGTCCAGTCCTGCGCGTCCGGGTCGATGACGAGTTCCCGGAGTACCAGTTCGACGACACCGTCGAGAAGTGCGGCCTTGTTCTCCGCGTAGCGGTACACACTCATCGCGTCCCGGTCGAGTGCCTGCGCCAACCGGCGCATCGAGAGGGCATCGACGCTCTCGCGGTCGACGATCTCGAGGGCGGTGGCCAGCACCTGCTCGGTGGTCAAGCGGGTCAGACGAGTTCGCATCCGGGGACGGTCCTTCGGGGTATTCGACTCGTCCGAGTCCGTGCGCGCACTCATCACTGCCTCCTCATGCAAGACCGACCATAAGAGACGCGTCCACGCCGGATCGCGTCTTATGCAGCCCTTATCTACACCGTACACTTGCACTGTAGTTACTAATGGGTATACTTGCGTTGTATGGGTTCGCTCCAGCAGAGGGTCGCGCTCACCAACGTCCACCTCATTCGAGGAGACGTACATGGTGACCCGAATCTGCAATACCGGGCACCCCGTTGAAGGAGTCATCCATGACCTCCCCTAATCCTGTCACCCACAGCAACACCGGCGCCGTAGCTTCCGGTCCGCGCGTTCAGCTCGATCAGCGCCGCAGCACCGAGACGAAGGCCGCGTTCAAGACCACCGAGTTCTTCGTCTACATCGCCGCAGTCATCGGTGTCCTCATCGCCTCGTATCTGGTGCAGACGACCGACGCACACGAGGACTATTTCCGGGCGGACCGCGCCTGGTTCTACATCGTCATTCTGACGATCGCCTACATCGTCAGCCGGGGCATTGCCAAGTCGGGTAGCCGCGAGCACTACACGGACACCGATCGGCACACGGGCGTCTAGTCCTTCTCGTAGCGCGGGGGTTCCGGCGCCACATCTGCCGGACCTCCGCGCCGCGTCGTTGGTCGATCGACTCCGCGGCACCCTTCGTCCGAGGAGCGTCCGCGCCCCAGACAGTTGGATCAAGATCTTGTCAGATTTGTTCTCCCCCTTGTTCGTTGACGGTGCAACTCCGTCGCCTATCGATACAGCTCCCGTCCACGCCGGGCACCCCTCCCTGGTGGAACTCCCCGGCGTCCGGCGTGTTCTCGACCTCGCGGCGATCACCATGCTGTCGGTTGCCGTGGCCGCCACGACGTCGTTCACAGTTGCGACCCTCGGTCTGCTCTCCGTGATCGGCGCCCGGGCTGCGTTGCGCCGCAGCTTGACTGCTCGATAAGAAAGGTTCATCCCATGTGGATTCTCGTCAGCCGTCTGCTACGCCGATGGAAGATGATCGTTCTCGCTCTTCCCCTCGTGGCCGCCGTACTGTCCCGACTCGGTAATCACCTCGAACGCCGCGCCGGCAAACCGACCACCGCATCGCGCGGCCTGCTCGGAATCTCGCGGTTCGCCCGTCGCCGGGCCGGCGCCGATGACGCCGCCACGCGTCCGGCCGGCGCACACCGCGCACCCGACTCACTCGACCTCAGGAGTAATGCATGACCGACAACACCGCCACAGTGATCAACCAGCTGCGAATCGTACTGGACCTGACGCACAACGAAATTCAGGTCGCTGAGACCCGGATCGCGCAAGCTCGAACAGAAGCGGTCCGCCGGGAGCTGTCGCAGAATGCCGGCAATGCGCGTGAGCGCGCCGGCGCAGTGGAGGAAGCGATCCGGGACCTCGGTGGACTTCCCGACGTCGTGGGCCCGTTCCTCGGTCGCGCGACTGCGATGGTGAAGGCGATGGCCGAGCAAGCGCAGCCGTTCGACGAGGCCCTGCTCGGTGATCTGATCCTCGAGCACCAGCTCCTCGACCGGGCGCGTTATCTCCGGGCACTGGCGACCGCGTCGCAGCACACCGGCGTCATTGCACTGGCCGGACGATTGATCACCGCCCACACCGCCACAGTCGAATGGTTGACGACGGTGCTGGCGGAGGACGCCCTCGGGGGCCCGGCGGCATTGCGACGCACCCCGATGCAGGCCGCGACCGGGACCGCGATCCGGTTGATCAACGTCCCGGCGACGTGGTCGGCGCGCGGAATCGATCGCGCCATCGACACCGTCCGGGCCACCCCGGACCGGATCGGTGCGCTTCTGAGCCGCGGTGCCCACGCCGGTGACGTGGCCACGAAGACGCTCGTCGCCAGTCGCGACGCGGCACTCGAGTCGGCCGAAGAGGTGACCCGCCGAGAAGGCGCATCCGGTGTCGCGGATGCCATCCGCAATGCCCGAACCGTCAATGGTTCTCTCGAGGACGAAGAGCTCCCGATCTCCGAATACACCGAACTCAATGTCTCCGGTGCGGTGGCCGCGGTGAAGGAACTCACCGTACCTGGCGAAATTCGCATCATCATCGCCCACGAAGAGGCGAACAAGAACCGCCACGGGGTGGTATCGGCAGCGCAGACCCGCCTCGCCGCCATCGCGCAGGAAGTCGTCGGCATCAACTGATCGGACCACCCCACCCGCGGGTGGCGGTACCGTCGCCCGCCCGAATACCAGGAGAACATTCTCATGAATGAGCAGAACACGTCCGGACAAGCGCGCAAGGGTCTCCTCGACTCGGTCAAGGGCAAGGTGAAGGAAGTGGCCGGGGCAGTGACCGGCAACGACTCGCTGGCCACCGAAGGACAGTTGCAACAGGCGCAGGCGCAGCAACGTAGAGAGGCGAACAGCGCCGAGGCCGTGGCCCGCGCGGAAACCTCGCAGGCCGCAGAGGAACTCGGTGAGGTGCGTCGCGAGAGTGCCGAGGAACGCGCTGCGATCGGTGCGGAGACGGCGGCCGCCGAAGAAGCTGCCCGGAACCGGCAGCACGCCGAGCACCAGGCAGCGGAGCAGAACCAGCACCGCCAGGTCGCGCAGGAGCAGTCCCGCGCGGCGGCTGACGCCCGCGACGAAGCGGCCCGCGCGGAAACCGCCGCACGAGCGAAGACGGCAGCTGCCGCCGAAGAAGCCGTCGACGCCACCGACGAACACCGGCGGGCGGTGCGTGAGGCGAACGCCGCCCGCGACGAGGCGGAACGAGTTCGGCGCGCCGCCGAGGGCCTCACCGGCGACGCCGGCCTGTCCTGATCCACTCCCCACGAATCATCGGAGATTTTCATGAACATCCTCACCGTCCCCATCACGATCTTGCGGTTGCAGTACACGATCCTGCGGATCCCTCTGCAACTCGTCGAAGACCAGCTGATGTCCCGGCTGGCCACCGAATCACCGGCCCGGCTGATGTACGAACGCACCCTGGGGGTGCTCGACGGCGCCGTCGGCAGTGCACTCGGCGACCGTGACACCGAGCGGCGCGGTGAGGCGCTCACCGAGCGCAGCGACGCGCTGGCGCGGGCGGCGGAACTCGACCAGGAGGCGGCGCGTACCGAGGCCGAGGCCGACACGGCACTGGAAACCAAGCGCAAGCAGGTCCACCGGGAGCAGGTGGCGGCGCGGGAGGCGAAGCAGCGCGACGTCGAGCAGGCCCGCCGGCGTGAGGACGAGCGCAAGCAGGCCGCCATACGGGACGCCGAGCAACGCAAGCAGGTCGCGAAGAAGAACGCCGATCAACTTGCCGCCCAACGCACCCGGGCCGCAGAGGCCGAGCACCGCGCCGAGCAGACCAAACTCCGGGAAGCGGAGAAAGCGGCGGCAGCGCCGGCCAAGGCCCAGCTGAAGGATGCCGCGGACAAGCAGGGCGAGGCGGCGGACAAACGCGCTCGCGCCGACCGCGTGGAGAAGCTGGCCGAAGCGGAAAAGGCCAAGCGCCGCAACGAGACGGCAGCCAACGGGCAACGCTGACCCGCCGGTGCAGGCGCGCAGGCTTGCTTTCGGTCACGGTTGAGTACCTCGGTACACGTGTCGTCACCGCGTCCGGGCGCGGTGACGGCCAGACCCGAGCTTGGATTCGCGCACCGCGTGAGGAACGCACCGATCGGGTAACCGCTCCCTGTGGAAGTTATCGGAATCGTCATTCTGGTCGGCGTGATCGCCTATGTCCTGTACAGGAAACGCGGGAGGAAACGACCCGCAGCGCACGGTTGACTCCACCCCACCACGGATGGGCGCCGCGCGCAGCCGATCACTCCGCACCCTGCCGATAGACCTGCCACCCCGAACCTGGAGCCTTCATGAACATCCTCACCGCACTACCCGTGGCCATACTGCGTGTGCAGTACACAATCGTGCGCTACCCCCTTCACCTGATCGACGACCAGCTAGTCGCACACCTGGCGCCCGCGGCACCGGCCCGGCGGCTGTATCGGGGCAGCCTCAGCCTTCTCGATTGTGCCGTCGGCACCGTTCTGGGTAACCCGGACCGTGCCCATGGTGCCGCTGACACCGCACCCAGCAGCACCCTGATCTCCGGCAGTGCATCAGACAGGGAGGACGATGCCGGCGCATCGAATATCGCTGCCGCTGATGTCGAGACCGCCCCTCGGTCCGCGACCGTCGAGAACGCCGAGCTGAACGAGAAGGCGGCACAACAACTCGACACCGACCTGCTCGCCGAGCACCTCGAAGACATTGAGGCGCCGCGCCAGCTCGAGCACTCCGCGGCCACCGACACTGCCGACCCCGCGACCGCCGACGTCATAACCCAGCTCGCGGACGTCACGAGCACCGAACCCGACACGACACTGACCGGAGAGCTGGCCGACCGCGTCGCCGAACTGGCCCGCGCAGAGACGCCGCCACCGGGCACCGGAACAGCCCCGACCGGCGAGCGTCACTGACCAGCAGTTGCGCCGACGACGCCCGCGACGATCACCGCACTGAGCGTCCGGACGCCCCACCGCCCGCAGTCACGGCGCCGTCGGACATCCGTGCGTCAGCTCGTCGACGAAGGTATCGTGGCCGAGTCCACGCCCGCGAAATAGCGGTGCGCGGGTGGAAAGCGCGCAGCGAGAACTCGACATTGCGGAACACCGTGCGGCGCGCCAGCCCCATCAGTACCGCCATGCCGGTCACGGCCATCCACATCGGTAACGGGTAGAGAGCGAGACGCTCCCCCAGGCCGAAATGCAGCGCCTGACCCAGCATGAGGCCGGCGCCGACCAGGCCCACGAGTGCGCACAGCGCGGACCACAGGGCGACCAGCCGCTTCTCGTGCCACATATGCCAGGCGATGAGCACGAGCACCACGTGGCGCGCCACGAAGCCCGGCAACACGGCCGACCAGTGGATGATCGTTCCATCGTTCGCCGGAAACAGACCGGTGGCGGCGGTGCTCACCGCGATGATCACGGCAAGCGAGAGTATCCACTTCTTCTCCCGGCCACTTCTGATGTGCCGATGAAGAAACAGTGCACCGAGGAGTGTGAGCACGCCGAGCGCGACGAACGCCGAATTCATGACGTCGTGCAGCGGTGAGCACGATCCGACTTCGCAGGTCGTCACGCCCAGGGAGCTGATCGAGTCCTGCGCGAAGCTGTAAGGCGTGCTCCACGCCGCCGCGGTGAACACCTCCGCCAACAAGTAGGCGAACGAAAGTACCCAGGCCGTGCCAGCTGCCGCGTGGCGAAGATTGTGGGTTCTCGGTGATCCGGCGCGGTGTGGATTGGTGATAGTGGATTCTCTCTGTCGAACGAGATGTGTCGAGCGAGGCCGGAAAGAGCCGGCCCGGTGGATCTGCGTAAGTCTACGGCCCGAACCTGAGAACGCTGTCCGAAATGTCTGCCTGTGGTCTCAGGATTGCCGTGAATTCAGGGTCCAAGGCAGAGGGAAGCCGCCGACACCTTCCCCGGTGTCAGCGACTCCTCATCCTTCCGGGAACGCTACGCAATGTAGGTCTTACCCGGTCAGAGATGACAGTGACGCCATATCGCCTCTCGGCAAGTGGTCGCTCGCAGCGACTCTTCTGGTGTGGTACCCGGGGTATGAGCGCCACCGTCATTCTCCTCAACAGCGGACTTACCGGTGGTATTCCGAGCGCGCGCAACGAGACGGCGGCCAACGGGCGACGCTGACCCGATTCAGTCGATGTGATCGCTCCGGCAGCGCCGCAGTTGGCCGGACAGGTACCGCTTGGCGCGGCGATGCCCACCCACGTTGTCGAGTTCGGCGTCCAACGTGTTCAGGAGTGTCGCGAGCAGGCTTGCCTGCGGGGCCCAACCGTGTCGGTTCCGGCACTGCGCGAGCCAGTCGACCGGACCGGTGTGGCCGCGGTCCGCGTTGCACCGCGGACACGCGGCGGCCTCGTTGGCTGCGATGCTGGGCCCGCCCTTGAGTCGTGGCACGAGGTGTTCGGTGGTCGGCGGAATCAACGGTCCGAAACGACGACCGCACCACAGGCATCGTCCGCCCTGTCTGTCGACGGCGAGGGCGAGTCGGGCGGTGCGGTCCACCCGTCGATCGTGACCGATCCGCTCGCCGATGGCCAGTGCTCCGCCGGTCCGCGGGCCGAATCCACCGTCGCTACATTTCCTCCGTCTTGCGTGTCGTGAACGGCAGAACGAGGCGGGAATGGTGCGCGGCGTCCCGGTAGACCTTGTGGGTGACGGGGCGGCCCACCGGCAGGTGGAAGGCATCCGGCGGCAGCAGGGCGTTGTGCGCATCCGCCAGCGGTTCGTTGTTCGAAAGCTCCACCGTCAGAAAGTGTCCCCCCGGGTCACGTTCGCCGGCACACGGCCACTTCTGAAGCCCGTCCCGGCATTGCGAGAACACACCGCGGAGATCATCGAGCCCCGGCCGCCTACCTGGGACCCATGCGGATGGCTCCGTCGAGGCGGATGGTTTCGCCGTTGAGCATGGCGTTGTCGATGATGTGCGCGGCGAGGGCGGCGTATTCGGTGGCCTTGCCGAGCCGGGAGGGGTGCGGCACCTGCTGTCCGAGGGACTTCTGCGCTTCCTCGGGAAGTCCGGCCATCATGGGCGTTTCGAAGATTCCGGGTGCGATGGTGACGACGCGGATGAGGTGGCGGGCCAGTTCGCGGGCGATCGGCAGCGTCATGGCGGCGACGCCGCCCTTGGACGCCGCGTAGGCGGGCTGACCGATCTGGCCGTCGAATGCGGCGACGGAGGCGGTGTCGATGATGACGCCGCGTTCCCCGTCGACGGGTTCGGTCTGGGCGATCTTCTCGGCGGCGAGGCGCAGGACGTTGAAGGTGCCGACGAGGTTGATGCGGACGACGCGTTCGAAGTCCGCGAGGGGAAGGACGCCGGCCTTGCCGAGAACCTTGCCGGGCGTAGCAATTCCGGCGCAGTTGACCACCACGCGGAGGTCGCCGAGCGACGCGGCGAAGTCGATCGCGGACGTGACGTCACCGGCGGAGGTGACGTCGGCGGCCGTGAAGTAGGCGCCCTTCCCGATCTCCTTGGCGGCCACTTCCCCGTCGGACGACGGAAGGTCGAGCAGCACGACCTGGGCGCCGCGCTCGTGCAGGGCCCTGGCGGTGGCGTTACCGAGTCCGGATGCTCCGCCGGTGACGACAGCGACGGCTCCATCGATCTTCACAAAGTTCTCCTCGAATAGGTTTGCGGCAGTATGGGGAAGGGGGTTGTCAGGGGACGCGCAGGATCAGGGCGTCGCCCTGTCCGCCGCCGCCGCAGAGGGCGACGGCGCCGATGCCGCCGCCGCGGCGCTGCAACTCGAGCGCGAGGTGCAGGGTGATGCGGGCGCCGGACATCCCGATCGGATGACCGAGGGCAATCGCACCGCCGTTGACGTTGACCCGGTCGGGGTCGACGCCGAGTTCGCGGGTGGAGGCGATCCCGACCGCGGCGAACGCCTCGTTGATCTCGATCAGATCCAACTCGGCAGGCGCGATACCGGCTGCATCACACGCTTTCGCGATGGCACCGGACGGCTGGAACTGCAGACCCGAATCCGGGCCGGCGACCATGCCGTGCTCGCCGATCTCCGCCAGCCAGGTCAGCCCTTCGGCCTCGGCGCGTTCCTTGCTCATCACCACCACCGCGCAGGCGCCGTCGTTGATCGTCGACGCGTTCCCCGCGGTGACCGTGCCACCGTCCCGGAACGCGCCACGCAACCGCGCCAGGGTTTCGGCGGTGGTGTCGGGGCGGATGCCCTCGTCGCGGCGCAGCCAGGTGCTCTCACCGCGGCGGGCGGGGATCTCGACGGGCACGACCTCGTCGTCGAAGATTCCGTTGTCCCAGGCCTTGGCCGCCAACTGGTGCGAGCGGGCCGCGAACGCGTCCTGGTCCTCGCGGGCGATGACGTCCCTGTCGTTGCCGGCCTCGGTGAGCAGCCCCATCGGCTGATCGGTGAACGCGTCGTGCAACCCGTCGAGGGCCATGTGGTCGACGAGGGTGACGTCGCCGTACTTGAAACCGCCGCGTGAACCGGGCAGCAGGTGCGGTGCCTGGCTCATCGACTCCATGCCGCCGGCGACGATCACGTCGAATGCGCCGGACCGGATGAATTGGTCGGCGAGGATGATCGACTCGACCCCCGACAGGCACACCTTGTTGATGTTCAGTGACGGGGTGCTCATTGGGATGCCGGCCTTCGCGGCGGCCTGCCGGGCGGGCATCTGCCCGGCGCCGGCCGTGAGGACCTGCCCCATGATGGCGTACTGCACCCGGTCCGGGGCCACACCGGCCTTGCCGAGCGCCGCCTCGATGGCAATTCCGCCGAGGTCGGCGCCGGAGAACCCGGCGAGGGAACCCTGCAGGCGGCCGATCGGGGTGCGGGCGCCGGCGACGATCACAGAGGTGGGCATGTGAGGAGGAGCCTTTCTCGGGGGTGGGTGCGTCAGTTCGCGGCGAGGGTGCGGCTGATGACCAGGCGTTGAATCTGGTTGGTGCCCTCGAAGATCTGCGTGATCTTCGCTTCCCGCATGTACCGCTCGACGCGGAAGTCGCGGGTGTAGCCGTAGCCGCCGAGCACCTGGACGGCGTCGGTGGTGACCTTCATGGCGGCGTCGGTGGCGACGAGCTTGGCGACGGACGCGTTGCGGGAGTACGGCAGGCCGGCGTCGCGGCGACGGGCCGCGTCGATGTAGGTGGCGCGCGCGGAGTCGACGGCGGCGGCCATGTCGGCCAGCAGGAAGCCGAGTCCCTGATGGTCGATGATCTTCTTGCCGAACGCAGTCCGCTCCTGGGCGTAGGCGACGGCCTCGTCGAGGGCGGCCTGCGCGAGCCCGACGGCGACCGCGGCGATGCCAAGCCGGCCGGAATCGAGTGCGCTGAACGCGATCTGCAGACCCTGCCCTTCCGCGCCGATACGTCGTTCCGCGGGCACGAAGGCGTCGTCGTAGTGCGCGGACGTTGTCGGCACGGCGTGCAGGCCCATCTTCTCCTCGGGCTTGCCGAACGTCAGGCCCTCGGTGTCCTTCGGGACCAGGAAGCAGGAGATCCCCTTCGATCCCTCACCGGTGCGGGCGAAGAGGTTGTAGAAATCGGCGATGCCGCCGTGGGTGATCCACGCCTTCGCGCCGTTGACGACGTACCCGCCCTCGGTTGCGGAGGCCTTGCAGGTCAGTGCGGCGGCGTCGGATCCGGCCTGCGGCTCGGACAGGCTGTAGGCGCCGATGGTGTTGCCGCCGAGCATCTCCGGGAGCCACTGCTGCTTCTGCTCGTCCGTGCCGAACGCCATCAGTGGGTGGCAGGCAAGGCTGTGGACGCTGACCGCGACCGCGACCGATGCCCAGCGGGCGGCGATCTCCTCGAGCACCTGCAAGTACACCTCGTACGGCTGCGCGCCGCCGCCCCACTCCTCCGGGTACGGCAGGCTCAGCAGTCCGGCCTCGCCGAGGGTGGCGAACACGCCTTCGGGGTAGGTCTCCGACTTCTCGTGCTCGTCGACGATCGGCGTCAGGACCTTGTCGGCGACGTCACGCGTGAGCTGGATCAGGTCACGGGCTTCGTCAGTAGGCAGCAAGCGATCGACGGCCACGGTTTCTCCTCGAGAAGGCTACGGAAAACAGTACTGGATTACGCCCCAGGGTACTGATTGCGAAATAGTACTGCAAGGCATCTCCCAGTACTATTTCTGTCATGGAGCAGCCCACCCGACCCGGTTTCGCCACCCGACGGCGCACCCAGCTCTTCGACGCCCTCGTCGACCTGATCCTGGTCGAGGGGTTCGCCCACCTCACGCTCGACGAGATCGCGAACCGGCTGCGCTGTTCGAAGTCGACGCTGTACACCCTCGCCGGCAGCAAAGAGCAGCTGGTCCGGGCCGCCACCGTGCACTTCTTCCGCCGCGCGACCGACGACGTCGAGTCGCACATCGAGCCGATCGCCGGGGCCCGCGAGCGGATCACCGCCTACCTGTCGGCCGTGGGCACCGCCCTCTCGGCCGCATCCGACCAGTTCATGGCCGACCTCGACGCCTTCCCGCCGGCACGCGAGGTGTACGAACGGAACACCCAGTTCGCGGCCGGTCGAGTCCAGGAGCTGATCACCGAAGGCGTCGCCGGCGGGGACTTCCGCGACGTGCACGCCGCCTTCGCCGCCGACCTCGCCGCCACCATGATGGTCCGCATCCAGCAACGCGGGGTCCGCGACAGCACCGGACTCGACGACGCACACGCCTACGCCGAACTCGCCGCCATCCTCACGGGCGGCATCAGCGCCTGAACCGTGTCACCGAGTTCGTGCGCCGAGTAGTTCCGCCGTTCTCCGCAACCGCATCAGCACCTGCAGATCGAGAGCTTTGTCGGGGTCGCGCCAGTCCGGGCCGAGGAGGCGGTCGATCGCGTCGAGACGCTGGTAGAGGGTGTTGACGTGCACGCCGAGACTCGACGCGGTCGCCGAATGGTGACGGCCGTGAGCCAGATACTCCGACAGTGTTTCCAGCAGTGGCACTCCGCGTTTGGCCTGCTCCGCCATCAGCGGGCCCAGTTGAGCTTCGGTCAGTTCGTCGAGGTGCTCGCGCGCCATGTGGCTCAGCAGGATCCGGTAGATGCCCAGACCGCGCGCGGACGAGACCTCACCCGCGCGTCCCAATGTGTCGAGCACATCGACGGTCTGCTGGGCTTCGACGTAGGCACGCGCGAGTGCCTTCGCACCACGCGCGGGCTCCGCGATACCGATCGTCGCGTCGAGCCGTCCGGCGGTGAACACCGCCTGGACGGAGGCAGAATCCTTGGCGGGCACGACCGCCAGCGCGCGGGAGCCATGTTCCGCTGCAACGGTTCCCGAGGGGAAGGGTAATGTCCCGAGAGCGGTGCGGACCGTGTCCTGGCCCGTGGCGATCGCCACGGCGACGCAGTACGTCGTGTCGGGGTTGAGTCCGGCCAACCGCAATTGGCGGCGCTCGTCCTGTGCGGTGGCGGCGGGATGGGTCAGCAGATCGACGAGAAACGCATCCCGTGCGCGGCGCGTCGCCTCCCCCGCCGCACGTTCCTCGGCGAGAGACAGCGCGATCGCGGGTGCCGCGCGTTCGAGCAGGAGACGAGTGGTCGGCTGCCCGGCTCCCACGGACAGGAGCGCGCCGAGCATCTCGCCGGCAGCCGCGACACGCTGCGCGATCACCTCGCCGCGTTCGGCGTGGTCCTTCCCGCCCGCGCGCAGCTCACGGACCGCCGCCGACACATCATCGGCATGCGGCATCAGGTCCACGGGCAACTCGGTTACATCCTGTACGAAATAGGCCGGTTGCCGGGAGAGCTGGGCGACCTCCTGCACCAGACGCTGCACCCCGGCGCCGAGCAGCACCACCTGAGTCAGCGTCCGATCCCATTGCAGTATCTGTTCGAGCTCGGTTGTGCGCTGCGATAATTCGGCGTTCACCGATTCGAGCCGTGCGACGGTGTCTCGTTCGCGTTCCAACGAGCGAACGTTCTCGATCGCGATCGCCGCATGGGCTGCCAGCGCCGACAGCAGCGCGATCTCGGATTCGGTGAAGGCCCGTTCCTGACGCTTGCACGCGAACAGTGCGCCGATGACGCGATCGGCGACGCGCAGGGGCACCCCGAGCAGGCCGCGCATGTTCTCCGACCGCGCTGCGCTGTCGGCTCCGGTGATGTGCCGGAACGCCGGTTCGCTCTGGTAGTCGGGCGTCCACTCCGGCGTGGACCTGCGGACGATCAGGCCCACGAGTCCTTCGTCCAGGGACAACCGGATTCCGACGAGGTTCGGGGTCAGGGCCCCGCTGGTGACCTCGATGACGAATTCCTCGTCGTACACCGATCCCATGTAGGCGAGATCCACTCCGAGCAGTTGCCTCGCCTGATCGACCACTTCCTGCAGCAACACCCGGTCGTAGCGAACCGTCGTCAATCGGGCGGCGATGTCGTTGAGCGCCGCCAACTCCCTACTGCGCTGTTGGCGCTGATCGAGCTGCGCCCGGAGCCGGAGTGCGGCGTTGGCTTCGCGTTCGACCGTGGCCCTGTCGGACGCGTCGGATTCCTCGATCAACGTGCGCCGGAGGGCATCGAGTTCGTCGATGGGTGCGTCGTCGAGCAGCAGTTCCATCCAGCCGCGATCGGCAGTACTCACTGGTGTCTCCATCCATGGATTCCTGGATTTGATAGATGGAATCTACATTGGCCGAGATCCAGATCACAGCTAGATTCGAGACATCACCTTCTCGCCCGCAAAGGACCGGTTTTCGCCATGTTGATCGATGCACTGTTGGCATCCCTTCCCGCGGATCGCGTCGTGCGCGACTCCGACGTCGTCGCGAAGTACCAGCACGACGAAGCCGAGTGGGCGCCGTACGCCGCTCCGCTCGCTGTCGTCAGGCCCCGAACGGCCCTCGAAGTCCAGGCTGTCGTGCGCGCGTGCCTCGACCACGACACCGCCGTCGTCACGCGGGGTGCCGGGACCGGTCTGTCCGGTGGCGCGAACGCGGCCGACGGGTGTGTCGTCCTCGCGCTCGAGGGCGTGAACGCGATCAAGGAGATCGATCCGCTCGAGCGGTATGCCGTCGTCGAGCCCGGCGTGGTGAACGACCATCTCCGCGCCGCGTGCGCCGAACACGGGCTCTGGTATCCGCCGGATCCGGCCAGCTCACCGTGGTCGACGATCGGAGGTAACGTCGCCACCAACGCGGGCGGACTGTGCTGCGTCAAGTACGGCGTCACCCGTGACTACGTGCTCGGCATGCAGATCGTCACCGGCACCGGCGACCTCGTGCGCCTCGGACGCAAGACCGCCAAGGGCGTGGCCGGTTACGATCTGGCGGGTCTGATGGTCGGGTCCGAGGGGACGCTCGGCGTCATCACCGAAATCACCGTCAAGTTGCGCCCACTCCAGGACCCGCAGCGCACGGTGGCCGGCTATTTCGACTCCATCGTCGACGCGGGCCGGGCCGTCAGCGCGGTGGCCGCGGTGGGACTGACCCCGTCGGCGCTCGAACTGGTGGACAAACAGTGCCTCATCGCCGTCGACGCATGGAAGAAGATGGGCCTGTCGGTGGAGGCGAACGTGGTTCTGCTCGGCCGCATCGACACCGCGGGAGTCGTCGGCGACCAGGAAGCGGAGAAGATGCTGTCGTGCTTCGAGGAAGCCGGAGCCACCTGGTCTGCCGTCTCCACCGACCAGGAGGAAGCCGACGCGTTGTTCGCTGCGCGTCGTCTGGCCTACCCCGCGATGGAGCGACTCGGCCCGGTCCTCACCGAAGACGTGTGCGTACCGAAACGAGCTGTCCCCGAGATGCTTGCGCGCATCGAACAGATCGGCATCGCCCACGAGACCACCATCGCCAACATTGCACACGCGGGCGACGGAAACCTGCACCCGCTCCTCATTACGCCCCGTGACGACGAGGCGGCCCGCGCCCGCGCGCAGGCCGCGTTCGCGGACATCATCGACGCGGCACTGGAACTCGGCGGCACGGTCACCGGCGAGCACGGTGTCGGTCTACTGAAGATGGACGGCCTCGCCCAGGAACTCGATCCGGTCGTCCTGGACATGCATCGATCGGTGAAGAACGCCCTCGACCCCCGCGGAATCATGAACCCCGGCAAAATCTTCGAGTAATCCGGCTATCGGCGCGCGGGCGCCACCTCGTGGAGTGGTGGTCCGGCGATCACGGTGTTGTGGATGCTGCCGATGGCTTCCACGGTCATGCTGACGGTGTCACCGATGCGCAGCGGTGGTGGTTGTCGATCTCCACGCCATCCCCACAGTTCGGCGAGGCAGCCGCCCCCGCAGGTTCCGGATCCGAGTACGTCACCGGGCCGCACCCAGGTGCCGCGGCTGGCGTAGGCGATCAACTCGGCGAAGGTCCACGCCATGTTCGCCAGGGTGTCGCCGCCGATGCGGGTGCCGTTGACGAAGACCTCCATGTCCAGGTCGAAGCGACCATCGACCTCACAGTCGACGAACTCGTCGACGGTGACGAGTGCCGGCCCGAGCGTGGTGGCGGTGTCCTTGCCCTTCACAGTTCCCAGGCCCACCCGCATTTCACGTCCCTGCAGGTCGCGGGCAGACCAGTCGTTGAGGATGGTGAACCCGGCAACATGGTCGAAGGCCTCGTCCACGGACAGGTTGTAGCCGGCCGTGCCGATCACGACGGCGACTTCCAATTCGAAGTCGAGTACCTCGCAGCCCGGCGGCATCGGAACCGTTGCGCCCGAGCCGATGGCCGCGTGGGGGTTGGTGAAATAGAAGGCGGGCGCTTCGTACCAGGCGTCCGGGATCGCGGCCGCCCCGGTGACCGCGCGCAGTGAGCCTGCCGTGTGCTGTTCGAAGGTGATGAAGTCACGGATGCTCACGACGGGAACCGGCACCGCGAGGTGGGCAGTCGGATCCCACGGCAGCCGGTGCCCGGTCATGGCCCCGCGCGGGTCGTCGGCGGCGAGCACGTCGAAGACGTCGGTGGACTCCGTCAACAGGGTGATGTGGTGGTCGTCGACGACGCCGTAACGCTGGACACCGTCGACGATCAGGGAACCGATTCTCATGCCTGCTCCTCGTCGAAGATGGCCACGGCGCGGGTCCAACCGGCCGAGGCCTTGTGGATCTTCACGGGGAAGCACGCCACCTGGAAACCCGACGAGGGGATCGATTCGAGGTTGCCGAGTTTTTCGATGTGGCAGTAGCCGATGTCGCGGCCGGCGCGGTGGCCCTCCCAGATGATGTCGGCGTCGCCGGTTTCGGCGTACCGCTGGGCGGTGTAGACGAACGGCGCATCCCAGCTCCAGGCATCGGTGCCGGTCACCCGCACGCCCTGGCGCAGCAGGTGCAGCGTGGCATCACGGCCCATGCCGCAGCCGGTACTCACATAGTCGTCGTGGCCGTAGCGGGCACCCGCGCTCGTGTTGACCAGGACGATGTCGAACGGGGCCAGGGTGTGCCCGATCCGGTCCAGTTCGGTGTCGATGTCGTCGGCGGTGACGACGTAGCCGTCGTCGAAGTGCCGGAAGTCGAGTTTGACGCCGCGCCCGAAGCACCAGTCGAGGGGCACTTCGTCGATGGTGATGGCCCGTTGGCCGCCGTCCATGGTGGACGCGTAGTGGTAGGGGGCGTCGAGATGGGTGCCGTTGTGGGTAGACAGCTGGATGCGCTCGATGGCCCAGCCTTCCCCGTCGGGCAGGTCGTCGACCCGCGTGCCGGGGAAGAACTGCAGCAGGTCACCGCGCGTATGTGCGTGGTCCAGGTAGTCGATCTCGGGCAGATGGTCGGGTGGGTCGGAGGGAATGCCCGCCTGCAATGAGACGGACAGGTCGATGATGCGTCGCATGATGTCGAGCCTTACTTCGGGATCACGGGAAGGAGCAGGGAGGTGCCGGCGTCCGGGCCGGTGTGCACTGTTGTCGTGCCGTCGAAGATGCCGGCAGGCCGGTCGTCCGGATCGTCGTGCGGGGTCAATCCGTTGCCGCGCATCTCGATGCCGTAGATCACCGGCCACGGTCCGTCGCCGGGCATGTCGAAGTCGCGGCCGGCCAGCGTGACGCCGAGCCGATAGCCGGTCGGGACGACGATGGAGGTAGGCCAGATCTCGACGTCCAGATCGACAGCCTCGCCGGGCGTCAGCGGCTGCTTGCTCGAATGCCGGTGCCACGGGCGGTGCGGCAGACTGGCCTGCTCGTCCAGCTCGCGGTGGGACGCGCGCAGCCAGCCCACACCGAGCACACCGTGGGGATCGATCGCGTCCACCAGAGAGATCTCGTTCCCGTCCGGGTCCTGCACGCGCAGGGTGACGATCAGGTCGGCGTCGGTGGTGGAGGAGGACAGACGTACCCGTGCCGAGGCCGGTCCAGTGATCTCCAACGGCTCGGTCAGCGGCGTGGTCCAAAAGTCGACACCGGGCCCCAGCGCCGCGAACTCGGCCGTGCCCTCGGCCGGGGGTTCGGCCGGGCTCATCGCTCCGGACGTGGCGTCGAGGTGGAACCGCGTCCACTGCGTGCGGGCCAGCGGCCATTCCTGTTCGTCGCGGCCCTCGAACGAGCCGTCGAGGTGGCGCACGTTCAGTCGCACCGGTGGCTGGTCTTCCCAGCCGGTCGCCTCGCCTTTGAGGAAGTGGCCGAAGAATCGCTTCTGCAGGTCGACGCCGTAGTCGGTGTAGAACTCCGCGTAGTGCTCGTGACCGTGCACCTCCAGCCACTTCTGGGAGGAGGACACCTGGGCGTAGGCGTCGAAATTGCCGCGGGTGTGCAGCCGGTGCGCCCAATTCGCCGCCGACAGCACCGGGACCTCGATCCGCGTCAGGTCCGGCGTGCGGGCCTGCGCGAATTCGTCGAGCAGCTCCCGGCGTTTGCCTTCCCCGATCGTGTCGACTCTGTTCGCGACGAGTTCGTCGTCGGTCAGCGTCGGCGGTCCGGCGACCAATTCATCGGTGTTGGGATTGCGTCGGCCCCGCTCCCCGGCCCCGTGCTGAACGGTGAAGATCTGGTGCTCCTGCCACGCTTGGCCGAACCGGGTCAAGATGCCGCCGTGCCGGTTGAGGTCTCGGTAGATGTCGGTGAAGCCCTCCCACGGGCAGATCGCCGTCAGCTGCGGCGGCTGCAGTGCCGCCACGAGCCACTGGTTGGCTGCGTAATAGGAGATCCCGAGCAGTCCCACCCGGCCGTTCGACCAGTCTCGGGTGCCGGCCCATTCGATGGCCTCGTAGTAGTCGCGGGCCTCCTGCTCGCTGAGCATGTCCAACAGTCCGGCCGAGCGGCCTGCACCGCGGGAATCGACCCGAATGCAGATGTATCCGTCCGGGACCCACTTCTCCGGATCGACGGTCTCCCACACCTGGTAGCGGTTGCTCGACCCGGCCGACGCGTCCGGATGCGCGCTGATCAGCTGCTGCCACATCGGCCCGAAACCCTCTTGGAACGCGAGGCCCTTGCCGTACGGCCCGAGGGTCATCAGCACCGGATATGCGCCCTCGTCGTCGGGCCGGAAGACGTCGGCCCGCAGGATCGTGCCGTCCGCCATCGGCACGGGTACGTCCCAGTCGATGCGCATCCCGTCCGCCGTCTCGCTGCGTTCGGTGATCTCCGCACTGGTTTGCGTTGTCATGACTACCCACCTTCTAAAGTCCAGAAACTTGCATTAACAGTATGAGCTGAGTCACGTCATTAACGCAAGGGTCTTGCGTTAAAGTGGAGTCGTGAGTGATCAAGGAGCCCAGCGTCGCCCCGGTGGCCGTTCCGCTCGAGTCCGCCGTGCAGTCCTCGATGCCGCTCTCGACGCGCTACACGAACACGGCATGGAGGGGTTGGCGGTCGCGGATGTCGCGTCGCGGGCGGGCGTGCACGAGACGTCGATCTACCGTCGGTGGGGTACGCGGGAGAACCTGATGATCGAGGCGCTGCTCGAGGAAGCGGAAGAATGGGGTCAGGTGCCCGACACCGGATCGCTCCGTGACGATCTGATCGCCTACGCCGGTCGACTCGTGACGTACCTGACCAGCCCGGTCGGCTCGGCCTTCGACAGGGCGTTGGCTGCCTCTGGCGACGACCCCGCCGCCACCGAGGCGCGCAACCGGTACTGGGAGGCGCGCTTCGCGCGATCCGGTGAGATCGTGAAGCGGGCGATCGGACGGGGTGAGCTGCCCGAGACCACCGATGTCCGACTCGCCATCGAAATGCTGGTCGCCCCAATACACTTCAAGGTACTGCTCACCCGCAAAGCTCTCGACCCGGAGCTACCCGAGCGCATCGTCGACTCACTCCTGCACGGGCTCGTCGGACGCGGCAACTCCGGCGAGGGCGCCTCGACGGCGTGAGGCACACGCTGGTCACCGAAGGCGGTGATTGTCTCCACTGATCTCATCGCGGTATGGGTGATTTCTCCATGGTTTCCACTCGACCCGGCTCATACAGTGGTCTACATCACGTTGCCCGGTCGGGCGCCCAATCTTCAGGAAGCCGAGTCATTCATGTCGTCTGTACTGCAGCAACCCGAGATCGAGGCGAGGGTGGTCCGGAAGGTCGCCCGGCGGCTCATTCCGTTCCTCGGCCTGGCCTACTTCGTCAACTATCTCGACCGGACCAATATCGGGCTGGCGAAGCTGACGATGAGCGAGGAACTCGGACTCACCGAGACCATGTTCGGTCTGGCCTCCGGGCTCTTCTTCATCGGATATCTCCTGTTCGAGGTGCCGAGCAATCTCGCGTTGCACAGGTTCGGGGCACGCCGGTGGATCGCCCGGATCATGCTCACGTGGGGAATCGTCGCGGCGGCCATGGCCTTCGTGCCCAATGCCGGCTCGCTGTACGCGCTGCGCATGCTGTTGGGTATCGCCGAGGCGGGATTCTTCCCGGGTGTTCTGCTCTACCTGACCCTGTGGTTCCCCCGCGCCTATCGGGTCCGGCTGATGGGCCTGTTCCTTCTCGCGCTCCCGGTGTCGTCGGCGCTCGGCGCCCCGCTGTCGAGCGCCATCATTCAATACTGGGACGGGCTGTTCGGACTGTCCGGGTGGCGGGTCATGTTCCTGCTCGAGGGGATCCCCGCCGTCGCGCTCGCGGTGGTCACCTGGTTCTACCTGACGGACCGGCCCTCGCAGGCCAAGTGGCTGGACGAGGACGAAAAGGTTTGGCTCACACACGAACTCGAATCCGAGGCATCCGAATCCGGCTCTCACATGTCGGTGCGCCGGGCGCTGACGGACTCCCGCGTGTGGATGCTGGGGCTCGTCTATTTCGGAATCACCTACGGGTTGTATTCGCTCAGTTTCTTCCTGCCCAGCATCGTCGCCGGTTTCAAGAAGACGTTCGACACCGACTTCTCGCTGTTCACCACCGGGTTGATCGTCGCGGTCCCGTTCGCGGTCGGTGCTGTCGCAATGGTGTTGTGGAGCAGACACTCCGACCGTACCGGTGAGCGGATCTGGCATGTCGCCATCCCCACCCTGATCGGCGCCGTCTCCATTCCTGTCGCCCTGTACATGCAGTCGCCGCTGACGACGATGATCGCGGTGACCGTCAACGCGGTTGGTGTGTTCTGCGCACTGCCGGTGTTCTGGTACCTGCCCAGCGCCTTCCTCACCGGCGCAGGGGCCGCCGCAGGCATCGCCGTGGTCAACTCGGTGGGCAACATGAGCGGCTTCGGCGCCCCGTACGTCACGGGATGGCTGTTCGACGCCACCGGCAACTCACGCGCAGGCCTGTGGGTTGTCGGGGCGGTTATGCTCGTCGCCGTGGTGCTGGTTCTCGTGCTCAGATCGCGGGTAAGTCCCACTCGCAGTGCTGAAGACGTCGGCGGGGAGGTCGTCGCGGCACACCACTGATCGGAGAACAGGCGCTGCCGGGCGGTCGACGGCAGCGCCTTCGTCATTGCTCCTCGGCGATCCGCTCGAGCAGCGGCCGGGTGCGGTAGGGGATGGCATCGCGCATCGCGACGGACACGGTGGTGCGCTCGATCCCGGGCACGGCGAGGATGAGGCCGGCGACCCGATACAGATCGTCGGCATCGACGGCGACCACGCCGATGTGCAGGTCCGCCGCCCCGGAGATGCCGACGACCTCCACGACCTCGGCGATGTCCCGCAGGTGTTCGATGACGTCCTCGAGGCGATGCTGATCGACCACCGCGGTGACGAACGCCTGCAGGGGGTATCCCAGATCGCGGGGTGACACGCAGCGGTCGACCGGTGCGAGCACTCGTTGCTCCTCCCAGCGAGACATCCGTGCTTGCACAGTATTCCGTGCCATCCCCAGCAGCGAGGCCAGCTGCACCCCGGTGGCGCGTGGGGCGTCGCACAGGGCGAGCAGTAACCGGGCGTCGGTCCGATCGAGTTTCGTCATGTAGCGCAGTATGCCAGAGATCGAAGCCCGAGTTTTGAGCATTCTGCTTATTTAGATTGACAACACTTGCGCATGATGAGTCCTGATGATTGTGTGAATGTAACATTCTGACCGACACGGTCACTCGCGGGTGGCGAGCTCTCCCGGTACATCACTTTCGGAGGTTTTCGTGTTCGACAATGACGATGTGGTGCAGCTGGTCACCGAAACCGGTGCGCGAGTAGAGCATCCGGACTATTCCCGATACGTAGACGATGTCGACATCACCGCGGTGCGTGCGCTGTACGAAGACCTGGTCGTGGTGCGGCGCATCGATGCGGAGGCGACCGCGCTGCAGCGCCAGGGCGAACTGGGGCTGTGGGCTCCGCTGCTGGGGCAGGAAGCCGCGCAGGTCGGGTCGGCGCGCGCCCTCCGTCCGGACGACTTCGTGTTCGCCAGCTACCGCGAACACGGCGTCGCGTACTGCCGCGACGTCGACCCCACCCACATGCTCAGGTTCTGGCGGGGGTCGACGCACTCGGGCTGGAACCCGTTCGAATACAACATGACGACCCCCGCGATCATCGTCGGCGCGCAGGCGCTGCACGCCACCGGGTACGCGATGGGCATGCAGTTCGACGGCTCCGACGGCGCCGCGATCACCTACTTCGGAGACGGTGCCACCAGCCAGGGCGACATCTCCGAGGCCTTCGGGTTCGCCGCGAGCTTCCACGCACCCGTGGTGTTCTTCTGCCAGAACAATCAGTGGGCGATCTCCGAACCGGTCAGTCTGCAATCGCGGGTGAGTATCGCCGCGCGGGGCCGGGGCTTCGGGGTTCCCAGCGTGCGCGTCGACGGCAACGACGTCCTCGCCGTGATCGCCGTGACCCGGGCCGCGCTCGAACGGGCACGGGAAGGCAGCGGACCCACCCTGATCGAGGCGGTCACCTACCGGATGGGCCCGCACACCACGTCCGACGACCCGTCCCGGTACCGGCCGGCCGCGCTCGACGAGGAATGGAAACGCAAGGATCCCCTCGACCGCATCCGCGCCCTGCTCGAGTCGGCGGGCGCGATCGACGACGACTACCTCGCCGCCATGCAGCAGCGCGCCGACGACACCGCAGCGGCGTTGCGCCGTGGGTGCCTCGAGACCGTCGAACCCGAGCCGATGTCCCTGTTCGACAACGTGTACGCCGAACCTCATCCCCTCGTCGACGAAGAGCGGCGCCAGTTCGCCGCCTACCTCGACAGTTTCGAAGGAACCGACGCATGAGCACAGCCATCTCCGCGGCCGCCCCGACCACGCTCCCGCTCGGCAAGGCCCTGAACGCCGGCCTGCGCCGCGCCCTCGAGAACGACCCGAAGGTCGTGCTCATGGGAGAGGACATCGGCAAACTCGGCGGCGTCTTCCGCATCACCGACGGACTGCAGAAGGACTTCGGTCCCAACCGTGTCATCGACACTCCGCTCGCCGAATCCGGGATCATCGGCACCGCAGTCGGTCTCGCGATGCGCGGATACCGCCCGGTGTGCGAGATCCAGTTCGACGGGTTCATCTACCCCGGCTTCGACCAGATCGTCTCGCAGGTCGCCAAACTGCACTACCGCACGAGCGGCAACGTGAAGATGCCGATCACCATCCGCGTCCCGTACGGCGGCGGCATCGGTGCGATCGAGCATCACTCCGAGTCGCCGGAGGGATATCTTGCCGCGACCGCGGGTCTTCGCGTCGTCACCTGCAGCACCGCCGCCGACGCGCACACGATGATTCAGCAGGCCGTCGCGTCGGACGATCCGGTGCTGTTCTTCGAACCCAAACGCCGGTACTGGGAGAAGGGGCTGATCGACCCGGCCGCCGAGACGAGTCCCCTGCACAAGGCCCGGGTGGTCGTACCGGGCACCGACGCCACCGTAGTCGCCTACGGGCCGCTCGTGACGACGGCACTTCAGGCCGCGAAAGTCGCTGCGGACGAGGGCAGGTCGATCGAGGTGATCGATCTGCGGTCCATCTCCCCGCTCGACGTCGACACCGTCGCCGAGTCCGTGCAGCGCACCGGACGCCTGGTGATCACCCACGAGGCGCCCGTGTTCCTCGGGATCGGTGCCGAGATCGCGGCCCGCATCAGCGAGCGCTGCTTCTATCACCTCGAAGCGCCGGTGGCCCGCGTCGGCGGCTTCACCGTCCCGTATCCGCCGGCGAAACTCGAGGAGCACTTCCTGCCGGACGTCGACCGCATCCTCGACGCCGTCGACCGCACCTTCACCGCGTAGGAACCAGGAGTTTTCCATGCCCACTGTCAAGACATTCCTGCTGCCCGACCTCGGCGAGGGCCTCACCGACGCCGAGCTGCTGAGCTGGCTGGTGAGGGTCGGCGACACCGTGACGCTCAACCAGATCATCGCCGAGGTCGAGACGGCGAAGGCCTCCGTGGAGTTGCCCTCGCCCTACGCCGGAACGGTGGTCGCGTTGCACGCCGAGGAGGGGACAACCGTCGACGTCGGCAGCCCGTTCATCGACGTCGCGGTCGCCGGCGAGGACCCGGCGGACGCGCCCGAGCCGACCACTCCCGCGGCCCCGGCCGAGCGGACCCCGGTCCTGGTCGGCTACGGCGTGGCCGAGGATTCGTCCAGCAGGCGCCGGCAGCGGCGTCCGGCGGGAACCCGGGTCGATGTCACCCCGGCGCCGCGCACGTCGCGGCCGTTGGCCTCTCCCCCGGTGCGGTTCGCCGCGAAGCAACACGGAGTCGACCTCACCGAAGTGGACGCAACCGGGGTGCACGGTGAAGTCACCAGGGACGACCTCGAGCGCCACCGCACCGCCGCCTCGGTGACGACGTCGGCGGCGACGGTCCCACCGGACGCCGACGAGGAACGCATCCCGATCAAGGGCGTCCGCAAGCACACCGCCGCAGCAATGGTCCGCAGCGCATTCACCGCCCCGCACGTCACCGAGTTCGTCACGGTGGACGTCACCCCGACGATCGACCTCTTGGCTGAGCTGCGCGAAACGAAGCACTTCACCGACGTGCGCCTGACACCACTGACGTTGGTGGCCAAGGCATTGCTCGTGGCGCTGCGCACCAACCCGACCCTGAATTCGTCCTGGGACGAGGACGCTGGGGAGATCGTCGTCAAACGCTCCGTGAATCTCGGCATCGCGGCCGCCACCCCGCGGGGGCTGATGGTGCCGAACATCAAGAACGCCCACACCCTCGGTCTGCGCGACCTCGCGATCGCCCTGTCGGATCTGACGACCACGGCGAAGGAGGGCAAGACCGGGCCCGCCGATCTGGCCGACGGCACGATCACGATCACCAATGTCGGCGTCTTCGGAATCGACGCGGGCACGCCCATCCTCAACCCCGGCGAGGCGGCGATCCTGTGCTTCGGCGCGATCCGCAGGCGGCCGTGGGAATACCGGGGCGAGATCGCGTTGCGGTCGGTCACCACACTGAGCCTGTCGTTCGACCATCGACTGGTCGACGGCGAGCAGGGATCGAGATTCCTCGCGGCCATCGGTCAGATTCTGTCGGACCCGTTGACGTTGATCGCATTGAGCTGAAACCCAGCCCACGTCGACCTTTTGCTGCACGTCCCATGGCGTGCCCGACCGAGGGAGTTTTCCCATGTCCGACCAACCGGACGTCCTGATTCTCGGCGGTGGATCCGGCGGGTACGCCTGCGCCTTCCGCGCCGCGCAACTGGGCAAGACCGTCACCTTGATCGAAGAGGACAAGGTCGGCGGCACCTGCCTGCACCGAGGGTGTATCCCCACCAAGGCGCTCGTGCACGCCGCCGAGGTCGCCGACACCGTCACGCACGCGTCGGCCCTCGGGCTCGGTGCGACGCTGGACGGAATCGACCTCGGCGGTGTCCACGCGTACAAGAACGCGACGGTCGAACGCCTGTACAAGGGCCTGCAGGGGCTGGTTCGCAGCCACAAGATCGAGGTGGTGCACGGCACCGGTCGCTACGGCGGGGGCCGCACCGTCCACGTCGGCGATCGCACGATCACCGGCGCGTCCCTGGTCCTCGCGACCGGCTCCCAGGTCCGGGGCCTGCCCGGACTCGAGATCGGCGGCCGAATCCTCACGAGCGACGAAGCATTGACGTTTCCGGAGCTGCCGAAGCGCGTCGTCGTACTCGGTGGCGGTGTCATCGGGGTCGAATTCGCCAGTATCTGGGCATCGTTGGGTGCGGACGTCACGATCGTCGAAGCGCTGCCCCGGCTCGTCGCCGCAGAGGACGAGTGGTCGTCGAAGCAACTCACCCGGGCCCTCCGCAAACGCGGCATCACGATCATGACCGCCACCCGATTCGCGAAAGCGGTCCAGGACGAGAGCACGGTCAGCGTCACGGTGGAGTCGGGCGACACGATCGAGGCGGACCTGTTGCTCGTCGCGGTCGGCCGCGGACCCCGGACCCCCGACATCGGGCTCACCGAGAACGGCGTCGTACTCGACTCCCGCGGTTTCGTCACGGTCGACGACTCCCTGCGCACTTCGCAGCCGGACGTGTACGCGGTCGGTGACATCGTCGCCGGACCGCAACTCGCGCATCGCGGATTCCAGCAGGGCATCTTCGTCGCGGAAACGATCGCCGGCCTGACTCCGACACCGATCGAGGACAGCGGCATCCCCCGGGTGACGTACTCCAAACCGGAGGTCGCGTCGGTCGGGCTCACCGAAGACCAGGCCCGCGAGCGGCACGGTGACGTCGCCACCGTCGTCTACGACCTCGCCGGCAACGGCAAGAGTCAGATCCTCGGAACCAGCGGCGGCGTCAAACTGGTGCGCGCCGGAGCCACGGAGGGACCGGTCGTCGGGATCCACATGGTGGGGGAACGCGTGGGCGAACTGATCGGTGAGGCCCAACTGATCGTCAACTGGGGCGCTTACCCCGACGACGTCGCCACCCTCGTGCATGCGCACCCCACTCAGGCCGAAGCGCTCGGCGAGGCACACCTCGCTCTCGCGGGAACACCACTGCACAGTCACAGCTGAGAATGTCTTGACAAATAGGAGTACTAGAACGTACTAGTTAGACGAAGCACCGAGTATGAGGGAGAGCAGACATGGAAATAGGACTGATCACCGACTCGGTCAGCCATCTACCCTTCGAGACAGCTCTCGACCTCGCGCAGGAACACGGGTTGAACTCGGTCGAGGTCGCAACGGGAAACTGGTCGGAGGCGCCGCACGCCGACCTCGACACACTGGTCTCGTCCGCGGACGCGCGCGCCGAGTTCGCCGAGAAGATCTCCAGCCGGGGCCTGACGCTGAGCGCCCTGAACGCCAACGGCAACCAACTGCATCCGGTGTCGGGACAGGCGCATGACGCCGTCATCCGCAAGACCGTCGAACTCGCGAGCGCACTCGACGTCCCGACCGTCGTCCTCATGTCCGGACTGCCGGGCGCGAAAGGTGACACCAACCCGAACTGGATCACCACGGCGTGGCCGCCGGAGAACCTCGATGTCCTCGCCTATCAGTGGAACGAGGTCGCGATTCCTTACTGGAAGGAGCTCGCGGCCTTCGCCCGGGATCACGACGTCAAGCTCGCTGTCGAAGCGTGCGGAGGTCAACTCGTGCACAACGCTTCGGCGATGCTCCGGCTGATCGACAGCGCGGGTGCCGACGTGGTGGGCGCGAACCTGGACCCGTCCCACCTGATGTGGATGGGCGCCGACATCCCCACCGTCATTCGCGCGCTCGGAACGTCGATCTTCCACGTGCATGCGAAGGACATCCGCATCAACTCCTGGACCGCGCAGCGTGATGGACTCCTCGACACCGGGCCGCTGACCGATCCGCTGGGTCGGGCCTGGAACTACGTCACCCTCGGTCTCGGTCACCCGGCCGGTGCCACGTTCTGGGCGGACTTCGTCTACAACCTCCGCGCGGTCGGATACTACGGCACCCTCAACATCGAGCACGAGGACGCACTCGTCAATTCCCTCGAAGGCGTCGGCCGGGCGGCGACACTCCTGAAGCAGGTCGCCCTCGTCGAGGCACCCGACTGGACTCCGGCGAAAATCTGACGGTCGCTCAACGCGCCCGTCGCCGACTGAAGCCGTTCACAATCCTGCAGTCCAGAACGTCGCGAGCTTCTCGGCCGTGATCACGGTGCCGAAGTTCTGTGCGACGACGGACACCGAAGCGTCGTGGGCTGTTCGACTGTAGGTGGCAGCGCAGTCTTCGACGAGCGAAACCCAGTATTCGTGAAACAGCGCGCTCCGCAGACTCGACTCGACACACACCTCGGTGGCGACGCCGGTGAAGAGCAGGGAATCGATGCCGAGGGAACGCAGAGTGAGGTCGAGGTTGGTGCCGACGAATGCGCTGAACCGGTTCTTCGTGATCACCACGTCGCCGTCGTGCGGAGCGACGGCATAGTAGTCTGCCCCGGGTGTTCCTGTGCGGCAGGTAATTCCGGTGCGTGCCGCGTCCGGTCCCTCGCCCACACGGCCGAGCCACTGGGGTGTATCGGTGGTTTCGTCGTGCAGGGTGCGTACGAAGATCACCCGGACCCCGGCTGTGCGCGCGGACGCGACGAGGTGCTCCAGTCGCGGAGCCATCGCCACCGGGGCGGTCACGTCGAAACCCCTCTGTGCCAGCGACCCGTCGGGAGAGCAGAAATCGTTCTGCACCGCCGCCACCGTCCTCCCAGGGGACGAGGTCGGTGAAACGACCGACCAACATGTAGGCCAGGACGGCGAGGAACGCGGCGGGCACGCCGATCGCCCACGCGCGGGTCAGTGTCGGGCGATCCGTGATTCTCGTTCCGTCGTCCTCGAAGCCGGGCAGTTCCTCGTCGAGCACGTCCGTGACGGTGGGTGAGACCGCGACGTCCGGGCTCGGTGAGAAACCGACGGACGTGCCACCGGGCGTACCACCGACACCACCGGGGGGATGCACGGTTCCGCCGATCGGGTCGGTGCCCGGAACTGCGTCCGTTCGCATCCTGCGGCGGACGGTCAGGAAGTAGGCGAGCACCGCCGCGGTGACACCGACGATCAATGAGATCACCAGGGCACGGTCGGCAATGTCATCGGCGGGAACTCCTGCGCCGCTCGCGGAAATCGACGGCGCAAGACCGATCACGTAGTCGGAGGCGATCGACATCCCCTGGCCGGAGATCGCGAGAACAACCGCGGCTCCGAGCGGTGGCAGACCCACCTTGATCGCGGCAGGAAGTAGGACCGCACCGATCAGGGCCAGTGCCGGGGTCGGCCAGAAGAACAACGAGAGAAGATAGGTGAAGACGAACAACACGATGTATGCGACGCGGCCATTGACCATCCACCGACTGATGGGGCGCACCATCACCTCATCGGAACCGATCGCCCGCATCGCCGCGAGCATCGAAGTCACCGCGGCGATGACGATGAAGATCTCGAACAGCGCGGTGCCGGAAGTGATGGTGGCCCGGAACACCGACATGATGGCATTCGGGACGCTGCCGCTGTACGCAAGTGCCGTGGCAAATGTCGCGAGTATCGCGGGGATCATGACGTTCTTGCGTAGCGCCATGGCCACGATGAGAGAAGCAAGGCCGACTAAGAACACGATCTGCGCAGCGCCCACGTGCGACTCCTTGTATCGAACTACTTGCGGCGAATACCTCGGAAGTGTTGCGGGCGAGGACGGCCGAGTAGCGACCTTTGTCGGGTCACGACGCGGGGCCGCAGCCCGGTTGTCGCATGATCGTGGCCTACCTTTGAAGCGTCGTCAACGTCAAAGTGACTATGCGAGCGCCCATTCGATGTGCAAGGTGCGCAGAAAATGACAACCGTGTTTCGGCTTCGGCGGGTCGTGTGAACGATTACAGTATTCTGCGGCTTCCGTTGGCCACGTACAGGATGTCGCCGGGCACCGGCGTATCGTCGCCCGTTCTGACCGCACCACGTGCAGGCGGACACGGTGCCGCCCGCGTCCGAGGAAGAGGGGGGCGTCCTCGGACACGAACGGCAGACGGCCCTCCCGGCCGAGGGGGACCGGCCAGGGGGCCTGGCTGCCCGGGGCCGTCGAGCCCGGGTGCAGCGTGGAATCCGGGTACCCGCCGATGTGCGGGGCTACTCGGTTCTCGGGGGAAAAGTTGGGAATCTCGAGAAAACTCTGCCCGAGTGGGTCGTAAAGTCGGCCATCGGATGGGGGCCGTCGGCGATATCCTTGGGTATCTCCTCGAGAGGCCAGGGTGGTGTACTTCGACAGTGGCTCGGACCGGAAGAATCGATCCGGTCTATGACCGACGACGATCCCTTCGCGACGCAACGCGACGCGTCGGGTTCGGTCACGGCCGATCTGGCGGCTGCCGGATTCGAGGACGCACAAGAGATCGGCCGCGGCGGTTTCGGCGTCGTCTACCGCTGCACCCAGGCGGCCCTCGACCGCACTGTGGCGGTCAAGGTCCTCACCGCCGACCTCGACGAGCAGAACCGGGAGCGTTTCGTCCGCGAGCAGCGCGCCGCGGGCAGGCTGACCGGGCACCCCAATGTCGTCAATGTCCTCCATGTGGGCGTCACCGACAACGGTCGGCCGTACATCGTCATGCCGTACCACGCCCAGGACTCACTCGACACGCGGATCCGCCGCCACGGACCTCTCCCGCTCGACGAAGCGCTGCGACTCGGGGTGAAGATGGCCGGTGCCCTCGAGACTGCCCACCGCCTCGGGATCCTTCACCGCGACGTCAAGCCTGGAAACATCCTGCTCACCGACTACGGCGAGCCGGCACTGTCAGATTTCGGCATCGCCCGTATCGCCGGCGGGTTCGAGACCACCGCCGGCGTCGTGACGGGTTCGCCGGCGTTCACTGCCCCCGAGGTGGTGACCGGCGAACCCCCGAGTGCCGCTGCCGACGTGTACGGCCTCGGCGCCACGTTGTTCGCTGCGATGACCGGTCACGCTGCCTTCGAACGCCGTAGCGGGGAGCAGGTGGTGGCCCAATTCCTGAGGATTGCCGCCGAGCCCGGTCCGGACCCACGGAAGCACGGCATTCCCGAGGACGTCAGCACGATCATCGAACGTGCCATGTCCGGCACCTCGGAGGGCCGACCCTCCGCCACGGAACTCGGTCAACAACTCCGAGCATCTCAACGCCTCCATGGTTTTCCCGTTGACGAGATGGCACTGCACGCCGAAGCGGGAGCCGTGCAGCCAAAGGAGGACGTGAGGGTGCCGCCGCCTCACCAACTCGTCTCCCATGCACACGAATTCTTTCGCGAAGTGACAAGTTTCGTCGGACGCCGCAATGAAGTAGCCGCAGTCAAGGCCCGTCTGTCGGATTCCCGGATAGTGACCCTCACCGGATTTGGTGGGGTAGGGAAAACCCGGCTGGCGTGCCGCGTCGCCTCGGAAGTGCGCAGAACCTACACCGGCGGCGTCTGGTTTGTGGATCTCGCCGCGATCTCCACTCCAGACCTTGTCGTCAGCGCGATTACCGAGGCGCTCGACATTCGAGACGGAATGAATGCGGACGGTAGTCACTACCTGTTCGAATTCCTCGGTGGAAGACATGCACTCATCGTTTTGGACAACTGCGAGCACTTGATCGAGGCGAGCGGAAGCGTCGCCGCCGAGGTTGTTCGGCGGTCGGACCGTGTGGAGATCCTG
Organism: Rhodococcus jostii RHA1; assembly: GCF_000014565.1. Taxonomy (NCBI): domain Bacteria; kingdom Bacillati; phylum Actinomycetota; class Actinomycetes; order Mycobacteriales; family Nocardiaceae; genus Rhodococcus; species Rhodococcus jostii. The sequence goes on along the minus strand of NC_008268.1, from coordinate 3,567,152 downwards.
GCAACCAGTCGGGAGCCTCTCGGTGTGCTGGGTGAGACCGTGTTCGAGGTACCCCCCATGCCGGTCCCCGACGAAGCTCAACTCGCCGACGGACAGAACGCCAAGAGCTTTCACTCCGAGGCGGTCGATCTTTTCGAGCAACGCGCTGCCTCCGTCGTCCCCGGATACACCCTCGACGACGTGAGCCGCCTGGAGGTTGCACGCCTGTGCCAGCGGCTGGACGGCATCCCTCTGGCGATCGAACTCGCAGCGGTCCGGATCAGGTCCCTTCCCCTCGACCGCGTCCTGTCGCGCGAGGGCGCACTCTTCGAAATTCTGACGCGAGGAAACCGTGGCGGACCGGTACGGCATCAAACGCTGCGTGGCGCCATCGATTGGAGCTTCAATCTGTGCTCGCCGGAGGAACAAGCCCTGTGGGCGCGGCTGTCCGTCTTCGCGGGCGGGTTCGATTTCGATGCGGTCGAGAGCGTCTGCACCGATCCGGACATCGTTCCGGACGCGTTTGACCTGATCTCCAGTCTTGTCGAAAAGTCGGTCATTTCCACCGTTCAATCCGGATCCACCGTTCGATACAAACTGTTGGAAAGCATCAAGGACTACGCGGCCGAGAAACTTGCCGAGCACGGCGACGCGAATGCGTGGCGCAGGAATCATCGAGACTACTTCCTGCGTTTGGCCGAACGCAGCGAGAGCCAGTCACTGGGGTCAGGGCAGCTGGTATGGAACCGTCGTATGCGGCACGAGCGGGCGAATCTGCGGGCGGCGCTGGAGTACTGCCTGTCCACCCCCGGGGAGGCCCGAACCGGTCTTCGGATGGCGGGTGCGTTGTGGTTCTTCTGGAACGCGAGTGGCCTGCTGCGCGACGGGCGGTACTGGCTGACCCGGGCCTTGGAGGCCGACCGGGAGCCGAGCAGTGAGAGGGCGAAAGCGCTCTGGGTGATCGCGTGGAACGCCATGGTTCAGGGCGACAACCCGACCTCCAAGCAGTATTTGCTGGAATGCAGCGCAGTCGCGGAAGCGATCGGTGATCGAACCGCCCAGGCGTTTGCAGTTCAGTTCCGGGGTGCGGCGGAGATGCTCGGAAACGGAAATCTCGACGTCGCGCTGGAGTATCTGACTGCCGGCATGGCACTTCACGCAGAGTCAGGGGAAGTCAACTCCCTGACACTGCTGGGCGGCGCTCAGCTCGCTTTAGTGCACTGCCTGTCCGGAAACCTGGAACAATCCCTTGCCTGGGCGGACGACACCATCGCCTCAGGCAAGTCGCTGAAGGAGCACTTCTCGACGTCATGGGCGCTGTGGGCCCGCGGACTTGCCCTGTGGACCCAGCGCAAGTACCCGCAAGCTTCGGACTCGTTGAAAGAAGCGCTCGAACTGAAGCAGTCATTGAGCGACTGGTTGGGCGTGAGTACATGCACCGAGATTCTGGCGTGGATCGCGATCGAGGAAGCAAACCCCGTCCGATCCGCCCGCCTGCTCGGTATCGGGCGCACACTGTGCGGCGAGATGGGGAGCACTCCACTCTTCGGAAACGACACGTTGATCCGTATGCGGACTTCTTACGAACAACGCACCCGTCAGCTGCTGGGTGACTCTGCGTTCGAGAAAGAATCCCGGGTCGGTGAGCGTCTCGAACACCTCGCGTCGATCGAATTCGCGTTGCAAAAGCGCACGTCCAAGCCGGCGCCGGCCACTCCTGCAGCGAAGGTGAAACTCACACCTCGTGAAAAAGAAGTGGGAAAGCTGGTGGCCGAGGGACTGACGAACAAGGAGATCGCGGAAAGGTTGGTTATCTCGCCCCGTACCGCAGAAGGACATGTAGATCGCATCCTCACGAAGACCGGGCATCGATCCCGCGCGCAGCTTGCCGCCTGGATCGCCCGCGAGGAGAGCATCGAGTCCCGAAATCCCTAGTTCGGGCAGTGCCCCCGCTGCGTTGGGTGCGGACCCGGGCTGAACTCATCGAGGGCTTCGCTGGTCCCCGCGGGTACCTGCGTAGGAAATGCGGGTAGTGAAGCACGTAGATCTTCGCCGTCCCACTCGCCGCGCAATTGCGAGTCTTATCGGCATGAACAGCACACACCAACACCACATCAAGACACACACCACCAGCACGTCCTGGAAGCGGTTCGCCACCGTCGGAGTCGCCGCCGCCGCACTCGCCATCATCCCCGCCGGCGTCGCGGCCGCATCCACCAGCACGCCGGCGCCCATCCCCCTCGCAGCCGTCGCCAGCCACGACATCCCCCGCGATCACGACAACACCATGCAGCAGCGCCGGCACGACCGTCAACGCCACCAGAGGCAGGACCGCCGCGCCGAAATCACCATCGGCAACGAGATCCTCGACGGCTGGGGCAGCAGCACCCCGAGGTAGACGGTCGCACCGTCGAACGCTCCCCCGAGGGCCGAACCAACGTCATCGCTCCCTGGCCCCGTCAGAAGCGGCGCCAATCCAACAAAAACCTTCTCGAACAACAACCAACACAGCAAGGAAACCCTTCATGTCTTTCGCAACCGACGTCACCATCCGGCCGTTCACAGCCCAGTTCCCCGACTCCGAACTCGAGGCACTGCGTGAGCGCATCGAGACCACCCGCTGGCCCGAAACGGAAACCGTCGCAGATCAGTCGCAGGGCACACCGCTCGCGACGAGCAAGGCACTGGCGCAGTACTGGGCCTCGGAATACGACTGGCGCAAGGTCGAGGCGAAGCTGAATGCTCTGCCGCAGTACATCACTGAGATCGACGGGTTGGACATTCATTTCATTCACGTCCGCTCGAAGCACGAGGATGCGTTGCCGCTCGTCGTCACACATGGGTGGCCCGGTTCGATCGTCGAGCAGCTGAAGATCATCGACCCCCTGACCAATCCCACCGCCCATGGTGGTGACGCGTCGGATGCTTTCCATCTGGTGATTCCGTCGATGCCCGGTTACGGATTTTCGGGCAAGCCCACGACGACCGGCTGGGGCCCCGACCGCATCGCACGTGCCTGGGTGGAGCTGATGAAGCGCCTCGGGTACAACCGGTACGTGGCACAGGGCGGGGACTGGGGTGCGATCGTGACAGAGGCGATGGCGGTGCAGGGGCCGCCGGAACTGCTCGGCATTCACACCAACATGGCCAAGGTGGTTCCACCCGAGATCGACCAGGCGCTCCTCACCGGGCATCCCGTGCCCGCCGATCTGTCCGACGACGAACAGGCTGCGTGCGACCAGCTCGCATTCTTCTATCAGCACATCGGCTACGCCGTGGAGATGGGGTCGCGGCCGGAGACACTGATCGGATTGGCGGATTCGCCCGTCGGTCTGGCCGCGTTCATGATCGACCACGACCCGGCGAGTTTGGCGCTGATCTCGCGGGTCTTCGCGGGACAGCCCGAAGGTCTGACGCGAGACGACATCCTCGACAACATCACCCTGTTCTGGCTGACGAACACGGCGTTGTCGGCGGCTCGTCTCTACTGGGAGAACAATGCCCCGTTCTTCGCCGCGGGTAGCGTCTCCATCCCGGTTGCCGTGAGCGTCTTTCCCGACGAGCTCTATCAGGCACCGCGCAGTTGGGCAGAGAAGGCCTACCCCAACCTCATCCACTTCAACAAGCTCGACAAGGGCGGGCACTTCGCCGCCTGGGAGCAGCCCCAGCATTTGGTAAACGAGCTCCGCGTGGGCTTGCGGTCGCTTCGATAACGACCAGGACGTGTGTGCCAGCGCACGAGCTGAGAGCGACCGGGTGGCTCATTCCGAGCCACTCGGTTCGCCTTCGGTTGTGCAGCCAACCCCGTGTTCACCATTCTCGTCGACTTCGCAGCGGTGCGGCGCGGCGATATCCTGGGGTACATCGTCGAGAGGTGAGCAGTGTGGCATTCGTTCGGCAGTGCCTCGAGCGGGATGAATCGATGTAGTCGATGACGGACGTCGATCCGTTCGCGACGCAACGCGACGTGTCCGGTTCGGTCACGGCGGAGTTGGCGGCGGCCGGATTCGAGGATGCCCAGGAGATCGGCCGCGGCGGTTTCGGCGTCGTGTACCGGTGCACGCAGGCTGCGCTCGACCGCACCGTGGCGGTCAAGGTCCTCACCGCAGACCTCGACGAGGAGAATCGGGCACGGTTCCTGCGTGAGCAGCGTGCGGCCGGCCGGCTGACCGGTCACCCCAACATCGTCAATGTTTTCCACGCCGGTGTCACCGATAACGGTCGGCCCTTCATCGTGATGCCGTACCACGCCCAGGGGTCGCTCGACGAGCGGATCCGGCGCCACGGGCCGCTCCCGCTCGACGAAGCGTTGCGACTCGGGGTGAAGATTGCCGGCGCCCTCGAAACTGCCCACCGGCTCGGGATCCTGCATCGCGATGTCAAGCCCGGGAACATCCTGTTCACCGACTACGGCGAGCCTGCGCTGACGGATTTCGGCATCGCTCACATCGCCGGTGGGTTCGAAACCACGGCCGGCGTCGTGACGGGTTCGCCGGCGTTCACCGCCCCCGAGGTGGTGGCCGGTGAGCCCCCGAGTGCTGCTGCCGATGTGTACGGCCTCGGTGCCACCCTGTTCGCGGCGATCACTGGTCATGCGGCGTTCGAACGCCGAAGCGGTGAGCAGGTGGTGGCACAGTTCCTGAGGATCACGTCCGAGCCGGTGCCGAACCCGCGCGAACACGGCATTTCCGAGGGGGTCAGCGCTGTCATCGAACGTGCCATGTCCGCAGAGGCAGGCGCTCGCCCCTCCGCAGTGGAACTGGGTCGGCAACTCCGCGAGTCCCAACTGCAGCACGGCTTCCCGGTCGACGAGATGGCAATGCATGCGGAACCGGGGGCAGCGCATGGCGGAGAGCCAGTCCGGCCGTCGTGGTCGCCGGCGGATTCGGGCCGAACGGGTGGACTTCCGCTGGAGCTGACCAGTTTCGTCGACCGCCGCACGGAACTCGCCGAGGCGACGAACTTGCTCTCGACGTCGCGGCTGGTGACGTTGACCGGAATCGGCGGGGTGGGAAAGACCCGGCTTGCTCTGCGTGCAGCCGCCAAAGCGAAACGAAACTTCTCGGACGGTGTGACACTGGTGGAACTGGCTGAGCTGCTGGACGATTCGCTGGTCGCGGGGGTCGTAGCGGCCGCACTGGGCTTGCGTGACCAGTCTGCGCGACCTTCACACGAGGTGCTCGTCGAGTTCCTCGCCCCGCGTGAAGTGTTGCTCGTGCTGGACAACTGCGAGCAGGTGGTGGACGCGGCCGCGAAACTCGCCGAAATCCTGCTGCGCGCGTGCCCTCGGCTGCGAATTCTCGCGACGAGTCGCGAACCGCTCGGAATCGGTGGGGAAACAGCCCTTCTTATTCCCCCGTTGCCCGTCCCGGATCCCGATCACCTGCCGAAAGGACCGCCCCGCAACGACGCGGTCACCCTCTTCGCGGAACGCGGCGCCGCCGTAGTCCCCGGATTCGAGCTCACCGAGGAGAACAAGGTCACCATCGCCCGAATCTGTCAGCGGCTGGACGGGCTGCCGCTGCCGATCGAACTGGCGGCGGCCCGGCTACGCGCGATGACACCCGATCAGATCCTGCAGCGTCTCACCGATCGTTACCTACTCCTCACTCGCGGCAGCAGGGACGCGCCTTCCCGGCAGCAGACGTTGCGGATGTGCATCGACTGGAGTTACGACCTGTGCACACCTGCGGAACAACGGATGTGGGCGCAGCTCTCCGTGTTCGCGGGCAGTTTCGAACTCGAGGCCGCGGAACAGGTCTGCCATGGCGACGACGCAGACGACCTCCTCGACACCGTGACGTTTCTCGTCGACAAGTCGATCCTGACGAGAGAAGAGTCGGGTTCCGCGGTGCGGTTCCGAATGCTCGAGACCGTGCGCGCCTACGGGCGGGAAAAGATGCAGGAGAGGGGCGACTACACCGCGCTTCGCCGTCGACACCGCGACTGGTGTGAGCGGCTGGCGGTCGAGGCGGAAACCGAATGGATCAGTTCCCGGCAGCTCGCGTTGATCGCCAGACTGACTCGGGAACAACCGAATCTCCGTGAGGCGCTGGATTTTTGCATGTCCGACAGTCCCGCAACGGGACTGCGGATCGCTGCCGCACTGTACCCGTTCTGGCTGTCCCGGGGATTGTTCAGCGAGGGTCGGCGATGGCTCGGTCGCCTCCTCGCTCGAGAACCGGGAGAGTCTACCGGCGATCGCGTCAAGGCGCTCTACGCCGGCAGTATGCTGGCCGGAGTGCAGGGCGACATTTCCGTGTCGGACGCGCTGGCGGAGCAAGCGCAGGCGGTTGCCGCTCAGTCGAGCGACCCGCTGGTGCGTGCGCACGCCGACCACGCGGCCGGCTACGCGGCACTGTTCGCCGGGCGCCTTTCCGACGCCCGCGCACATCTCGAGAAGGCTGTCCGAGGGTTCACGGCACGCAACGACCTCTACGAGGTCGCCGCAGTCGTGGGTCTCGGCATGACGCACGACCTCGTGAACGACACGGAACGAGCCGTCGAATGCCATGAGCGCGTCCTCGCGATCACCGAGGCGCAGGGCGAATCGGTGTATCGGTCGTATTCGCTGTGGGCGCTGGCTGTCGCGGTGTGGCGGCTCGGGGAGAGCGCACGGGCGTCGCAGCTCCTCGGGCAGGCTCTCCAGATCGACCGTCGCGTGAACGACCGGCTCAGCGCCAGTGTGTGCCTGCAGGCGCTCGCGTGGCTCGCCGCGGAGGAACACAATATGGAACGAGCGGTCGTATTGATGGGCGCCGCAGACGAGTGCATCCGATCGGTGGGCAGTTCGACGGTGTTGGTGCCCGGCATGAGCGTGTACCAGGACGAGTGCGAACGCCGGACCCGAGAGGCGATGAGTGAGCAGGCCTTCGCCGCGGCCCGCAGAAAGGGTGCGGCGCTCGGCTTCGACGCAGCAGTCGCCTACGCGCTGGGCGAGCAGGTTTCGCCCTCTCCGACGTCCGCCGGTCCGTCGCCCACACCGACGAAGCGGGAGCGTGAGGTTGCCGCCCTCATCGCCGAGGGGCTGACCAACAAGGAGATCGCCGCGCGGCTGGTGATATCGCCCCGCACCGCACAGGGGCACGTGGAACATCTCCTGACGAAGCTGGGATTCAACTCACGCGCACAAATTGCGGCATGGGTAGTGGAATCGCAGGTGGAGGGGTGATCAGGGCGACCGGGCCACGCGGCAGGCGAGCGGCCCCGGTTGCCGTCAAAAGGACGGTACGCAGGCGACCGCGATCTGACCGGCGACTCGTACCGGTTCGCGTCTCAGGCGGTGGCGGGGACGAGTTCGGCGATCAGCGCTTCGACTCGCGCCTTGATCTCGTCGCGGATCGGACGAACCGCGTCGACGCCCTTGCCTGCCGGATCGTCGAGCGCCCAGTCCCGATAGCTGACCCCGGGGAAGACGGGGCAGGCGTCGCCGCAGCCCATCGTGATCACCACGTCGGAGGTTTCGACGGCCCCTGGGGTCAGGATCTTCGGGGATTGGCCGGAGATGTCGATCCCGATCTCGGCCATGGCGTCGACCGCTGCCGGGTTGACGGTAGCGGCCGGCGCGGACCCAGCTGAGCGGACCTCGATCCGATCACCGGCGAGGTGGGCCAGGAACCCGGCGGCCATCTGGGAGCGGCCGGCGTTGTGGACGCAGACGAACAACACACTGGGCCTGGTCATGACAGCGAACCTTCCGTAGCGGACGCGCGGAACCGGGAACGGAGCGCGAGCGACACGTAGACCAGCCCCACGAGGACGGGGACCTCGATCAGCGGTCCGACGACACCGGCCAGCGCCTGGCCCGACGCCGCACCATAGGTGGCGATGGCGACGGCGATGGCGAGTTCGAAGTTGTTGCCCGCGGCGGTGAACGCGAGAGTGGTGGTGCGCTGGTAACCCAGGCCCATGACGGCGCCGAGGGCGTAGCCGCCGCCCCACATGATCGCGAAATAGGCGAGAAGCGGGATCGCGATGCGGACGACGTCCCACGGCTGGGACGTGATCCGGTCACCCTGCAGCGCGAAGAGGATCACGATCGTGAACAGCAATCCGTACAGCGCCCACGGCCCGATCCGGGGAAGGAACGTGCTCTCGTACCAGGTGCGGCCTCTGGCCTTCTCGCCGAAGCGACGGGTGAGGTAGCCGGCGAGCAGCGGGATGCCCAGGAAGATGAGCACCGACTTCGCGATCTGCCACGGTGAGGTGTCGATGGTGGTCTGCTCGAGGCCGAGCCAGCCGGGTAGCACGGACAGATAGAACCAGCCGAGCACGGCGAACATGATGACCTGGAACACCGAGTTGATCGCGACCAGGACGGCGGCTGCCTCGCGGTCACCGCACGCGAGGTCGTTCCAGATGATGACCATGGCGATGCAGCGGGCCAGGCCGACGATGATCAGACCGGTGCGGTACTCCGGCAGATCCGGCAGGAGCAACCAGGCGAGGGCGAACATCAGTGCCGGACCGAGCACCCAGTTCAGTACCAACGATCCGATGAGCAGTCTGCGGTCGCCGGTGACGGTGTCGAGTCGGTCGTAGCGGACCTTCGCAAGCACCGGGTACATCATGATGAGCAGGCCGAGGGCGATCGGCAACGAGATGCCGTCGATCTCGACGGCGCTCAGGGCGTCCCCGAGTCCGGGGATCATCCGGCCGAGGAGCAGTCCGGTGACCATGGCGACGCCGATCCACACCGGCAGGAACCGGTCCAGGGTGGAAAGCTTCCCGACGACGGCTGGGTGTCCGGTCGTGGTGGCCCCGCTCATGCCCGCGCCTCGGCGCACGTCGGGGACGGTACGGCGGTGCCGCTCTCGGTCAGTAGCACAGCAGACAATTGCTGCAGCGCCGACGGGATCACCCAGTAGTACACCCAGGTGCCGCGTCGCTCGCAGTCCAGCAGGCCGGCGGCGCGGAGCACCTTGAGGTGATGCGAGATCGTCGGCTGCGACAGGTCGAACGACTCGGAGATATCGCACACGCAGGCTTCGCCTCCGGCGTGGCTGGCGATCAGGCTCAGCAGGCGCAGGCGCACCGGATCGCCGAGGGCTTTGAACATCCGGGCCAGATCCCCGGCCCAGTCCTCGGTCAATGGTTCACGCGCGAGCGGCGAGCAACACGCACCACCGTCCGACAACTTCTGATTCGACATGCGTCGATATTGACAGATGTCGAATCAGAGTGCAACGCACCGGACGGCCAGGGCGCGGATCAGGCCGAGCGCCGCGTACTACTCGGCACGTCCGGACGGGAAGTGCACCGACCCGTCATTCCCGATGCAACCACCCTGGACGGGGCCGCTGCCGAAGAAGACGCCGTTGAGTTGCCCGCTTTGTCCGGGAGCGTTCGATCCGACTCCGGCACCGCCGACGCCGATCGCCCCGCACTGGTAACTGTTGTTGTCGGCGGGGGTGTTGGGGTCGGCGTGGACGTGGAGCTGCGAGCCGGGTGTGTTCGGGTCCCCATGAAATGCCGGTGCCGCCGCTACGACGCCCGAACCGAGCGCAAAAGAGGCGGCGATCGCAGCCGATGTAATCGCCGTGCGCAATGCGAACGTGTTCATCTGATGTCACCTTTGATTCGATTGTCGCCCGGCGTCTCACCGGCCGATGATTCTCGGGTTACACATGATTTCGGATATCCGTTTTCCCGATGAAACAATTATGGTCCGAGCGGTTGGCGGAAATCACCCCTTCGCGCGCTTATCGATGTTTCACGCGCGATGCCCGCACCAGCCCTCGCCACGGCCGACGCAGCCCTGGTCGTGAAACGTGATCCTGTCGCCGCGCCGAAACTGCTTGACCCCGAATGGTTCACGTGTCAGTTCCGGACAACCGCTAGCGTTGGAGTGCCCGACATCCGCACGTCCGAAGGGGAGACTGCCACGAATGGCCGGTGACGAGATTTCGGAAGGCAACGATGCGCACCCGACCGCGACGCCACAGTTGCGCCGGCGGCTGGGGGTGTTCGACTCGGTGATGATCGGCCTCGGGTCGATGATCGGGGCCGGAATCTTCGCCGCGCTGGGGCCTGCCGCGGCCGCCGCCGGAGGCGCCCTGCTCGTCGGGTTGGCCGTGGCCGCGGTGATCGCGTACTGCAATGCGCATTCCTCGGCCCGGCTCGCCGCGCTGTACCCGCAATCCGGTGGCACCTATGTCTACGGCCGTGAACGATTGGGACCGTTCTTCGGGTATCTGGCGGGCTGGGGATTCATGGTCGGCAAGACAGCCTCGTGTGCTGCGATGGCCCTGACCGTCGGCGCCTACGCCTGGCCCGGGCGTGAGCATCTCGTCGCGGTGATCGCCGTCGCCGTCATCACGGCGGTGAACTACCTGGGTGTGCAGAAGTCTGCCCTGGTCACCCGGGTCATCGTTTTCACGGTGCTCGCGGTCCTCACTGTGATCGTCGTCGTGTGCCTTACCGGTTCCGATACCGGCTTCGACGGGCTCGAGATCACCTCCGGCCACGGCGCGACCGGGGTTCTGCAGGCCGCCGGTCTCCTGTTCTTCGCGTTCGCCGGGTACGCCCGGATCGCCACGCTCGGCGAGGAGGTGAAGGACCCGGCCCGGACCATCTCCCGGGCGATCCCCATTGCTCTGGCGATCACGCTCGTCGTGTACCTGTGCGTCGCAATCGCCGTCCTGACGGCTCTCGGCGCCGACGCACTCGCTGCCGCGACGGATCCGCTCGCGCAGGCCGTTGCCGCTGCGGGGTTCGGGGGCCTCGAGCCGGTGGTCCGGGTGGCCGCGGTGATCGCCGCGCTCGGCTCGCTGCTCGCCCTGATCCTTGGGGTGTCACGGACCACGTTCGCGATGGCACGGGACGGCCACCTGCCACGTCTGCTCACCGCCGTCCACCCCCGGTTCGCGGTGCCCTACCGGGCCGAGTTGGCCGTCGGTGCGGTGGTGGCGCTCCTCGCCGCGACAGCGGATCTGCGCGGCGTCATCGGGTTCTCCTCGTTCGCGGTGCTGGTCTACTACCTGATCGCCAACGCATCGGCCTGCACCTTGTCCGCGAAACCGTGGTCGCGGCTCATTGCCGTCGTCGGCGCCGTCGGGTGCCTCGTTCTCGCCGCGTTCCTCCCCCTGGCCTCGGTGATCTCGGGTGTGATCGTCCTCGGGCTGGGGGCTGTGATCTACGGGATCCGCACTTCCCTCCGTACCTGACCGTCGAGGGTGTGTGCCGCTACCCCGCAGAGCATTTCGACCCTTTGTTCGCGGTGGCCAATTGGCGTCCCGCGTGGGAGTCTTCAACGACAATCCCTGCGCCGGGAGAAGGTGAGAATGTTAGTCCTGGTCCGGCACTCCCATGCAGGCGAGAAGAAGCTGTGGCACGGCCCCGACGCCGAGCGACCGCTGAGCCCACTCGGGCACGAGCAGGCCCACGGTTTCGTCGCTGCGCTGGGCGGCATCGAGATCACGAGTCTGTTCTCGAGTCCCACCACCCGCTGTCGCCAGACCCTGTTTCCACTCGCCGAGGCGCGCGGTCTGCCTGTCCACGATCACCCGCTGCTGGCACCGGACGCGTCCCCCGACGAACTGTTTTCCACGCTCCACGAGCCCGACGCCGACCGGGCAATCTTCTGCACGCACGGGGAGATCCTCAACGCGCTGGCCGAGTTCGCGCGGTCGCGAGGGATACCGGACGTCCCGCCCTCGGGCGCGACCGCGAAAGGGGGCGCGTGGTTCGTCGACTGCGGTGCAGGTCCGTCCCCGACGCTGCGGTACCTCGCTCCGATTCCGGCGGGCTGACCTCGACTTCTAGGCCGACGCGAGCCGGGCGGCGTCCTCCCGGGCCTGCCGCGCCTTCTGCAGTTCCAGGCCGTACAGCAGGCCGAACGTGAAACCGTTCTCGCCGGGTGTCGCGCCGGCGCGGGCACCGAGAGTCCGGAGCGTCTCCGCGGCGACGACGCTGTCCTGGTGCTCGCCGAGGACCGTCTGCATCTTCTTGAACCGTGCCGCCTTCTTCTTCGCCGTCTTCTTTCCCAGAATCGGTGCGGCGAGTTCGGCGGCGTACCGGGCCCGTTTGGCGGCCTTCCGCGCGCGGTGCAGGGCCGCATCGTCGTCGTCGGCAGCTGCGGTGGCGACGCGTGTGAGCGCTTTGCGTTCGGCTTTCCGTACGCACTTGTCGATCACCCGGGGATCGTCGCCGGCCTCGGCGGTCAGCGGTGGAGTGGTGCGCCACTGCGCCAGGGTGGCCAGCAGCGCACGGTAGCGGTCACCGTCGAGCGCTGCCATCACCTCTGTTCTCTGACGGAGTTGCTCGGCGAGCAGATCGTTCTCGATGCGCGCGGCAACCGGCCCCATCACGAGTTCCGGAGGCAGGGCGGCGAGCGCATCCGCGAACCGTGCGCGTTGCACCTGCCGATCCCGCACCTCCCCGAGCAAACCGGCGTACCAGGACAGTTCCGCGTCGAGTTCTGCCCGCGCGACCGGTTCGAACAGGCGCGTGAATACCCGCAACGTGCTGCGGAAACGTCGGATCCCCACGCGGGTGGGGTGGACCGGGTCCAGCCCGCGCCGCAACCACACGTCGCCGGCGACGATCGCCTGAACCTGAGCATCCAGATAGTCGACGAGCGCCGCTTCCACGGTCGTTCGGGTCGTGTCCCCGCCGTCGACGGCGAGGTGCGCGACGGTGAGCACACGGCTGAGCTTCGACGGATACGGGGACGGCTGCGCACCGCGGCGGGTGACGCGCTTACCGATCTTCCCGAGCAGTTTCTCGTCCCCGGCGTCGCCGAGTTCGACCTCCACCTCCCGCCACTCACTCAGGACAGCGCGATCGCCGGCGACGGCGCCGCGCACCCGGTCGTCCGCCACTTCCGCCAGCAGACGGTCGTCCCGGTCGAGGAGTCGCTGTGTGCGTCTCACGGTTTTCAGCGTCGCCACCGGATGCACAGGTTTACCCCGTGCGACACCCGCAATCATGGTCGCCAAATCGTCAGGAACCGCGTCACTCTCCCCTGGAGGCATCCGAATCTCGGTGCGTGCTTTGTCGGCGGGGACCTTCAACTGCCATCCCACATCGGCGTCCCCGGTCCGGCGGCGGAACGTGATCTTCTGACGGAGCAGATCGCGGTCATCCGTGTCGTAGTAGACGCTGTTCAGATTCACCGTGCCCTGCTCGATCCGTCCACCGGCAGGCAACACGTCCTCGAGATCCGGCAGAACGAACTCGAGCCCCACCTCGTACTTGTCTTCCCGCTCCCGCTGCGTCGACACCATGGATCCAGTCTGCACCCACGACGGCAGGGCCGACCTCCGACGCGCGCTCGGCACGGAGTGCAGTTAATCTGTCAGCGGTGCAATTGTCGATCGCACCTCGTCGCCGGAGCCGAGGCGTTGCGAAAATCTGTCCGCAACCGAACCTTTCACACGATCCATCGGGCCGTGCCCGCATTCCCAGTGCCCTGACTGTGCTCGGTCTTCGAGATGGGATGGCTCCACATGAGCAAACCGAACAGGCGTCACGACCTCGCACACCCCGCAGCGGACCTCGGCTGGATAACGCGGGCTCAGTGTCGAGAAGGAGACCCGGATCAGCTCTTCGTCACAGGCGCCGCGCAACGCAAAGCCGCCGCCCTCTGCAGGCACTGCCCGGTGCTGATGGAATGCGGTGCGTACGCACTCGACAATCGAGTCGAATTCGGCATCTGGGGTGGGATGACGGAACGGCAGCGCCGGGCACTGCTCGCGACGCATCCCGAGGTCCGCTGGTCCGAGCTCTTCACGAACCCTCCACCTGTCGGGTGGGGAATGATCGAACCATGACCGGACAACCCGTGATGTACGTGATCGACGGCGCGCGCATCCACACGCTCGACGACGTCTTCACGGTGGTCGGAGAAGCGGTACGCGGTGAAGGCGGGTACTTCGGCCGCAACCTGGATGCGTTCGCCGACTGCCTCACCGGTGGATACGGCACGCCTGATGACGGTGGTTTCCTCTTCGTATGGGAGAACAGCGACAGATCCCGCGAGGCCCTCGGGTATGCAGAGACTGCGCGTCAGCTCGAGCAGCGTCTCGCGCAGTGCCACCCGACGAACCGGGAGAGGGTGCGTGCCGATCTCGAGCGCGCGCTGAGGGAGGACGGGCCCACGGCCTTCGACTGGGTTGTCGGCATCTTCGAGTTCCGGGATGTGCGGATCGACCTTCGGTAGGCGGTAGCTCTCACTCGGCCAGGTAGAGAGCCACCCGGAAGTATCGTGAATCGCGACGGAAGGTCGGTGTGGTGACGCCGTACCGCTCGATGAACTCGTGCTGTTCGACGAACCGAAGGTCACCGGACGTGCCGGGCACCGAGTACTGCCGATTCGGCATGCGCCACGTGCCCGTGTCGGGTACGTCCCACATGTGTACGTTGTCGGGCAACAGTTTCCAGCCCTGGTCGGTGTGCAGTTCGAGGTTCGCGACGACCTCGATGGTCGCGACCACTCCGCTCACGGACAGCACGGGCTGAGGGGAGAACCCCGGGTACCTGTCGACGTAGAAGACTCCTCGGCCGACACCGTTCTTCCGACTCTCGACCTCCTCTGCCAGTGATCGAAGCTCGGCGGGAAGCTGCTGCTCGTCGAGCCACGAGAGGGCGGTGGTCACGGTGTCACCCGGGTGCCAGACGGAGTCTGCGGCGACAGGCTCGTCGTCGACGAAGACCGTGAGCGTCCGGGGTGAGGCATGGTCAGGGGTGCGTCGTGGTCGTTCGTCGAGCATCGTCAGACCCCGCGCAGTAGGCGGACCGATGGGCGACGCCATCGGGTGCGGGGTTACCGTGCAGCAGACGATACGCGCCCTGCCGCATCGGTTCGACCGCCGCTGCCGCACTGAACGCGGCAGCGGCGCCGACGGAGGGCCGTCCGATCGATGCGAATCAGTACGGCAAAGACGAGCAGCTGGGTCGGTCGACGATGGCCTGACCTTCGCAGAGCATGGCCTGCTCGTCGTCGTCGAAACGGTCGCGCCGATCCCGGTCGCGGGCATCGCGGTCCGACTGTGAGGCCACCGCGACATCAGTGCCCGACGAGGCGGGCATGGCGTGCGCGATTCCGGCTGCGCCGGTGAGAGAGAACGCGACCGCGGCGAACATCAGGCCGGCGCGAATGGCAGTGTGGCGAAACATGCGGTGTCCTTGGTGGTGTGTGGTCGAGTATTCCTTGGCCACAACAACACTGCCTTCCGGGCAAGCGGTTCGACAGACACCCTAGGGTGCTCGTTGCCCACCCCTGTGCGCTCACGCGCCCGTGAGTACTTGTTAACCCCCCACGGTTAATAAGTACTCACAGGCGCGTCAGCGCATGACGAAGGGATTGCCGGATGGGGCTCCGGTGTTGATCCAGACGCTCTTGGTGTGCAGGTATTCGTCCAGTGCTCCGATTCCGTTCTCCCGGCCGAGACCGGAGTCTTTGACGCCGCCGAAGGGCGCCATGAAGCTCACTGCCCGGTAGGTGTTGACCCAGACCGTTCCGGATTGGATCGCCTCGGCCATGCGGAAGGCCCGGGCGATGTCACTCGTCCACACTCCGGCACCGAGGCCGAACCGGACGTCGTTGGCGATACGAACCGCGTCGTGCTCGTCGTCGAACGGGATGACCGCGAGTACCGGGCCGAACACTTCTTCCTGTGCGAGGCGGTGGCTGTTGTCGACGCCGGTGAAGATCGTGGGTTCGACGAACCAGCCGTTGCCGCACTCGGGTCGTTGCGCCGCCGAGCCGCCGAGCACTGCCCGGGCTCCGTCGTGCTTGGCGACGTCGAGGTATTCGAGAACCTTCGCGAACTGCGGCCGGGTGGTGATCGGCCCGACCTGTGTGTGCGGATCGAGGGGGTCACCCATCCGCGCGGTGCGAGCGAGGTCGACGACCTTGTCGACGAAGCTGTCGTGAATCGATCGCTGCACCAGGAGCCTGGATCCGGCGATGCAGGTTTGGCCGGTGGCGGCGAAGATTCCCGACACGACCCCGTTGACGGCAGAGTCCAGGTCTGCGTCGTCGAACACGATATTCGGTGACTTGCCGCCGAGTTCGAGACTGACGTGCTTGAAGCTTCGGGCGGCCTGCTCGTTGATCCGGCGTCCGGTGAGGTCGGACCCGGTGAAGCTGACCTTCTTGACCAGTGGGTGGTCGACTAGTAGTACTTTGTTAGCTCGGCGTGTCGGCTCGAGTTTTCGTGGTTTTCTCGAGAGCATGCGGGCATGGATACAGCCGCTCTCGCCCGGGTCGGGGAACAGTTGGATACGTTTGTCGGTGAGGTGTTCTCGTCGCTGGCACGGAAGGATCAACGGGAGAAGGCGGGGCTGTATGCGCGGGGGTTGATGCTCGACGGCCGGCGGAAGTCGATGCAGCCGATGGCGCAGCGGTTGCAGGTCGACCATCAACAGTTGCAGCAGTTCGTGACGACCTCGCCGTGGGACGTGGTTCCGGTACGGAAAACCCTCTCCCGCAAAGCGTGCGATCTGATCGCCCCGGATGCGTGGGTCATCGACGACACCGGGTTCGTCAAGGACGGCGACCGCTCGCCGGGTGTGGCCCGGCAGTACTCGGGCACCCTCGGCAAGGTCGGCAACTGCCAGATCGCGGTCAGCGTGCACGCGGCCACCGATGCCGCGTCGGCCCCGTTGGACTGGCGACTGTTCCTGCCGCAGAGCTGGGACGATCGGTCCACCACCGATCCCGATGCGGTCGCGGAGATCGCCGCCCGCAGGAAGCGGTCCGCGATCCCCGACGCGGAGCAGCACCGCACCAAGTGGGAGATGGCGATCGAGATGATCGACGAGCTGATCGAGTGGGGCCGGATTCCGCCGACCACGGTGGCGGACGCCGGCTACGGCGACGCCACCGCCTTCCGGCTCTCGCTGACCGAGCGGGGCATCGACTACGTCGTCGCCGTCAAGGGGTCCACCAGCGCCTTTCCCGGCGACGCGGTCCCCGAGACACCTCCCTACAGCGGGCGCGGACGGCAACCGGCCCCGCGCTACCCGGGACCGGCCGCCAGCTGCAAGGACCTGGTCCTGGCCGCCGGACGGAAGGCCCTGCGGACGGTGACCTGGCGCCGCGGCGGCAAGGCCGACCCGACCAATCCGACCGCGGCGATGCGCTCGCGGTTCGCCGCACTGCGCCTCCGCCCGGCGAACCGCGACATTCCCCGCGCCGACGACGGCACCCTGCCCGAGCTCTGGTTGCTCGCCGAGTGGCCCGCCGGCGCCGACGAACCGACCGACTACTGGCTCTCCACCCTGCCCGCCGACACCCCACTGAAAGAACTCGTGCGCCTGGCGAAACTCCGCTGGCGCGTCGAGCACGATTACCGGGAGCTGAAAACCGGTCTCGGACTGGATCATTTCGAGGGTCGTTCCTGGCTGGGCTGGCATCACCACGCCACCCTGGTCACCGCCGCTCACCTATTCCTCACCACCCTCCGACTCACCGACCCAAAAGCAGCTGGGCAGGACTGAGCCTCTACGCCGTTCTCCGCGAACTCCAACGCGCACTTGCCCGTTGGATCGGTACCTGCCCACTCTGTGACCACACCTTCCCAACCTAACAAAGTACTACTAGGGGGCTGCCGACCTCGTCGCCGAATCCGGTGACCACGTTGACCACTCCCGGCGGCAGGCCCGCTTCTTCGAGAAGTTTCACCAGTTCGAGGGTGGATGCCGAAGTGAACTCGGACGGTTTGATCACCACCGTGCATCCCGCCGCCAGGGCAGGCGCCAGTTTCCACGCCAGGAGCAGCAGCGGCGAATTCCACGGGGTGATGACGGCGACGACCCCGATGGGCTCGCGCCTGGTGTAGGCGAAGTAGCCCTTCTTGTCGAGAGGGAGCACGGTGCCCTCGATCTTGTCGGCCAGCCCCCCGTAGTAGTAGAACCACTGCGGGACGTAGTCGACCTGCCCACCCATCTCGGAGAGCAGTTTTCCGTTGTCTTGCACTTCGATTCGGGCGAGCCGATCGGCGTCCTCGGCGATGCGGTCACCGATGTCGCGCAATACCCGCCCGCGGTCGGTCGCGGTCGTGCTCGACCACGGGCCTTCGGTGAACGCGCAGTGGGCGGCCCGAACGGCCTCGTCGACATCGTTGTCGTTTCCCCGCGCGATCTCTGCCCACGGCTTACCGGTGTACGGGTTGTCGCTGGTGATCCAGCGATCGTCCCGGGGGTGCCGCTGTGTGCCGTCGATGTGGAGCGGATATCGCTGCATCGCTGCCTCGCTCTCGTCAGAAGGGGGAGAACCCGAGTTCGGCCCGGAAGATGTTCTTGACGTGGATGCCGTCGCGCGGGGGTAGCACACGCGGGGCTTCTGCACTCGAGATGAGTACCTGCGCGAACGTCGTTCCGCGACGAGCGCGGACGTGGTCGCCGATCTGCGCGTACCCGTCGTGCGAGTCGATCCTCAATGTCGTCTCGATTCCGAATCCCTGTGCCACTGAGCAAAGGTCGGTTCCGAGACTGGAGTGACTCGGCTGCATCCCGGTCTCGCCGAAGTGGCCGTTGTCGAGTACCACGATGGTGAGATTGGGCGGAGCCTGGACGGCGATCGTCCCGAGTGCGCCGATTCCCATCAGTTGTTCGCCGTCGCCGGTGATCACTACAACGGATTCGTCGGGCTGCGCCAGCGCGAGACCGAGTCCGAGCGGTGTTGCGGCGCCCATGGCACCCCACAGATAGAAGATGCGCGGCCTGGCGCCGGCGGCACACACGTCGTAGGAGGGCGACCCCAGCCCGGTGACCATGAGCGCGTCGGGTACCTCGGACAGCAGGTCTGCCACGAAGAGGCGTCGATCGATCCTGGATGTAGTATCGGCACTCATCACATGTTCTCCCACTTCTTGCGTCCGATCAGGCTCTGGCCCAGGAGGACTGCGACGCGCTCACCGGCCAGGAACGCGGAGTCGAAGGCCGCCGCGACCACATCTGCGACTTCGTCGGGATGATCTGCGCGGTGAACGGTGATCCCCATGATTTCCAGAGCCGCCTGAGTGGCTTGTCCCATCGGGCTTTGCCACGGGTTGAACTCGGCGTACTCCCCCCGCATGGTGACCAGCGTCAGAAACGGGAACTTGCACATCTCCAACAGCGAGAACATGTTGACGCAGTTACCCACTCCGCTGCTCTGCATGAGCAGAACCGACCGTTGGCCGCCGAGCCATGCTCCGCTGACGACCGCGACACCTTCTTCCTCGGTGGTCAGCACGACATCTCGGATGTCGGGGTCCTGTTGTGCCTCACGGATGGCGTGGGAATGTCCGGCATCGGGGACGTAGGTAATCTGTTTGACGTCTCCGGACTTCAGGATCTCGAAGATCTCCTTCTGCCATACCGGAGTCTCTTTCTCGACGGTCTGCATGGTGGCTCCTTCTTGGGGAAGTCGGTGTCGCCAATATTCTGATGTGTGATGGACGGCGTTGGAAAATGCTATTTCGTGATGGAACCATGCCGATCGGGCATGCGACCGCGGAACGTGAAGGCATGACAGACGTCAACTCGGGTCGCGACGAGAAAAATGGCCTCGAGCTCGGCCGATGCCGATAAGGCTCACCCTCGGGTGGGCTCGGACCGACCCGCTGCGGTGCCGTCTAAAGCGAATGTAAGGAAAGCGGCCCATCCCTTCCCTCTCGCTGTGGTGGCGACCACATTGGTGTCAGTGGCTATGCATCATCACAGCAGTCGAGGAAGGAACATCATGCGACACACGACTTCGAACCCAACGTCGTCGACCGGCGAGAGGCGGGTTGTAGCGAACGTGGTTCGCGGCTGCATCGGCAACCTCGTGGAGTGGTACGACTGGTTCGTCTATGCAGCGTTCAGCGTGTTCTTCGCGGCGTCCTTCTTCCCGCAGAGCAGCACGACTGCCCAGCTTCTCTCCACGGCACTGGTTTTCGCCGTCGGATTCCTGATGCGCCCGATCGGTGGCTACATCTTGGGTCGATACGCGGACAGGTACGGGCGCAAGAACGCTCTGACGTTGTCGGTGCTGATGATGGCCGCAGGATCGTTGATCATCGCTGCGACACCGAGTTTCGAGGCGATTGGAATGCTCGCCCCGGCGTTGCTGGTGATGGCGCGGCTGATCCAGGGACTCTCCGTGGGAGGCGAATTCGCTTCCAGCGCGACGTACCTGTCCGAGGTCGCGACGCCCGGCCGACGCGGCTTCTACTCGAGCTTCCAGTACGTGTCGATCATTCTGGGTCAGCTCGCCGCGCTCGGCGTCCAGATCATTCTGCTGCAGCTTCTGACCATCGACCAGATGCAGGCCTGGGGTTGGCGTATTCCGTTCGTGATCGGCGCGATCGCCGCCGTGACCGTGATGCTCTTCCGTCGTGGGATGGACGAGTCGGACCAGTACAAGGAGGAAGCGGCCCAGATTGCTGCCGAGAAGGCATCCGGCACGAAGCCGTCGGCCAAGCGCGGCACCCTCCGCCTGCTGCTGCAGTACCCGAAGCAGCTCGCGATGGTGTTCGGCCTCGCGATCGGCGGCACCGTCGCGTTCTACACGTACACCACGTACCTGCAGAAGTACATGATCAACACCTCGGGGATCGCCCCGGAAACGGTGGCGTGGATCAACTTCGCCGCACTGTTCATCTACATGCTGCTGCAGCCCGTGGCCGGACTGATCTCCGACCGCATCGGTCGCCGCAAGGTCATGCTGTTCTTCGGTGTCGGCTCGACCGTGCTGACCGTCCCGATCCTGACCGTTCTCGGCAACACCACCAACGCGTTCGTCGCGTTCGGCCTGATGATGACCGGACTGGTCATCGTGACCGCCTACAGCGCGCTGAGCGCGATCGTCAAGGCGGAACTGTTCCCGACGAAGGTCCGCGCGCTCGGTGTCGGGTTGCCGCATGCGATCACCGCCGCCCTGTTCAGTGGCACGGCCGAGCCTCTCGCGCTCGCTCTCAAGCAGGCCGGACATGAATCGGCGTTCTTCTACTACGTCGTAGGTTGCTCGGCGCTGACCCTGGTTGCCGCGCTGTTCATGGCCAAGGGCAAGGGCGGCACCACCCTCGATCCCGAGACGGAGAATCACGCCCGCGACGGACGCGAGGAAGACCGCGACGACCGCCGACTCGAGCGTGTCTGATCCCTCGTCCTCCGGCAATGTTCCCCCGGCGCACCGCGGCCGGGGGACAATGCCGGTTATGCGCATCGCGGTGGTCGAAGACGACGACGGCGTCGGCAACGCAATCGTTGCGGGACTGACCCGGCAGGCACACCAGCCCGTGCGGATGAAGTTCGGGTCGGAACTGCTGCTGCACCACGGCGAGGTGGACTTCGTCCTGCTCGATCTGGGGTTACCGGACCGCGACGGGCTCGAGGTGTTGCGTCAGCTCCGCCAGGTCAGTGCCGTCCCCGTCATCATCCTGACCGCCCGCGACGACGAACGTTCGGTGGTGCGCGGCCTGCGTGGCGGCGCCGACGACTACCTCGTCAAGCCCGCGCGTATGTCCGAGCTTTTCGCTCGCATCGAAGTGGTGCGCCGGCGAAGTATGGCCGTCGAAGGCGGCGCACCACGTGAAGTGGTCACCGGCGACGTCCGCGTCGACCTCGATTCCCGCACCGTCACCGTGGCGGGCACCGAGGTCGACCTGACGTCGAAGGAATTCGCCCTCCTCGAGATCCTGCTCGAGAACCCGGGGGCCGCGGTCAGCCGTCAGCAACTGATGGACCGGGTGTGGGGTGACGCGTTCGTGGCGGTCTCGCGTTCGCTCGACGTCCACATCGGCACACTGCGCGCCAAGCTGGACCGACCCGGATTGATCAGCACCATCCGTGGTTTCGGCTACCGGTGGGTGTGCTGACCTCGGGGTCGAAACGACATGCGCCGACGGTTACTGCTGATTCTCGCGATACTCGGATCCTGCGCGGTCGCGAGTTTCGCGATTCCCCTCGCGCTCGCGACTGCGGACGCGCGGACGCAGGAGTTCACACTCGGCCGCGAGGGCGACATCCAACGGTTCGCCGTCCTCGCCGAGGAGTACGTCAGGACCGGCGACCCGGCGCGGATCGCCGGCGAGGTCGAGGCGTACGACGACGTGTACAGCGAGGGCGTTCTGGTGGTCTCCACGCGTGGTGTCCCGACCCTCGGGGTAGGCCTCGACGGCAACGAACCCGGGATCGAGGCGGCGATTCGCAGCGGACTGCGCAACGAGCGGGTCTCCACCGTCGACCGGTTGTTCCCATGGAGCGACGACGAGGCCCTGTTCGTCAAGCCGGTGGGGTCGGGCGCTCAGGTGAACGGCACCATCGTGCTGCGCGCCTCGACCGCCGAGGCTCGCTCCGACATCCTCCGGCAATGGGCCGTGATCGCGGCCGGCGCGGTGCTGGCTCTGGCCGCGTTCGGCGTCCTCGCGATCGTCTTGAGCCGGTGGGTGCTCGGACCGCTCGCGAACTTGTCCAAGGGGATCGTGCAACTCATCCGCCGCATGCCCGACACGGGGATGCCGCAGACGTCCGCGCCGCCACAATCGGTGCTGCCGGCCACGGCGGCAGGCGGGCCTCCCGAGGTGCGCCGGCTCGCGCATTCGTTCGACGTGATGTCTTCGGCGGTGCTGCGGGCAGCGGACGCGCAACAGCGCCTGATCGCCGACACCGCCCATCAACTGCGGAACCCGCTTGCGGCGTTGCAATTTCGCCTCGACCTTCTCGACGACGGTGTGCCGGACAGTGCGCGCGAGGATTATCACAGCGTGACCGAGGAGGCCAAACGCTTGCAGACCATTCTCGACAGCCTTCTCTCGCTCGCCTCGGCCGAGACACCGCGATTCGGGGCGGATCGGTCCGAGGCGGCCTGCGACGCACTGTCGGTGGTGGCCGACCGGGTCGACTTCTGGTCGGTGACGGCCCGCGAACGTGGTGCGCGTCTGGTCACCGTCGCAGCCCCCGACGTCGACCGTGTTCCGGTCGCGATCGCCGAGAACGATCTGTCCCAGGTGCTCGATGTGCTGATCGACAACGCATCCCGGTACGCGGGCCCGCACCCCACCGTCGAGATCGGCGTCGTCGTGGAGCCGGCACCGGGCCGCTCTCCGGTGTGCGTGTGGGTGGCAGACGACGGTCCGGGAGTCCCGGAAGAGCTGCGCGACAAGCTCACCGACCGCTTCTTCCGGGCCAGCGACCAGGCCGGAACGGGACTCGGCCTGTCCATCGTCGAGGTCGTCACCGCGGCCTACGGCGGTCGTCTCGTCATCGACGAGGCCCCCGCCGGCGGTCTGCGCGTACGCTTGTGGCTCGAACCGCACGTGGAGAAGCTGGACGATGATTAGCCGGCGACAGTTCATCGGCGGTGTGGCCGTAGCGGTCGCACTGTCGGGATGCGCTCGTGCCCAGCCCACGGGGACGTACGAAATCGCGTCCGGGGAGCGCGACGGATTCCAGTCCGAGTTCGCCGAGTTGCTTGCGGACGTTCCGCCCCCCTCGGGTGGGGATCTCCGGTTGACGGTGCGCTACACCACCGGTTCCCTGGAGAACCTGTCGCTGCTGGCCTCCGGTGAGGTACTCATCGGGCTGACGCTGGCCGACTCCGCTGTCGAGTCGGCCACTCCGATGCTGGCCATCGGCCGGGTGTACGAGAACTATCTCCAGTGCGCGGTGCCCGCGCGCTCACCCTTTCACTCGATGAAAGATCTTCGCGGCCAGGCGATCAGTCTCGGCTCTCCCGGCTCCGGAACCGCACAAACCGGAAGGCGGGTCCTCGAGGCGAGCGGACTGACCGTCGACGACGTGACGGTGCGCCCGGTGTCACTCACCACCGTCCTCGACTCCCTGCGCGACGGTACGGTCGCCGCCGCACTGTGGGCCGGTGGCGTACCCACCCCGGCGGCGATGCCTCGGCCCGGGCACGGTCCGGACGGCGGGATCCGGCTACTCGACCTGTCTGCCGAGTACGTCGAGATGCGCAGGATCTACGGGCCCATGTACGAACCGGTTTCGGTCCCCGCCCGGACGTACGGTGACACTGCCGAGACCGCGACGGTGGGGGTTCCCAGCCTGCTCGTCGCGTCGCCGCAGCTGCCCGACGCCGTGGCCGGTGCCCTCGTCGACCTTCTCATCGATCGAGCCCAGGACCTGATCCCCGCCGATACCGTCGGCGCACAGTTCCTCGACGCCCGATCACTGATCCAGACAGCCGGCGTCCCTCGCCATCCGGGGGCTGTCGAGGCGTACCGCCGTCACCACGGTTAGAAGGCGGCCGGGTACGGCCGGCAACCTCAAGTACGTGTAAAACCTGACCCCCACCCGATTGACGGTGGCGCGTACATAAAGGCAAAATGGCCGTACATTTCGAGGAAGGCTGGCTCCATGGCATCGCAGACCGCCCTACCGCTCGCGGGGATCACAGTCGTGAGCATCGAACAAGCAGTTGCTGCACCCTTCGCGACCCGGCAACTGGCCGACCTCGGTGCCCGCGTCATCAAAGTGGAACGTCCCGACGCCGGCGACTTCGCGCGGCGTTACGACGAGACCGTGCACGGCGAATCGAGCTACTTCGTCTGGCTCAACCGTTCCAAGGAGTCGCTGACGCTGGACCTGAAGTCCGACGAGGGCCGCGACATCCTCGAAAAGCTGTTGTCCACAGCGGATGTCTTCGTGCAGAACCTTGCGCCCGGCGCCGCATCCCGGATGAACCTCGACGCCCCGTCTCTCCAGCAGCGGTATCCCGCGCTGATTCCGTGCGACGTGTCCGGCTACGGCAACACCGGTCCCTGGTCCGATCGCAAGGCCTACGACATGCTGGTCCAGGGCGAATCCGGCCTGATGTCGCTCACCGGCCCCGACGAGTGCCCTTCCAAGGTCGGTGTGTCGATCGCCGACATCGCGGCCGGCATGTACGCCTACAGCGGGATCCTGTCCGCGCTGTACACGCGCGCAACCACCGGTACCGCCCGCGCGGTGGAGGTCGCTCTTTTCGAGGCGCTCGGCGAATGGATGGGATCGCCCGCCTACTACACCGAATACGGTGGCACGCAGCCGAACCGGGTCGGATCGGAACACGCGACGATCGCCCCGTACGGCCCGTTCCCCACCGCTGACGGCACTGTCCTGCTGTCGATCCAGAACGACCGCGAATGGTCCGCGTTCTGCTCGGAGGTGCTCGGCGACGAGTCGATCGCCACCGACCCACGTTTCTGCCGCAACTCCGCGCGGGTGGCGCACCGTGAGGAATGCAACGCTCTGATCTCCGCGCGGACGCGTCTGCTCAACACGGACGACGCCCTAGCGCTACTCGACAAGGTGTCGATCGCCAACGGACGGCTGGGCTCCGTCTCGGATTTTCTGTCCCACCCGTCCCTGGCCGGACGTGACCGCTGGCGTGAGGTGGACACCCCGGGTGGTCCGGTGCGAGCGCTGCTGCCGCCGGCGAACCTCAGCGGTGTGGAGCCTCGATTCGATCCGGTTCCCGCTCTGGGTGCGCACACCGATGCCATCCTGGGGGAGCTCGGTTACACCAACGCGGCGATCTCTGAACTGCGTACTGCCGACTCGATCTGAGGCTCGGCAGTGCCCCACGCAGTGGCGTCCGATGGAACTCGAATCGCGTACCAGGTCAGCGGCGAAGGACCGCCGCTGCTGCTGCTCGCCGGTCAGGCCAACACCCACCACTGGTGGGATCGTGTTCGCGCGGACTTCGACACGCACTTCCGCACCATCACAGTGGACTACCGCGGCACCGGAGCAAGCGACAAGCCCGAGACCGCCTACAGCACAATACTGTTCGCCGACGACGTGATCAGCGTGCTGGACTCCCTCGGCGTCGGGAGGGCGCACGTCTACGGCACGTCGATGGGAGGCCGGGTGGCGCAATGGGTCGCCGTGCGTCACCCGGAGCGTGTCCGCGCCCTGATCCTCGGCTGCACCTCACCAGGCGGAACGCACGCGGTGGAGCGCAGCCGGGAAGTCCGCGCGAGCCTGGCGCAATCCGACCCCGACCGGTCGCGCCGCGCCCTGCTGGAGTTGATGTACACGCCTGAGTGGCTCAGTCGAAATCCCGGACCCTACAACACCCTCGGGGACCCGGGCATGCCCGCGCACGCCAAGCTCGCCCACTTGCGGGCCAGCAACGGTCATGACGCGTGGGATGCGCTGCCGTCGATCAGTGCACCGACCCTCGTCCTGCACGGGACCGACGACCTTCTGTCCCCGGCCGACAACGCACCCCTGCTCGCCGAACGGATCCCGAACTCCCGCGTGCACTTGCTCCCGGGCGCACGGCACGCGTACTTCGAAGAGGAGCGCACTGCCGCGGGCGCCGCGGCGATCGGCTTCCTCGCCGAAAGGTAAGCCTGCGTCCGCGAGTGGGGTCGAGGCGCGTTAGTTACCGGACCCGGGCATGGCGATGCCGACCTTCGCCGCTGACATGCCCTCCTGGCTCATGGCAGCCGGCTTTCTCGTCTGTTTGACCATTGCTATTCTTCGTTGTGATCGATGTCGCTCTTGCATATCGCCTGCTGATGGTGCGGGACGGCGAGTAGCTCGGGAAGGTGGTCGTCCGGTGGACGTCAAGCAGTTGACCGCACTCGTTGCGGTGGCGGACGCCGGGAGCGTGACCCGCGCAGCCGGGCTACTCCACTTGGTTCAGCCGGCGGTGACACGCCAAATTCACACGCTCGAACAGGAACTGGGTGTTCCCCTGTTCGAACGCAGCCGTGCGGGAATGGAATTGACGGACTCCGGCCGGCTCATGCTCGAGCGCGCCCGGAGGGTGCTGTCCGAACTCGAGCGGGCGCGCGCCGAGATCCGCCCGAATCCGGGAGTGCTGCAAGGGATCGTGACGGTCGGGCTTCTTTCCTCCACCTCCGAACTGCTCGCCGAACGACTCGTCGCGGCCGTGTTGCAGAAACATCCGGCGGTCCGGTTGCGAATAGTGTCCGGGTACGCCGGACACGTGCGGCAGTGGCTCGATGCCGGTGACATCGACCTCGGCCTGCTCTACAACCTGAAATCCACGTCTTCGCTCAACGTGCGAGCATTGCTCGCCGAAAACCTGTGGGCGGTTGCCCCGGCCGACGGCGGGCTCGACACCGGACGACCGGTCACCCTCGAGGAAGTGGCGACCCACCCGGTCGTGATGCCCAGTGCGCCCCACGGAATTCGGACGTTGGTAGCGGAGGCGTGCGCGAGACTCGACATCGGTCTGAACATCGTCGTCGAAACCAACGAGGTGAGCATTCAGAAGAGACTCGTGCGAGCCGGTCACGGCTGGACGATCCTGCCGGGCATCGCCGTTGCCGGTGATGTCGCCGGCGGCGTTCTCAGTGCGGCGCCGCTCCATTCCCCGGCGGTCGAACGCACCGTCGTGCTCGCGTTACCGAGCACCCCCCGGATCCCGCCTGCCGTGCACGCGGTGGCCGATCTGCTCGTCCGCCAGATGCGCGACGCCGTCGAGCACGGTGAGTGGCCGTCCGCTCACTGGAAGCCGGACAACTAGTCGCGCGCGAATCAGAGCCCTCCGCGCGATACGAGTTGCGAGACGATGACGTTGCGTTGGATCTCGTTGGTGCCCTCGCCGACGATCATCAACGGGGCGTCCCGGAAGTACCGCTCGACGTCGTACTCGGTGGAATAGCCGTAGCCGCCGTGGATGCGCACCGCGTTCAGGGCGATGTCCATCGCCACCTCGGACGCGTACAGCTTCGCCATCCCGGCCTCCATATCGCACCGATCACCGCTGTCGTACTGCTCGGCCGCGTGCCAGGTCAGCTGCCGGGCCGCGGTCAGCTTGGTCGCCATGTCCGCCAGGTAGTTGCCGATCGACTGATGCTTCCAGATCGGCTTGCCGAAGCTCTCCCGCTGCTGCGCATACGCCAAAGAGTCCTCGAGCGCCGCCGTCGCCACACCCAGGGCCCGGCAGGCCACCTGGATGCGGCCGGTCTCGAGGCCCTTCATCATCTGCGCGAACCCCTTGCCCGGGGTGCCACCCAGGACCGCGTCCGACGAGATCCGGTAGTTGTCGAACGACAGCTCACAGGTTTCGACGCCCTTGTAGCCGAGCTTGGGCAGATCCCGCGACACCGTCAGGCCGGGACCGTGCTCGACCAGGACGATCGAAATGCCCTTGTGCTTGGGGGACGCGCCCGGGTCGGTCTTGCACAGCAGCGCGATCAGCCCGGACCGGCGGGCGTTGGAGATCCACGTCTTCGAACCGGAGATCACCAGATCGTCGCCGTCGGTCTTGGCGTTGGTGGACATCGCCTGCAGATCCGACCCGCCGCCGGGCTCGGTCAGCGCCATCGTGGCCCGGATCTCGCCGGTCGCCATCTGCGGCAGATACTGCCGCTTCTGCTCCTCGGTGCCGTACAGCGACAGCAGCTTCGCCACGACGGTGTGCCCACCCATCGCCCCGGCCAGGCTCATCCACCCGCGGGCCAGTTCCTGGGTCACCTGCGCATAACAGGGCATCGACACCGGTGATCCGCCGTACTCCTCCGGGACCGCCAGACCGTAGATCCCGATCTGCTTCATCTGCTCGATCCACTTCTCGGGGTACTCGTTGGCGTGCTCCACCGCCTGCACCGTCGGCTTCACGTCGCGGTCGACGAAGGCGCGCACCGTCTCGACCAGGTACGCCTCTTCCTCGTTCAGCTTGCCCATCACTCCACCTCGCACTCGCACAACATTTGTACGGCCATATTCTCCAATTTGTACTTCCGAGTCAAGCCTTCGCGTTGACATCGGCGCGCATTCGGTGCCACGATCTAGTCCTGATCGGTACCATCTCTGCTGGTCGAGAGCGCAGAATCCGATGAGAGGCATCGACCGATCTAATGGCCGTATGTACAGACCCTTCACATACCGAAGGGACGGAAGTGGTCCGAGCGGTCACCACGACCTCGCGTCGAGCGAACACCGTTTCTCACGAAAGAGGCGAGCAGGATGTCTCAGCACAGGATCGAACTCCAGCCGATCGCGCCCTCCGCGTCGGACTGGGATTGGCGGATGCACGCGCGTTGCCGGTCCATGGACACAGAGCTCTTCTTCCCGTGCGAGGGCGAAGGGCAGGGTGCACGCATTCGGCGAGAACGAGCCGCAAAGCATGTCTGCGAGCCCTGCCCGGTGCTGACCGAGTGCCGAAATCACGCATTGATCACCGGTGAGCAATTCGGCGTCTGGGGCGGCACGACGGAGAAGGACCGCCGGTATCTTCGACCACCCCGACTCGGTCGATTTCGTTCATGACGGCGAAATGCCCGCGGAGTCAACGCTGGTGCGCGCGCAGGGCGGTGCGGAGGCCCGTTCGACGTCCGGTGGCTCCGTCGGTGGGCGTGGTGGATGCTGTGCGGAATTTCAGTTCGGACGCGGTCTCGGGAGCATCGTCGGCGGTGGCGGACAGAAACCGGTCCGGGAGGGCCAACTTGTGGATGGTGCGCAGGGTCAAAAGATATTGCTTGGCAAGCGAACCCGTGGTGTAGGGCAGATCGTACTTCTCGCACAGTGCGCGGACCCGTGTCGCGATTTCCGGGTAGCGGTTGCTGGGGAGGTCGGGGAACAGGTGGTGCTCGATCTGGTAGCAGAGGTTGCCGCTGAGGAAGGCCAGCACCGCGCCGGCTCGGAAGTTGGCGGTGCCGAGCATCTGACGTAGATACCATTCCGCCCGGGTCTCGTTTTCCAGTTCGGCGGGGGTGAACTTCTCTGCGCCGTCCGGGAAGTGTCCGCAGAAGATCACGACGTAGGCCCACAGGTTTCGCAGTAGGTTGGCGGCGAGGTTCGCCTTCAGCGTCCGTCGCCACCGCCGCCCGCCGAGGGCGGGAAAGAGTACGTAATCCTTGCCGGTCTGCCGGGCTATCTTGCCGATCAGTGCTCGGGTGTGGCCGGACTTCTCGGCGGCGGTGCCTGCGCGCTCCTGTTCGGAATACAGCCCGTGCAGGGCGATACCCCATTCGAACGTGGCCGCCAGCAACAGGTTCCGCAGCGGTTGCAGAAGGTTGTCCGGTTTCCACGGCTGGTCGCGGGTGATGCGGATGACGCCGAATCCGAGGTCGTCGTCCATCCCGATCACGTTGCTGAACACGTGGTGGCGATAGTTGTGGGAGTACTGCCACTGGGACGACAGGCCCGCCATGTCCCACTCCCAGGTGCTGGAGTGGATTTCCGGGTCGTTCATCCAGTCCCACTGGCCGTGGGACACGTTGTGCCCGATCTCCATGTTCTCCACACTCTTGGCCACGGCGAGAGCCGTGGTCCCGAGTGCCCATCCGACGCGCGTCCGGCTTGCGTGAATCACCAGCCGCGCAGCGGCATCCAGCCCGCGCTGGAAGGCGATTGTGCGGCGGATGTAGGTGGCATCGCGCTCACCGAGTGAATCGGTGATATCCCGCCTGATCGCGTCGAGTTCGGTCCTGAGCGCCTCGACGTCCTCCGCTGAGAGGTGCGCATATTCCTTGATGTCGGATATCGCCATGGTCTACTCCAGATTCCGGACCCACCCCGGACCGGCTGTGCGTCAGTAGTAGTGGCGTCGGCCCGCGACCGCATGCCCGGCCATGCCCATGACCTCGAGCACCACTCCGATGATGATGAGCGCTATCCCGATGTAAAGGAGTACCGGGACGCTGAGGACCAAGCCGACTATGGCGAGGATGATTCCGAGAATGATCATGATGGGGCCTGATTTCGGGACGGGGGTCGAGGTTTGGACTGGTGTGGAGGGTCAGCGGGTGAATATTTTCTTGATCTTCTGCCCTGCCTGCTTGATCTGGTCGCCGGCTTGCTTGGCTTTGCCCTTGGCTTCCTGCGCGCGTCCCTCGGCTTCCATGCGCTCGTTTCCGAGCGCCTTCCCGACGGTCTTCTTGGCGGAGCCTTCGGCGGTTTCAGCTTTGTGGCGAAGCTTTTTCCCGATACTCATGGCGGTGTTTCTCGTTTCTCGGTTGCGCGGCGGGCGCGGACCAATGGTCGTTCGTCAGCGGGGTGTGTGTCACCGCTGGAGTTCAACACGCTTGCGACTCCGACGATCTCGGACGATCATGACGGCCTCCTGTGGCCCACGTTGCACCACTAAGTCAACGCCGGATTTCCTCGCATGTCAACACTGTAGATCTACGGTTTAGGCCTACAGTTAGAAGGGAGGGAAGGTGCCGTGATGGCGAAGATGCCCGAGCGTCGATCGATCCACTCCGACGGTGGCCCGATGACCCGTGAGCGGATACTCGCGTGCGCGCTCGAGATCATCGACCGTGACGGCATCGACGGGCTGTCCATGCGCCGCCTCGGTAAAGCACTCGGCCGCGACCCGATGACCCTGTACCGCCACGCGCCGAACAAGGCCGCGTTGCTCGACGGGGTCGCCGAGCGTGTCCTCGAAGAACTCGAGGTCGACACCGACGACGGCGACTGGGCCACGCAGCTGCGGGAGGTCGCGCGGGGCTTTCGCCGATTGGCCCTCACCCATCCTCAGGTGGTCCCGCTACTGGTCACGAGGCCGCTGTCCACGCCGCTCGGGCTCAGGCCGCTCGGCACCCTGCGTCCGCTCGAGGACATCCTGACCCTGCTCACCAAGGCGGGGTTCACCGACGCCGATGCCTTGCACGTCTATCGGGCATTGTTCGGCTTCCTCTACGGCCACGTCCTCAATGAACTGCAGGAGCTCGTCGAGCGTCCCGACGAGTCCGACGACCTTCTGCGCCTCGGCCTTCACCGCCTGCCGATCGGCGAGTTCCCAATGATCCGGGGCCTGGCACCGGTTCTGGCGTCCTACGACGGGGCCGCCGAACTCGAACGCGGCGTCGACATCCTCCTCGCGGGCCTGACCGCCACGTTGACGCAGCCCGAATCTCCTCCGTCCCGGTGATGTGAGCGAAACCTGACACAGGTTGTCAGGGTCTCGGTGCGAGCATGGTTGCACCGTTCGGCGCCGATGGTGGACGTGGACCGGACCCCGGATCGACATCGACGCAGACAAGGACCTCCATGCGCGAAACACGAGAAGAGCTCGACGAGCTCCAAACCCTCCTCGACGCCTCCCTGTCCCGCTCCACCGCACATCTGCGTTCGATCATCAACACCGGGAGCACCCTGACCGCGGAGCAGCTCACCCAGGTCGTCACCGGCATGTGCACCCTCGCCCTGTCCACCGTCACAGCCAAGGGCGAACCGCGCATCAGCGGTGTGGACGGGCACTTCCTGCACGGGAAGTGGCACTTCGGCACGGCGCGGGGCGCCGCCAAGGCCCGCCACCTCGCCGCCCGGCCCGCCGTCAGTGCTGCGCACCTGCGCGGTGAGGACCTGGGTGTGTTCACGCACGGCACGGTGGAGATCCTCAACCCCGAGGAGGGCGAGCCGGCCGCGGACTGGCCGGACCTGCTCGCCTACTTCAAGGGCTTCTACGGCGAAGACTTCTTCGACTGGGATAACGACGTTGTCTACTACCGGCTGCATCCGCAGTGGATGACCGTCTACGCCGCCGACATCGCCAAGCTCACTGCGGCGTCCCGATCCTGATCGGCGCTGTCGTCGCGGCACTTGGTGACGCGGTACCGTCGCCCGCGTGGCTCTCATCCATCACGCTCAGCTGTCCCCGTCCAAGGCCGAGATGCTCGGTGACTGGGTTCCGCGCCAGCCCTGGATCGGGTCCGCCGACGCGTCGTCCGTCGAGGTCGTCGGTGCGTACCGCTTCGACGATCCGGCCGGGGATGTCGGCATCGAAACCCACCTGGTCCGGACGGCGGACGGGCGGGTCGTGCAGGTGCCGGTGACCTATCGCGGTGCCCCAATGGCCGGTGCGGAGGCGTCGTTGATCACCACGATGCAGCATTCCGTGCTGGGTGAGCGCTGGGTCTACGACGCGTGCGTCGACCCGGTGTACGCCGGTGCGCTCGCGACGGCGATCCTGACGGGAGGGACCGAGGCGGAACTCCAGTTCGCCACACCCGGCGAGCGCCGAGAGGTGACCACCAGAGTGTCGGGTTCCGGCTCGGTGGGCTCGCCGGTACCGGTCATCGATGCTGTGACCTGTGTGAATGAGGGAACGGCCACCGTCATCACGACGGACCAGATCGGCGTGCGGGTGTTCCGCGTGATCGATCCGGATCGGGTCGCGCCCGTCGGCTCGCACACCCTCGAGGGCACCTGGCCGGGCCGAGGTGCGCCGGCGCTGCTCGCGATCGCGCATCCGACGGCTGACGACGAAGTGTGACGCCGGAGCGGCGGAATATCTCCGAGGACGGTACTGTTGAATCCGTCGACGGTGTCGGACATACCCCGGGTACCACATTAAAATTGTCGCCGAGAGCGACCACTTGCCGAGAGGCGATATGACGGCACCGTCGCAGAAGCCGCCGGCACCATTTGGTGCCGGCGGTTTTCGTTCTGCGGTGGACCTACTGTTCTTTCTTCAGGCGGGCGGCCAGCATGGCCTTGCCCAGATCGCCACCCTTTCGGCTGACGGCCTGGGCGCGGCGGAAGAAGTCGGCCAACTCGGCGTCGCCGTCCATGTCGGCATCCGAGATGTAGCCCTCGAGACGCAGCGCGTTGCTCAGTGACGCTTCGACGAACCAAATCAGGTTGTAGTCCTTGTCCCGAACACCGGTCACCGAGCGTGCATCTTGTTCACTCATCAGTGCGTCCTTCCCGAGAAACGGCCGACTGTCTTGTGGTTCCTGCCTACCCGTGTGGTTGCGTCGTAAACGTGAGGCGCGCCGGGCTCAGGCGAATACCCAGTTCATGAGGACGACGTAGAGCCCGGTTCCGAGGACGATCGAGAGCACCGCATTCTTGCGCCACAGGTGCACCGCGGCCGTCGCCCCCACCGCGATCAGTTCGGGGATCCCGTGCGAGGGGGCGGTGACGGACACGCTCTTCAGGGAGTACGCCACCAGGATCAGCATGATCCCGGCGGGCAGGTAGACACCGAGGTAGCCGACGAGTGCGGACGAGCGCAACGGCATGACGATCGCGAAGGGGACGGCGCGCAGGGCGAACGTGACGATCGCCATGATCGCGATGGCCGCGAGGATGTAACCGGGGTCAGGCATCGGTGCGCACCTTTCGCCGGGTGACGAGGTAGCGGATGACGAGCAGGCCCACGAAGGCGCCCATCGCTATCGGCAGCATGTGTTCGGGGTCGACCAGTCGCGCGATCAGCGCACACATCACGGCCATCGAGGGAACCGCGAAACCGCGCTGGGCCCGGATGGCTTCGATGGACAACACGACGAACAGCGCGGTCAGTGCGAAGTCGAGGCCGACGATGTTCTCCGGGATCCATTGCGCCGCGGTCGCTCCGAGCATCGCTCCACCGATCCAGTACGCGTGGAGATACACCTGCGAGTACACGATGACCCGCCCGGACATCGACTTCCGGTCGCCGGTGACCGTCATGGCGTAGGCCTCGTCGGTCAGCGCGAACATGCTGTAGAAGCGGGCAAGGCGGCCCTTCACCCTGTCGAGGGGAAAGCTCAAGGCGTAGAACACGTGCCGGAAGTTCACCAGCAACGCGGTCAGCGCGATGTACGGGAGCGGCGTCATCGCGGCCACCATGCCGACCGCGATGAACTCGAGGGAACCGGCGTAGATCAGCGACGTGAAGACCATCGCCCACCACGGGTTGAGCCCCTGCTGGACGACGAGCACCCCGAGGGCGATCCCCAGCGGGACCAGCCCGATTCCGACGGGGAGGGACGCCTGCAGGGCGCGACGCCACTCCGGGGACTGCCGGGGGTCGGGGTCGACGACGGCGGTCGTCGAGAGGGTAACTGGATCGATCACCACGCAAATCTATAGCAACTATCCAGGTGCACGATTGCGAGAGAATGCCCATTCGGCGCACTCTGCGCAATAATAGTTCAATGGACGATATCGATCACGCAATTCTCGACCACCTGCGGAACGACTCCAGTCTGACCAACACGGAATTGGCGGATCTCGTGGGTCTCACTCCCTCCCCGTGCCTGCGCCGGGTCAAGAAGCTCGAGGCGGACGGAGTCATCACCGGCTACCGCGCCATCGTCAGCCAGGAAGCGCTCGATCGGGGTTTCCAGGTGATCGTCACCGCCGAGATCGGGGTGAACGACCAGGCGACCATCGAGCAGTTCGAGTCGCGGGTCGCCGCCTTCGACGAGGTGATCGAATGCCGGAGGCTGTTCGGGATCCCCGACTACTTCATCCGGGTGGCGGTCCGCGACCTCGCGACGTACGAGAACTTCATGGCTACCAAACTCAGCGGGCTCCCCGCGGTCTCGCGGGTCACCTCGTTGATCACGATGAAGACCATCAAGAGCGCCGACTGAGTCAGCGGTGCACCGCGACCTCTCGATAGAACTCGAGGTGCTTCTGCGCGACGTCGTCCCATCGATGTGAGCGAGCGAAGGCGCGCCCCGCGTCGAGGGAGGAGCCGTCGGCAGGTTCGGTCAGGGCGCGTGCCATCTCCTCGTGGGTGGACGCGTACCGGACCGTCCCGCGAAAGACCTCCCGGAGGACCGGCAGGTCACGTGCGACGACGGGAACGCCTGCCGCCAGGGCTTCCATCGCGGCCAGCCCGAATCCCTCCTTGGTGGAGAGGAAGGCGAACGAGCGCGCCTGGGCCACCAGCGAGGGGAGTTCGGCGTCGTCGATCGTTCCGAGGATGGTCGGCGTGACACCCAGCTCTGCGGCCCGTCGGTCGAACTCGGCCCGGTACCCCCGGTAGTCGAACAGGGTCTCGCCGCCGGCGAACACCAGCCGCAGTTCGGGTCGCTCCTTCACGAGCAGTGCGTACGCCTCCACCAGGTCGATGCTGCCCTTGCGCGGTTCGATACCGCCGACCGCCAACACGTAGTCGCCCAATTCGCCGGCCCACCTGCGGCGGCGGTCGGCGTCCTCGCGGGCTTCCTCGAATCGGGCGGCGTCCACACCGTTCGGAATGACGGCGCACTCGAGACCCCACCCGGCGGAGACGTCCGCGGCGACGGCGGCGGACACGCAGATCCGCGCGTACGGATCCACGATGGCGCGCTCGTGGCAGGCGGCGAGCGCGGGCGTCGTGAACTGGTCGAGATGGTGGATGGTTCGCACGCACCGTCCCACGGCGTTGGCACTGATGCAGTCCTGCGCGTGGACGATGTCGTAGGCCTCCGGTGTGAAGGCGGCGCGCATCGTCTCGATGGATCGGAGGATCCGCTCACCGACGGTCTCGTCGTCGACGTGTGCGAACGGCACCACCCGTACGGCGACAGTCGGGTCGACCGGACGGAAGAAGGCGGCGTCGCCGTGCCTGCCCAGGGTCCAGACCGTCACGTCCGCGCCCTGCCGGGCGAGGGCCTCCGCCAACGCCAGGGTGTGCACGACTCCCCCGCGCGGTTTGGTCGAATAGGTCAGTAGCGCGATCCGCACGTCAGTGTTCTCCTCGGTCCAGCAGTCTCCGGTAGGTGTCGATGCGGCGTTCCTCCAGGTGCCGCAGCACCTTCCTGGCCCGGTTGACCTCGTAGTCGACGTCGAGTTCGGCGACGGCGAGCCCGCCCTTCGTCCCCGTCCGCGCGAGCACGTCGCC
The DNA here is from genome assembly GCF_000014565.1 of Rhodococcus jostii RHA1. Taxonomy (NCBI): domain Bacteria; kingdom Bacillati; phylum Actinomycetota; class Actinomycetes; order Mycobacteriales; family Nocardiaceae; genus Rhodococcus; species Rhodococcus jostii. The sequence continues at coordinate 3,530,725 of NC_008268.1, read as the reverse complement.
GCCCGGGCCCACCACCTTGGCCTGACCGAGGAATCGCAGTCCACCCTGGATTCCGGTCTGGTTGGACGACACGAGGACCACCTGGTTCTCGGCGGCCCGGGCCGAGTCGTAGAGATCGAACAGGCGTGATTGCCGGTCCTGGGTCATGCGCGCCGCCCGGTCCGTGATGCTGGCCGGCCACGCGGACAACGCGGCGATGATCCGCGCGCCGTCGAGCGCGAGGGTGCGGGCGGATTCCGGGAACGTCTTGTCGTAGTCGATCAGCATCCCGATCCGGCCCACCGGTGTGTCGAAGGCGGTGAAGGAGTCACCCGCGGCGTACGCCAGGGATTCCCCGGCCGGTTGATGCACCTTGCGGTGACTGCCCAGCACCCCGTCGCCGGTCACGCAGGCGGCGGCGTTGTAGCGCACCCCGTCGCACAGTTCCGTATACCCGAGGCAGACCGTCATGCGGCCCGCCATCTTCGCGACGGCCTTCAGCTCCGGGCTGTCCGCGGCGAGCGCGGGCGGGAGTTCCTCCGTGTCCGGCCGCCGGAGATCCGAGATGTAGCCGCCGAGGCAGGCGTCGGGCAGGACCAGCAGGTCCACGCCGTCGTTCGCGGCACTCTCGATCAGCGCCTGCAACTTCAGGAGCGCGCGATCGATGTCGCGGCCGAAGTGCCCCGCCAACGCTGCCAACCGTGTCGTCACCATAGGCGTCAGGCTAGTGTCGCCGTCGCCGGCAACACACCCGCTTCGAGTTCGATGCGATCCGCCAGATACTCCGCGTCCCGCGCCACTCCCGCGAACCGTCCCGAACCCCACGTGTGCTGCCACGGAAGGCCGAGGAAGTACAGCCCGGGCACAGCGGTGACGCCGCGGTTGTGGGTGGGATGGCCCTCACCGTCGAAGACGCCCGCGTGGAGCCACCGGTAGTCGGTCCGGAAACCGATGGACCACACCACCGACGTGATGCCCGACGTCGGCAGTTCCAACTCGGTGACCTCACGTTCGGGACGCCAGACCGGCACGTACCGTTCCTCGCGCGGCGCATCGATTCCTGCGCGGTCGATGTAGGCGTCGATGGAATCCTTGATGCTCTCACTCACGGCGTCCGCGGCATCCAGCGACGACTCGAGGGTGGGCGCGAACCGCAGGGTTCCGTCGACGACGTCAAGCAGCCGCCCGTACAGACGCATTCCCGCGAGCGCGAAGGCACGGAGGTCGATGTCCCGGCCACCGTCCCGGCCCGTGACGTAGTGGTTGGTGTTCTCCCGCTTGCCCAGACCACCTGGGTGATCGGCGATGGAAACGTCGTAGGTACCCATGTCGTGCAGCCAGGCCACGCAGTCCCGGCCGCGATAGAACCGCGCGACCCGCGGCGCACCACCGGTGACGAGGTGGACGGTGCGACCCGCGAGGTGAAGATCCTCCGCGATCTGGGCGCCGGACTGGCCGTTGCCCACGACGAGAACCTCGCCCGCGGGCAGCGCGCCGGCGCTCCGGTACTGCGACGAGTGCAATTGCGTGATGTCGGCGGGAAGCCGTTCGGCGAACCGGGGAACGACCGGAGTGTGGTATCCGCCGACCGCGACCACGACGTGGTCGGCGTGCATCGGGCCTTCCGTCGTGTCCACGTCGAACCCTCCGGAACCCGACTGCCGCACCGCGACCACCGCGACCCCTTCGCGCACAGGAGGATCGAAGGTGTCGGCGTACCCGCGCACGAACTGGTAGGTCTGCTCGCGGTTCATGAACCCGTCGGGATCGCCGCCCGAGTAGGTGTATCCAGGAAGGGTGCACTGCCAGTTCGGAGTGACGAGAGTGAAGCTGTCCCAGCGACTGTCGCGCCACTCGTGGGCGATCGACTCTCGTTCGAGCACCACGTGGTCGATTCCACGCTGCACCAGATGCCAGCTGATCGACAGGCCCGCCTGGCCGCCGCCGATCACGACGACTGTGTGTTGTTCGGTCATCACGACTCTCCGGGGAGTGAAGCCGGGTTCATCTCGAGGACCCGGACGAGGGATTGGGGGTCGAGGGTGCGGCCGGCGCGTTCGAGTTCCTGCATCTGCTCGGACGCGGACGTGCAGTACATCCCGAACTTGGCACGGACTCGCTCGCTGGCCTCGGTGAGCGCCGTCGTGGTGCGTGTGAGGAATTCGGCGACCGTGTAGTCCTCACCGGCCACCAGGTGGTCGTGCATGACCAGCGACGGCGAGTAGCAGGACTGGGTGCGTCCGTCCGGCCACCGCACCGTGAACGTCATCTCAGGCATCGACGGGCTCCAGTTCGGCTGTTGTGGTGCGGAGGAACGACGGTCGCGCCGACGCGTCGAGTCGGGTGCCGCTGACCCGGTTGTCCGCGACGACGTCGCCGTACAGTTCCGGCCGGCGGTCCCGGAGGTTGTACATTCCGCCGCTGCGAATCGCGTCCAGTTCGGCCTGCACATTCAGCGTGGCCGAGGCGAGGCCGGGTTCCACGCCTGTGGTGGCGAGGATTTCGCCGCCCGGGCCGACGATCTTCGCGCTGCACACGAACCGGAGCGACCCGAACGTTCCCGCCTGATTCGACGCCACCCAGACCACCTGATTCTCCGTGGCCCGCGCGCGGTCGTAGATGTCGAATCTCTGCTTCCACCGGTCGTCTTCGGGATTCTCGACGCGGTTGGTGCGGGCGGTGGGCCATGCCGACAGCGACGTGATGATTTCCGCGCCGTCGAGGGCGAGCGTCCGCGCGGCCTCGGGAAACGCCTTGTCGTAACAGATCTGCATGCCCATCCGTCCGACCGGTGTGTCGAACGCTTCGTACTTGTCGCCGGCGCGGTAGCAGAGGTTCTCCCCCAGCGGCTGGTGCACCTTGCGGTACGAGCCGAGTATCCCGTCGCCGTGCACTGTCACCGCGGCGTTGTACCGGTCGGCGCCGTCGGCTTCGCAGAATCCGAGGGTGATCACCAGGTCGCCGGCCATGTCGACGACTCGCCGGATCTCGGGCCCATCCAATTCCAGTGCGGGCGGGAGGCTGCGGAGCCGACGCTGCCGCTGCTCCTCGGTTTCGTCGCCTCCGCCCAGGCTGGGCAGGTAACCGCCCAGGCAGGCCTCCGGAAGCACGAGGAGCGAACTCCCGGCTGCCCGCGCCTGCTCGATCAGTTCACCGATCGTGCGATACGCCTGTTCCATGTCGCGGCCGAACTCGGCTGCCGCGACGGAGATTCCGATGTCAGTCATGCTCTTCCCAATCCTGTGACCGTGGAGTGCACCACGCGTGTCGTTACGCCGTCGGGCCAGCGAAGGCTGACCCCCGGCTCAAATGTCAATTCCCCGCAGACGGCCGAGGTGGCCGGCCCGGCGGGCGCCACCGCGCTACCCCGCCGATCGGCGGTGATCATCGCGAACCCGGGGAAGCACGTCATCCAGTCACCCGCCGTCGCAACAGGTGGCCGGGGGACCGATGCGACGTCGAGGACGGCACCGAGTCCGCTCGCCTCGGCGAGCATCCCGGTAGTGCCCGCGATCCCCGCCATGCTGATGTCTTTTGCCGCGGCGGGACGGGTGCGGGCGACGAACGAGGCCATGTCCCGCAACGCGCCCCGGCTGCGGTGGGACGTCGAATCCCACTGTTGTCCGGTGTATCCCGGTCGCCACTGCCCGTCGAGGTCAGCCGTCAGCGTGAGCTCGTCGCCGATCCGGCCACCACCCGCGGGCACCGGATCCGCGGTGCGTCCGAGCGCCGTCACCGACAGCGCCGCGGGAACACCGAGCTGGGTGTGGCCGCCCAGTACCGGTACGTCCCACGCTTCCGCAGCCCGGCTGAGCCCACGGATCACCTTCGCCAGGATCGACGTGTTCGGTGCTCCGACGGAGTCGAGCATCCCGACCGGGACGGCACCCATCGCCGACAGGTCGTTGAGGTTGACGAGGGCGGCGCACCATCCGGCCCACTCGGGATCGCGCTGAACCATGGCGGGCAGGATGGCGTCGCACGCCGCGATCAGGTCGCTCCCCGGAACCGGTGCGCCGTCGTCGCCGCGGAACCCGCTGCCGCCGAGCGCATCACCGTGCGTGCCGAAGGGGGCCAGGGTGTGGGCCAGACACGACTTCGTGCTCTGGACCAGACGCTCGACGCGATCGATCGGCCACGTCATGTGCACGTGCGGCGCGCCCGCCAGCGTGACGTCACCCATCCGCGTCCAGCCCAGGTGTGCGAACATCGTCTCGTTCCGGCTCTGCACGGTGGCGTCGAACCGCAACACACCACGGGATTCGGCGTGGGCGCAGGCGGCGCGCACGAGCGCCTTCCCGATTCCCCTGCTGTTCCGGATGTTTCGACCCACCACGAGTCGGCTTCCCGCCCACCACCCGAGGTCGGTGCCGTCCGTCATCGGTGCGAGGCGAACACCGCCGAGCACCTCGCCCGTGGTGCTGATCGCCACGAGCACCACGGTGCGTGGATCGTCGTCGACGTCGTCCCGGTCGCTGGCGGTGAACAGTCCCTGTTCCACGACGAACGTCTCACGCCGCAGTCGCCGGTATGCCTCGATCATCACCCGACCGGTGGCGGGTTGCACGAGGAAGCTCTGCTGCGACTCCTGAATCGACGGCCCGGTGAGGACGGCGAAGTCGGAAGGAGTGCTCTCGGCGGTCGGTAGGTCCCACATGTCAGCCTCCGGCGTTCTGAAGGACGCTGCAGGCCCCACATGCCGCGCAGCCCGCCTTCTGGTCGGCGCCGCGCATGCCGCCCGCCTGCAGTTCCTTCGCCACCCGTGAGGTGACGTCGGCGAGCAGGGCAGGCGACGGCGCCTGCGCCCCGTCCTCGACGGCCAGCGTGCCGGCGAGCGGCCGGAACGGGACGACGAACGGGTACACACCCATGTCGATCAGTTCGGCTGCGCCCGCGACCAATTCGTCGGGATCTTCGCCCAATCCGACCAGCAGATAGGTCGACACCTGATTCCGTCCGAAGACCCGTACCGCCTCCCGCCACGCCGCCCGGTACTCGTCCAGCGGCACCGTCGCCTTGCCCGGCATCCAGCGCCGCCGAACCTCCTCGTCCAACGACTCCACGTGGATGCCGATGGAATCGGCCCCCGCGTTCCGGAGATCCGTGATGGTCCCGAGATCGCCGGGCGGTTCGCACTGCACCTGGATGGCGAGATCCGGAGCCACCGCCTTGACGGCCGCGACGCATCGCGCCAGGTGACGGGCACCGCGATCCTTGGCCGCGGACGTGCCCGTGGTCATGATCATCTGCGTGACGCCGTCGAGACGGACGGCGGCTTCGGCGACCTCGGCGAGTTGTTCGGGCTTCTTCACCGCGATGGTCGAGCCGGACTGCAGTGATGCCTCGATCGAGCAGAACCGGCACCGCTGCTGGGGGTCGTATCGAATGCAGGTCTGGACGACTGTGGTGGCGAGGACGTTCGTCCCGTGCAGCCGGGCGATCTTCTCGTAGGAGATGCCGTCGGCGGTGTCCAGGTCGTAGAACCGGGGCCGGCGCACCGGCTCGATCTCCACCCCCATGTCGGTGCCGTTCATCAGCAGGCGGTTTCCGCTGACTTCGTAGGGGCTGTCGGACCGGATGGGGATGGCGCCGCCGATCCCGCCGATCAGTACGTGACCGTCGTCGCTGGGGCCGGCGCCGGAAGTCCGGGTGACCGGGACGTTCAGTGACCGAATCCCACGTACTGCTACGTCAACTCGTGTCGAGAGATCGCTCATCGTTCACACCTCAGACCATGTAGGTGGAGTTGATGATGGCGCCCTTGCGGGAGTAGTGGATGATGGCGTCCTGCACATCGAGGGGATGTGCGGGCACGACGCCCTCGATCAGGTCCTCTTCCCTGCCGCCGTGCAGCGCGAGACCGAAGCGGCACGCGAAGACGGTTCCACCTTCGGAGATGAACGTCGCGAGTGCGTCGTTGATGTTCTGCTCGCCCGGGAACCCGTTGTCGCCGGTGGTCGGAAAGCCGCGTGTCGCAAGGCAGTTGAGAGCTCCGGGACCGTAGAAGTAGATCGCGGACTCGAAACCCTTGCGCAGTGCGCGGGTTGCCTGCAGGACGGCGACGAAGCTGACGGAGGATTCGTGCGCGATGCCGTGCACCAGCGTGAAGTAGGACTCGCCGTCCTCGGCCTTGTAGTCGGGGAAGATTTTCGTCGACCCGTAGATGTTGCTGCCCTTGGGCAGCGCCGGGTGGGGAATCTCGCCGAGCGACTTCTGGATGTTCGCGGCGATGGTGTTCTCGATGTCGGTCACAGGGGACTCCTGGTCGGTCGTGGGGCGGAGGCGCCCGAAGGGCCTGAACGCGCTGATGAGATGCTGCGGGTGACGGCCCGGGCGTAGACTTCGATGTCTGTTCGCTCTGCGTGGGAAGAGTGCGTTGTGCACTCCGTCGACCTGAAACAAGTACACGGTTCGGTGATTTCCGAATGGTCACGCGCGGAACAAGCTCAGGTTTCGTAACCCTCACCGCGGCCCGAATCCGGAAATCCGGTCGTAACACCGACCGTGTGACTCTGCGCACCCGCCGGTCGCCAAAGTAAAGAGTCCTTTACTATGAATGTTTCATATCCCGAATACAGAGAGAGCCATGACCAGCGCTTCGCGCCCTCGAAGACCCAGCCCGCCCCAAAGTGATCACCGCAGTCCCGGATGCAGGGCGCGGGTGAACGCATGGTGACCGTCCTGAGCATCGGCTTCGGCGTCGTCGTCGTATTACTGATCACCGCCCTGACCGGCTACTTCGTCGCCCAGGAATTCGCGTACATGTCGGTCGACCGCTCGCGGCTCAAAGCCCGGGCCGAGGCGGGAGACTCGGGCGCCGCCCGCGCCCTCGGCGTCACTCGCCGCACCTCGTTCATGCTCTCCGGCGCCCAGCTGGGCATCACCGTCACCGGCCTGCTCGTCGGTTACGTCGCCGAACCCCTGATCGGACGCGGCCTCGGTGAGCTCCTCGGCGGCGTCGGCATCCCCACCGCGGTCGGGATCGGTGTCGGCGCCGTCCTCGCCGTCCTGTTCTCCACCTTCGTTCAGATGCTCTTCGGGGAGCTCTTCCCGAAGAACCTGGCAATCGCCCGGCCGGAACCGGTGGCCCGTCGGCTCGCGCTGTCGACGACGGTCTACCTGAAACTGTTCGGCTGGTTGATCTGGCTGTTCGACCAGTCGTCGAACCTGCTGCTGCGCGCGCTGCGGATCGAGCCGGTCCACGACGTCGAACACTCGGCCACCGTGCGGGACCTCGAACACATCGTCGCCGAATCCCGCGACGCCGGTGAGCTGCCGCGGGAACTGTCGACCCTGCTCGGCCGGATCCTCGACTTTCCCACCCGCACCGCCGGGCACGCGATGATTCCGCGCGCCCACGTCGACACCGTCCGGGCCCACGATTCCCTGAGCAGTGTTCTCGAGAAGATGGGTGCGGGCCACACCCGCTACCCCGTGGTCGGGAGTTCGTCCGACGATCTGCGCGGCGTCATCCACCTCCACGACCTGCTGGGCGAGCAGTCCGACGGTCCGGCCGCGTCCAGGGCCCGTCCGGCCGTCGTCGTGCCGTCGTCGCTGCCGCTGCCCGACGTGCTGGAACAGCTGACGGCCGCCCGAGACGAAATGGCCCTCGTCGTCGACGAGTACGGCGGATTCGCCGGCGTCATCACGATCGAGGACCTCGCGGAGGAACTCGTCGGTGAGATCGCCGACGAGCACGATCCCGACGGTGACGCGTCCGTGACGGGCTCGGAGTCCGAAGGCTGGACGATGCCCGGCGATCTGCACATCGACGAGGTGGAGCGCATTCTCGGACACGACCTGCCGCCCGGTGACTTCGAGACGCTCGCGGGTGCCGTCATCGCCGAGTCCGGCGGTCTCCCCGTCGTCGGTGACGTCGTCGCGGTCCGATTGAACCCGGATCCGGCCGACCTGATCAATGACGCCGACCCGCCCGTCCGCAGCCTCGACGCCGAGGTGCGGGCAGTCGACAAGCACGTCCCGTCCTCGCTGTTCGTGAGGCTCCGCGTCCTGGAGAGTGACTCGACCGATGAGTAATCCGTGGGTCATCGTGCTCGTCACCGTCGGGTTGATCGCGGCCAGCGCGTTCTTCGTGGCGATCGAATTCGCGTTGATCGCTGCCCGTCGCCACCGGCTCGAGGACGCTGCCCCCACCAGCAGGGCCGCCCGCGCTGCTCTGCGCAGCGCCTCCGAGTTGTCCGTGCTGCTGGCCGGATCCCAGTTGGGCATCACCGTCTGCACCCTCGCGCTCGGCGCCGTCACGAAGCCGGCCGTGCATCACTGGCTCACCCCGGCCTTCGCAGGTTGGGGTGCCCCGCTGTGGCTGGCGGACGTGCTCGGATTCATCCTCGCCCTGATCATCGTCACGTTCCTGCATCTCGTCGTCGGTGAGATGGCACCGAAGTCGTGGGCGATCGCGCACCCGGAGAAGTCGGCGACACTGCTGGCGATCCCGATGCGCGGGTTCATGTGGGCCACCCGCCCGCTGCTGCTGGTGCTGAACCGGATGGCCAACCGGTGTCTGCGGAAGTTCGGCGTGGAACCGGTCGACCAGGTGGGGGCCGGGCAGGATCCCGACGCGCTGCGGCACCTCGTCGAGCACTCGGCGACCGTCGGCACGCTCGACGAGCGGTACCACGGCCAACTGACCAGCGCCCTGGAACTCCAATCGCTCGCCGTGCGAGACATGGTGCGGCCGAACACCACCCCCAGCAGCGTCGCCCCGGACGCGTCTGCGGCTGCGATCAGGGCGGTCGCGGATCGAAGCGGCCACCTCCGACTGCTCGTGCGCGACGAGGACGGGATCAAGGGGGTGGTGCACGTTCGCGACAGCCTGCGGGCCGGTCCCGTTGTTACGGCCGCCGACCTCATGCGCCCGGTGCTGACCCTCGATGCGGACGCCGCCGTGTACGACGCACTGCGCACCATGCGCGAGACCCGCAGCCATCTCGCGATCGTCACCGACAACGGTGAGCTGATCGGTGTCGTCACCCTGACCGACGTCCTCGCGCGTCTGCGCCCCGCGGCCGGGGCTGGCATCGGAAGCGGTACCCTCGCGGGGTGAATTCACGGTTGGAGGTGGTCGCGCGGGTGCGCGGCTCCGTCGTGGGTTCACTGTCCGGCGCGGTCAGCGTCGCCGCCCACGGCATCGGTGGAGGCGGAATGCCCCCGAGCGATGGCTCGGTGGTGCTGCTTCTCGCGGCGTGTGCCGCGGTCGGGGCGTCGGTCGCCGCTGTCCGGGTGGCCACCCGTGAATGGTTGTTCGTGCTGTCGGTGCTCGCTGCGGGCCAGTTGATCGGCCACACCACGCTGGCCTTGGCCGCCGATCATTCCCATGGGCTGGGGCTTTCCACCCCGATGATCGCCGCGCACCTCGCCGCGATCGCGGTGGCCGCGGTGCTGGTCCGGTCCGCCGAACGCGCCTGCCTCAGGGCATTGGCCGCGTTGTCGCGGATCGTTCTCGCCGTCCTCGCCCCGCTGCAGGTCGATACCGGCACTTGGACCGCGACCCCGATCTACCGCGCGAAGCTGTCGTTGTGGTTGCTGGTCGCCGCGGGCGCCGGCACCCGCGGACCACCTGCTCTCGTCTAGTCGAATCCTTTCTCACTGCCTTCCCGGCGCACACCAGACGTGTCGTCGCCGGTTCGGCGTGTCCTCACGCGGCACCAGCGGACTCCCCGGCGGGTCCCGGTGCCGACGCCTTCCTGAGTCGGTGCATCCCTGACCTCGAGTTGCCCAGCGCACCCCTGACGTGCGCGGCCTCGACGGCGCTGGGTGCCCGTCTCACCCGATTCGAAGCGAGATCGTCATGTCCATCCCTGACCTCGAACGCGACACACCGGTCGCGTCCTCCCCGGCGTCGAAGGTCTCCGCGCCGCCGCGCATTTTCCGGCCACTGATCCTGCGCCTGCACTTCTATGCTGGGATCCTGGTGGCCCCGTTCCTGGTGATCGCCGCCGTCAGCGGCGGCCTCTACGCTCTCGCGCCGTCGGTCGAGCAGCTGGTCTACCGCGACTACCTGCACGTCGACTCGACCGGCCCGGACCTGCCGATGTCCGAACAGGTGCGGGCCGCGCAGCAGGTTCGCCCGGACCTCACCGTCGCCGCCGTGCGCCCGGCGACCGAAGCGGGTGACACGACGCAGGTGATGTTCACCGATCCCACCCTGGGAGAGTCCGAGCGCCGCGCGGTCTTCGTCGATCCCGTCACCGCGGAGTCGGTGGGCGAGCTCGTCGTCTACGGCAGCAGCGGGGCGTTGCCGATGCGCACCTGGATCTCGCAGTTGCACCGGCACCTGCACCTGGGCGAGCCCGGCCGCCTCTACAGCGAGCTCGCCGCGTCGTGGCTGTGGGTCATCGCGCTCGGTGGCGTGTACCTGTGGGTGCAGCGCTACCGCACCACCCGCGCCCGCAACGCAGACGCCGCCAGGCTGTGGACGCTCGACCGGTCGAGCCGCGGCCGCAACCGCACCCTCGGCTGGCACGGCGTGGTCGGCATCTGGATCGCGGTCGGCCTGGTGTTCCTCTCGGCCACGGGCCTGACCTGGTCGCGGTACGCGGGCGAGAACGTCGGCGAACTTCGCTCCGCCCTGAGTTGGACCACCCCCAAGATCGACAAGAAGCTGGACTCGGCGCCCGCTGCCGGCGCCGCCGCATCGGGCGGTCACGGCGGGCACGGCGCCGGGCACACCCCCGCGTCGGATCCGGGAATCCTCGACCGCAACGTGGGCGAACTCGACACCGTCCTCGAGGTGGCCCGGCGGGGCGGTGTCACCGGCGCCGTCGAGGCGACCGTTCCCGCCGACGCGGGCACCGCGTTCACCGTCACGCAGACCCGCGAACCGTGGCAGTTCTCGACCGACTCGATCGCGGTCGACGGGGCGACGGGCGCGGTGACGGACGTGTCGCGATTCGGTGACTGGCCGCTCGCCGCGAAGCTGACGTCCTGGGGGATCGCCCTGCACATGGGGTTGCTGTTCGGCCTGCTCAACCAGCTGGTCCTGGCCGCCCTCGCGGTGGCGTTGCTCGCCGTGATCGTCCGCGGCTACCTCCTGTGGTGGCGCCGCAGGCCCACCCGCGGCACCACCCGGGCGGTGGGCAGGCCGCCGGTGCGGGGCACCTGGCGCCGAATCCACCCGGCCGCGGCGGTGGCCGGGGCCGCCTGCGTCGTCCTCGTCGGCTGGTTCGTTCCGCTGCTCGGCGTCAGTCTCCTCGCGTTCCTGCTCGTCGACGTCGCGATCGGCGCCCTCGCCCGCACCCGGGCAGGGTGAGTGACCGGGGCACCCGTGCAGCCGCGGCGGTTACGGCTTGGGAACCGGGTGCCCCTCCGAGGCCTGGACGACGACGATGCCGTTTCCGGTGAGGCACAGCTGATATGCCTCACCGGAACCCCGGCCGATCGCGGCACCCATCTTCGCGGTCTTGCGGATCGTCGAGTGCAGACCGGTCGACCACAGCACCGCACTCTGCATGTCGACGTAGGTGGGGGTGTCCACGTTCAGGACGACGGGTGTGCCGTAGATGGTGACGGCGAGGACACCGCGGCCGGTGAACGTGGTGTTGAACAGTCCGCCGCTGAGCATCGACGCGCCCTCGACGCGGTTGATGTCCCAGGTCAGGGAACTGTCGAACGCGAGGACGTTGGAACCGCTGACGGTCACCGACTCGTCCTCGAGTTCGAGCAGGAAGATCTCGTCGGCGTCGCGGGCGAGGAACACGTCGCCGCTGCCGGAGACCTTCATCAGCGACATGCCCTCACCGGTGAAGGCCTTCTTGAAGAACTTTCCGACGCCGCCGCTGCCCTGGTAGGCGAAGTCGACGTCGCCCTGGTAGGCGACCATCGATCCTTGCCGGGCAAAGAAGTGACCGCTGGTGCCGGCCAAGTCCACCTTGAGCATTCGGGGATTCTGTAGCACGAAGGTGCCCGGTTCACCACTGCGTTCCGCGTTCTTCATCAGGTCGCTGCGCATGACGGAATCCTATCCGTCCCGTCAACGAACCCACTCCGGTCCGGGCCCGTTGGCCTCCTCGAAGATCAGCCACGTCTTCGTCGACTGCACACCTTCGAGGCTCTGCAACCGTTCGAGCACGACATGGCGCAGTGCGCTGTTGTCCGGTGCGCGCACCAGGACGAGAACGTCGAAATCGCCACCCAGCAACGAGAAGTGCTCGACGAAGGGCAGTGTCCGGAGCTGGGTGGAGATCCCCCGCCACGAGTCCTGCCGGATCGAGAGGGCGATGAACGCGGACGAGCCGAGTCCCGCCTTGGAGTGCGAAATCCGGGTGGTGAAACCTTCGATGATCCCCGCCTTTTGCAACCGCTCGATGCGGACGTAGGCGTGCGCGCGGGAGATGTGCGCCTTCTCCGCCAGCGCCCGCATCGAGATGCGGCTGTCGGCGACGAGTTCCTTGATGATGCGCCGGTCGATCGCGTCGAGTTCATACGTGTCCGCTGTGCCGCCGGCCATCTGTCCATCCCTACTGTGGTCGCTCACACTCCGGTGAGACATTCTGCTCCCGATGAGCCGATTCTAAACCGGTTGTCTCTGATTTCTCCTTGTCGTTGTCGATAGGTCGTTCAGTTGCGAGCATTGACGAACACAATGCATCTGGAGGTAGACGTGACGCTCGTAGAGCCGCCCCTGGCGAGGCCGTATCGGAAGTTCCTTCCCGCCGAGTGTGCGGTGCAGTATCTGGACGCGGCCGGCGAGCTGACCGAGAGCGAGGCCCGGTATCCGAGGCCGAGCGACGACCGTCTGGTCGAGATGTACCGGAACATGGTGCTGGGCAGGCGTTTCGATCAGCAGGCGACGGCGCTGACCAAGCAGGGCCGGCTGGCCGTGTACCCGTCGTCGCGTGGTCAGGAGGCCTGCCAGATCGCGGCGGCCATGAGCCTGCAACCCGGCGACTGGATGTTCCCCACCTACCGCGATTCGGTTGCGCTCGCCGCCCGCGGCATCGATCCGGTCGAGATCCTCAGCATGCTCGCCGGCAACTGGCACTGCGGCTACGACCCGGCCGCCCACCGCAGCGCCCCGCAGTGCACCCCGCTGGCCACCCAGCTCTTGCACGCGACGGGTGTGGCCTACGGCGAGCACCGCAAGGGAAACGACACGATCGCCCTGGCGTTCTGCGGCGACGGCGCCACCAGTGAGGGCGACTTCCACGAGGCCCTCAACTTCGCCGCCGTGTTCAAGGCGCCGGTGGTGTTTCTGGTGCAGAACAACGGATTCGCGATCAGTGTGCCCCTCGCCCGGCAGAGCGCGGCGCCCACGTTGGCGCACAAGGGGGTCGGCTACGGAATCGGCTCGGAGCAGGTGGACGGCAACGACCCGGTCGCCATGCTCGCCGTGATGGACGAGGCAGCGAACTTCGTCCGCGCCGGCAATGGTCCGGTCATCGTCGAAGCCCACACCTACCGGATCGATGCGCACACCAACGCCGACGACGCCACCCGTTACCGCGACTCGTCCGAGGTGGAGCAGTGGCTCGGGCGCGACCCGCTGGCCCGGCTGGAGAAGTACCTGCGCGGAACGGGTCTGCTCGACGATGCGTCGTCGGAGGCCCTCACCGCGGACGCCGAGGCCGCCGCATCGGCGCTGCGTGCCGGCATGAACGTCGACCGGCCCACCGACCCGATGGACCTGTTCCGGTACGTCTTCGCCGAACAGACCCCGCAACTTCGTGAGCAGCAAGCGCAGGCGGAAGCCGAACTGTCCGCCGAGTCCGAGGAGAACTGACCCCATGCCCGTGCTCACCATGGCCCAGGCCTTGAACACCGCACTGCGCGACGCCCTCGCCGCCGACGAGAACGTCGTCGTCTTCGGCGAGGACGTCGGCGCCCTCGGCGGCGTCTTCCGCGTCACCGACGGCCTGACCCGCGACTTCGGCGACGACCGGTGCTTCGACACCCCGCTCGCCGAGTCCGGCATCATCGGCTTCGCGATCGGCATGGCGATGTCCGGGTTCAAGCCGGTCGTCGAAATGCAGTTCGACGCGTTCGCGTACCCGGCGTTCGAGCAGATCGTCTCCCACGTCGCGAAGATCCGGAACCGCACCAAGGGTGCGCTGTCCGCGCCGATCGTCATTCGAATCCCGTTCGCGGGCGGCATCGGCGGGGTCGAGCACCACTGCGACTCCAGCGAGGGCTACTACGCCCACACCCCCGGACTGAAGGTCGTCGCCCCGTCCACCGTCGAGGACGCGTACACCCTGCTGCGCGAGGCGATCGACGACCCCGACCCGGTGATCTTCCTCGAACCGAAACGCCTGTACTTCTCCCGCGCCGACGTCGACCTCGCGGTGGGCGCGCCGATCGGGCAGGCCGCCGTCCGGCGTCCCGGTCGGGACGCGACCATCGTCGCGTACGGGCCATCGGTGACCGTCGCGCTCGAGTCCGCCGAAGCGGCCGCGGCGGAGGGTCACGACATCGAGGTGATCGACCTGCGGTCGATCGTGCCGTTCGACGACGAGACCGTGATGGCATCGGTCCGGAAGACCGGTCGCTGCATCGTCATTCAGGAGGCGCAGGGATTCGCCGGTGTCGGCGCCGAGATCGCCGCCCGCGTCCAGGAACGCTGCTTCCACCACCTGCACGCGCCGGTGTTGCGGGTCAGCGGATTCGACATCCCCTATCCGGCACCGAAACTCGAACGCCTCCACCTGCCGAGCGTCGACCGTGTCCTCGACAGCGTCGACCGATTGCAGTGGAACGACTCCGCCGACACCCGCTGGGCGGTGACCGCATGAGCAACCAGGTCTTCCTGCTCCCCGACCTCGGCGAAGGACTCACCGAGGCCGACATCGCCGAATGGAAAGTCCGGGTCGGCGACACCGTCACCATCGACCAGGTGGTCGTCGAGGTCGAAACCGCGAAAGCCGCGGTCGAGGTGCCGATTCCCTTCGAGGGCACGGTGATCTCCCTGCACGGCGACGAAGGCTCGACGCTGCAGGTGGGCACCCCGCTGATCACCGTCAGCGGAACCCCCGCCGCGCACGAGCAGTACCGCGAAGAAGAACAAGCAGGCTCGGGCAACGTCCTGATCGGGTACGGCACCAGCGAGGACACCCGCCGGCGTCGGCGACGCGTCGGCGTGACACGTGAGGCCACACGGCCGGAACCGAACCGCACCGGTGTTGCGCCACGGGTCATCTCGCCGGTCGTCCGCAACCTCGCGCGGCAGAACGGCCTCGACCTGTCGCGGCTGTCGGGGAGCGGTCCCGGCGGTGTGATCAACCGTGCCGACGTCGAGAAGGCACTCGCCACCACACCCGCGCCAGCCGACGCGCAGCGGATTCCGATCAAGGGCCTGCGGAAAGCGGTCGCCGACAAGCTGTCGACTAGTCGACGCGAAATCCCGGACGCGACAACCTGGGTCGACGTGGACGCCAGTGAACTCCTCGTCGCCCGCCGGGCAATCAACGCCACCCTCGACGCCGACGCCGGCGTGAGCCTGATGGCCCTGCTCGCGCGCCTGGCCCTCGCGGCGCTGAAGCAGTACCCGGAACTGAACTCGACCGTCGACACCGAACGGGGCGAGATCGTCCGATACGGTCACGTCCACCTCGGCATCGCGGCGCAGACTCCGCGCGGCCTGGTCGTCCCGGTGATCGAAAGGGCCGACTCGCTCACCACCGTCGAACTGGCCCGGCAACTGCGGGACACCACGGCGTTGGCCCGTGAGGGGACGCTCCCGCCGGCACGGCTGACCGGTGGCACGTTCACCCTCAACAACTACGGCGTCTTCGGCGTGGACGGCTCGACCCCGATCATCAACCATCCCGAGGCCGCGATCCTCGGCGTCGGCCGCATCATCGACAAACCGTGGGTCATAGACGGGCAGTTGGCCGTTCGGAAGGTGACCCAGGTGTCGCTGAGCTTCGATCACCGCGTGTGTGACGGCGGTGTCGCGGGCGGGTTCCTCAGATTGTTCGCCGATTACATCGAGAACCCGATCACCGCGCTGGGGAGGCTCTGATGGCCGACGCGCACAGTGACGTGCTCATCCTCGGTGGCGGGTCCGGCGGCTACGCCTGCGCGTTCCGCGCCGCGCAGCTCGGGCTCTCGGTCACGCTGATCGAGGCGGACAAGATCGGCGGAACCTGCCTGCACCGGGGCTGTGTCCCGACCAAAGCGCTGCTCCATTCCGCCGAGGTCGCCGACACCGCGCGGACCGGTGCCGCGTTCGGCGTGCGAACGACGTTCGACGGCATCGACATCGAGGCGGTGCACCAGTACAAGAACGGCACGATCGACCGGTTGCACAGGGGACTGCAGGGTCTGGTCGCCCATCACAAGATCAGCGGCGTGAGCGGGCACGGAAAGTATGCCGGAGACAGGACGATCGAGGTGGACGGCACCCGCTACACCGGGACGTCCGTGGTTCTCGCCACCGGCTCCTACGCCCGGACGGTGCCGTCCATCGAGCTCGGTGAGCGCATCGTCACCAGCGACGACGCATTGAATCTCGGGTTCGTCCCGAAGAAGGCCATCGTTCTCGGCGGTGGCGTGATCGGCGTCGAGTTCGCCAGCGTCTGGGCGTCGTTCGGCGCCGAAGTGACTGTCGTCGAGGCGCTCCCCCGCCTGGTTGCGGCGGAGGATCCGTGGTGCTCGAAGCAACTCGAACGCGCATTCCGTAAGCGCGGTATCGCGGCCCGCGCGGGCGTGACGGTCGCGGCGGCGAAGGAAACCGCGGACGGCATTCTCGTGGAACTCGACGGCGGCGAGACCCTCGAGGCGGAGATCCTGCTGGTGGCGGTGGGACGTGCGCCGCGCACCGGTGACAGCGGGTTCGCGGAACACGGCATCACACTGGACCGTAGGTTCGTCGTCACCGACGAGCGGCTGCGCACCGACGTCGACGGTGTGTATGCCGTCGGGGACGTCGTGGCCGGACTTCAACTGGCGCACCGCGGTTTTCAGCAGGGCGTGTTCGTCGCCGAAGAGATCGCCGGCCTCGATCCCGTTCCCGTGGCCGAGCATCTCGTTCCGCGGGTGACGTACTCGCACCCCGAGGTCGCGTCCGTCGGACTCACCGAGGACGCCGCCCGCGAGCGGTACGGCGACGTCACGTCCGTCGTGTACGACCTCGCAGGCAACGGCAAGAGCCAGATTCTGAAGACGTCGGGCGGAATCAAGGTCATACGCGCCGGCGATGCCGGCCCGGTGGTGGGTGTGCACATGGTCGGCGACCGCGTCGGCGAACTGATCGGCGAGGCCCAACTGACCGTCGCCTGGGAAGCGCTGCCCACCGACGTCGCGCCGTTCGTCCACGCGCACCCCACCCAGAACGAAGCACTGAGCGAAGCGATGCTGGCGTTGTCGGGGAAACCGCTGCACGCGCACGGCTGAACGCGTTTGATCCGCGTCGGGGAAGATCGCGCACCGGTCCGCGGTTGAAACCGGTTGATCCGTGAGTCTTTCGGCGCAAACCCGGTCCTTCAGGTCCGGGTGAGCCGATCTGGTTTTGTCGGACTGTGTGGCTAGTGTCTGGGTCATGGCGGGGAGGGTGGTGAGGCGGGCGTTCAAGTACCGTTTCTATCCGACTGCGGTGCAGGCGGAACAGCTTGCTCGGACGTTCGGGTGCACCCGGTATGTCTACAACCGGGCGTTGGCGGAGCGGACGCGTGCCTGGTCGCAGGAGCGGCATCGGGTGACCTATGCGGATACCTCGAAGATGCTCACCGGATGGAAGCGGGATGCCGAGACGGAGTGGTTGGCGGAGCCGTCGAAGGGGCCGTTGCAGGAGGCGCTGCGGCAGTTGCAGGGTGCGTTCGACAGGTTCTGGCGCAAGCAGGCCGGCTACCCGAAGTTCAAGAGGAAGGGTCAGTCGAAGGAGTCGGCGACCTACTATTCGAACTGCTTCACCTACCGCGGCGGGCAGATCCGGTTGGCCAAGCAGTCCGAACCCCTGGATATTCGGTGGTCGAGGCCACTGCCGGAGGGGGCCGTGCCGTCGCAGGTGACGGTGTCGCGTAACGCTCGTGGTCAGTACCATGTTTCGATCCTCGTCGAGGACACGATCGCCGAGCCCCCGTCGACCGGTCGGGTGGTCGGGCTCGACGCCGGAATCACCAGCCTCTACACGCTCTCGACGGGGGAGAAGATCACCAACCCGCGACACGAGGGCAGGGACCGTGCGCGGCTGGCGAAGGCATGTGCTGGCCAAGAAGCAGAAGGGATCCCGGGACCGGGCCAAGGCCCGACTGAAGGTCGCGCAGATTCATGGTCGGATCGCCGATCGGCGCCGCGACTATTTGCACAAACTCTCCACTCGACTGGTGCGCGAAAATCAAGTGATCGCCATCGAGGGTCTGAGTGTGCGGAACATGGTGAAGAATCGGTCGTTGTCTCGGGCGATCTCCGATGCGAGTTGGTCCGAGTTCCGGTAGATGCTCGAGTACAAGGCCGACTGGTGCGGGCGGCGGGTGGTGGTGATCGACCGGTTCTGTCCGTCGGCGAAGACCTGCTCGGTGTGTGGGGAGGTCGCCTCGGCGATGCCGCTGAACGTGCGGGAGTGGACGTGCCGATGCGGCGCCGTTCACGATCGGGATGTGAACGCGGCAAGGAACATTTTGGCCGTCGGTCTGACGGTGGCTGCCTGCGGAGACGGTGTGAGACCACCTCGCACATAACGTGCGGGGTGGCGACTGTCGGTGAAACAGGAACCTCGGGACCCGAGTCTCGAGGGGATTCTCGGTCGTTCACGGCCGAGAGGAAGTCAACATCGGAAACGACACAGCAGAACGCAATGACTCTTTCAGCGTCCGCGATCACCGCATCCGTCGCAGACCGGCTGGCCCGCGAATCCATCGTGTGGTTGACGACCGTCGGTCGCAACGACACACCGGTTCCGACCCCGGTGTGGTTCAGCTGGTCGGGCACCGAGTTCCTGATCTTCAGCCAACCGGGCACCGCCAAGCTGGCGAACATCGGCAGGAATCCGCAGGTCGCGCTGAATTTCAACAGCAGCCCCACGGGTGGTGACGTGTCGGTGTTCACCGGGAAAGCCCGCGTCGACGCGGACGGTCCGTCGCCGGAGGAGTGGGAGACCTACGTCGAGAAGTACCACGAGGACATGGCCGGTCTGGATTACACGCCCGAGAAATTCCGGCAGGACTACTCGACGCTCGTCCGCGTCACCCCGGACGGGTTGCGCGGCTGGTAGCACCGATCTCTCAGCAGAACGACGGCAACAACGTGCCGGATGCGCCACCATCTGATGCGGAGCAATCTCGCTCCCCACCTATACGGAGGAACTCGCATCATGGACTGGACACTCGAAGTGGTCGTTCTGCCCGTCAGTGACATCGATCGTTCCGTCGCGTTCTACCGCGACAAGCTCGGCTTCCATCTCGACCACGACACCACCAACGAGCACATGCACGTCGTTCAGCTGACCCCCACCGGTTCGGGTTGCTCGATCGTGATCGGCGACCTCCCGTCGCACACGGAGATGGCACCGGGGTCGATGAGGGGACTGCAGTTGGTGGTCGCCGACGCCGCCGCGGCCCGCCAGGAGTTGCTCGATCGAGGTGTCGAGGTCAGCGAGGTCACCGTGTTCGACGAGCGTGACGGGGGAACCTTCTTCGGATTCGCCGATCCCGACGGCAATACGTGGGCGGTCCAGCAGATCAAGGCACGGGCGGAGAAGCCGCTGATTCCGGTCGAGGCCCGCGGGCGGTTCGGGGAGAACGCCTGAGGGTTCGCACGATCACGTCAGGGGGCAGGCGTTCCGGGTGTCGTCGACGAGTTGTTCGGCCAGGGCGAGGGCGGCGGTCAGTTCGTCGGGCGTCGTTCCGAGTCGGCCGAGGACGAGATGAGCGCGAGCGCTGAAGTCGGTGGGTGCGTTCGGCAGGGCACCGGCGGCGGCAACGGCGCCCTTCTCGTTGATGAGCCAGCGCCGGGCGTGGGCGTGTAGGGCGTGCGCGCACAGGCACACCGCGCGGAACAGGCAACCGGCCACATACGTCGCATCGGCACGCGGGATCGCCTTGCGGGCCAGCACAGTGACGAAGTCCGCCTCCCACAGTCGCCGCACCAGGGCTTCACGCAGGGGGTCCGGGTAGTGCTGCATGTCGGCTTGAAGAGCAGCGATGCGTCCGGACGGATCGGCGAGGATCACCGCCGACGCGAGTTCGCCCGCGTACGCGAAGTCCGCGAACCCGAACGGGTGTCCGGTCTGGGCGTGAAACCCGTACACACCCCGCTGGGTGTCCTGCCACACCGTGGTCACCCGGTCGAGGTCGCGGTACAGCCAGTCGACTGCCCGGCCGTCGATCGACAGCCACGCTCCGCCGTCGACCCACGGTCCCCACTCACCCGTCCGCGTCGCCGATGCCTCGGCGCCCGCCCACTCCCGCGCGAGATCGTTCAGCCCGCCGGTGTCGAGGGCACCGCGGTAGTAGACGCCCAGGTCGTAGTCGGATTCCGCCGTATGCGTCCCTCGGGCGCGGCTGCCGCCGAGGGTGACGCCGACGACGCCGTCGATGCGGCACAAGCGTTCGGCCAGGGGACGCAACACCAGGTCGTCGAATTCCACACCCCACATCGTCCACCCCGGCCCGGCGCAGCGGATAAATTCGGTTCATGCTCATCTTGGGAACGACAGTGATCGGAGCACGCGACATCGGGCGTGCAACCAGGTTCTGGACCGAGGCACTCGGATTGACTGCGCTCCCGCCCGTCGGCGACAACGACTTCACCAACCTGACGCTGCCCGACGGCCGACCACTGCTGGCGATCCAGCAGAGCGAACACGACGCGGAACCCGAGCCTCGGCTGCACCTCGACCTGCACGCTCGCGACAGCGAGGACCAGGCCGCGGAAATCGAACGGCTCGTCGGTCTCGGCGCGCAGCGGGTGCTGTGGGACCGGTACCCCGAGGACTCGGACTTCGTGGTCCTGGAAGACACCGAGGGCAACAGGTTCTGCGTCATCGACAACTCTCGCGCGCCGGAACAGTGCCGGCTCGACATTCCCTGAGGTCGCCGGCTACGCGGCACCCGCGTAGTGGGCGGGACGGGGCAGCATCGGCCGGCAGACGGCGCGCGGGATGCCGCACACTTCGAAGAAGTCGATGACGATGGACCGGACCTGGGCGGAGACGACCGCCGCGGAGAACCCCGCCGAGATCTCCTGCTGCGGCAGTGAACGGGCGAATCGCTCGAGTTCGTCGCTGATCTGGATTTCGTTGGGTTTCTTCGCGGGAGTCGCGAGAATCATCAGCCGCATCCGGTCGGCGAGGTGCGCCAGATCGGAGACGGCGTCCGCCAATTGCGGGTCGACTCGCTCGCCGTCGTACGTGGCGATCAGGGCGCGCCGCACCAGGACCCGGGTGTTGCGTGCGGCGTTGTCGATCGGGTCGGCGATCGATGCCAGCCGGCCGATGCGGCGACGTCCCCGCCAGTGAATCGGTGAAATCCGGGCCACCTCGGATCCGGAGCGCAGTTCGACGCGCATGCTGTCGATGGTCGACTGCGTCGAACGGGCAAGTGCGAGAGCATCCTCAAGCGCGGAGACGTCACCCGCGGCCAGGCCCTTCGACGTCTGCCGGAGGGCTGCGGCCACGCTGTCCAGCACAGCGGCCGCGCACCGGCGTGTCCGTCGCACCGGGTCGGTGGGCAACACGGACAGCGCCACCAGGCTGAGCGCACCCCCGATCAGTGCGTCTACGACACGGTCGAACGGGTGGGCGCTCGTAGCGGATGCCATGGCTGCGACCAACGCCGCCGACGAACCCGCCTGCAGGACGATCACCGAACCACCGTCGAGGAGCACCGCGAAAGACATCGCCACCGCCACCACGAGGCAGATCTGCCACGGCCCGTTGCCGATGTATCGCACGACGACGTCCGAGACGATCGTTCCGATGGTGACACCCGCGATCAGCTCGCCGGCCCGGCGGCTGCGGGCACCCCGCGCGACGCTCAGGCACACGACCGCGGCCAGCGGGGCCAGCAGCGGCTGTTCGTGACCGGCCACCTCGACCGACACCCACCACGCTGCCCCCGCGGTGACCGCCGTCTGCGCAATCGGCACCAGGTACCCCGCGAAGCGAAGCAACGCGGCGCGCACTGACGGCAGCGCGGAGGAGCCGACCTTCCGGAGAAGAGCGAGTATCGAGATGAGCTGGAGCACAGCGGTACAGCTTTCTGGACGGTCACACGTGGGCAGGAGCACATTCTGTAGAGCCCGCCGCGGCCGACGATCGCCGGTGGACAAGCCTTCGCAAAGCTTGTCCTGGATTTCTTACGCCCGTGTAAAAGTCGCCGCTTTCATCGCGCAGATCACGTTATCCACCTGGTTTCGGGCGATGCAGGTCACAGCGCTGCCGGCGCTTGTCGCCGGGCACGCTGTGCCACGGGGTCCGGGATCGGGAGAGCGGCCACGAGTCGCCGGGTGTAATCGTGCTGAGGGTGGGTCAGCACGGTCGTGGCGGGGCCGGTCTCGACCAGCTGTCCGGCCCGGAGCACGGCGACCGTGGTGGACACCCGCTCGACCACGGCGAGGTCGTGGCTGATGAATACGGCCGCGAAGCCGAGCTCACGCTGGAGGGTGGCGAACAGTTCGAGCACGTCGGCCTGCACGGAGACGTCCAGGGCGCTGGTCGGTTCGTCGGCGATCAGCAGGGTGGGTTCCAGCACGAGGGCCCGGGCCAAAGCGACCCGTTGACGCTGCCCGCCCGACAACTCGGACGGCAGCCGTGTGGCGAACGACGTCGGCAGCCTTACCGCGTCCAGCAGGTCGACAACCTTCTTGCGTCGCTCGGCGCGGGTGCCGACCCGGTGGATGTCGAGGGGCTCGGCGATGCTCTCCTCGAGCGTGAAGCGGGGATCGAGCGAGGCGGCGGGATCCTGCGGCACGAACGCCAGCCGACGACGCAGTTCCCGCAGCGCGGATCCGCGGGTGGCGGCGACATCTCGGCCGTCGACGCGGATCGCCCCGGTCGCCGGAGCAATCAATCCGGCGATCGTGCGACCCAAAGTGGTCTTTCCCGAACCGGATTCGCCGACCACACCGAGCACCTCACCCGCGGCCAGCTTCAATGACACGTTATCGAGCGCGCGGAACGCCGCCTGACCGCGCCGACCCGGGTAGACGACCGACACGGTGTCGACGTCCAGGACCGGTGTGCCTGCTTCTTCGACCTCGGCGTCCGGTTCTGCAACGTCGCTCGGCTGCGGAAGTCGGAGGACCGAGTCCAGCAGGTGCCGGGTGTACTCGTGCTCGGCTCGAGCGAAGATCTCGGTGACCTCGCCGCGTTCGACGACCTCGCCGAGCTGGAGTACCACCACGCTGTCGGCGATATCGGCGACGACACCCAGGTTGTGGGTGATCAGCAGGATGCCGGCGTTCGTGCGGTCCCGCAGCCGACGGAGCAGGGAGAGGATGTCGGCCTGCACCGTGACGTCGAGCGCGGTGGTGGGTTCGTCGGCCAGGAGCAGGACGGGGTCGTTGGCCAGGGCCAGGGCGATGACCACACGCTGCTTCTGGCCGCCGGAAAGTTGGTGCGGGTAGTAGTCGATGCGTTTGTCCGGCTCCGGGATCTCCACCAGGGTCAGCAGTTCGATGGCGCGTTCGCGCAACTGCTTTCGGCCCGAGTGGCCGTGGGCACGCAGGGCCTCACCGATCAGCCAGCCGACCGTGCGCACAGGATTGAGCGCCGTCTGCGGCTCCTGGAAGACCATCGCGACCCGTCCGCCGCGGACGGCCTCGAGTTCGCGTGCGGATGCGCCGAGCACCTCGACGCCGTCGACCTTCACGGAGCCGGTCGCGATTGCGGTGGGCGGGAGTAGTCCCATCGCGGCGCGGGCAGTGATCGACTTGCCGGATCCGGATTCGCCGACGAGCGCGACGATCTCGCCCCGATTCACCCGGAGGCCGATGCTCCGGACGGCGGGGCGCGGGTGGCTGAACGCCACCTGCAAGTCCGTCACGTCGAGGGCGGGAGTAGTGGATGCTGCGGTCACGAGGTGTCCTTTCTACAGGCGCCGCGCGTGCGCGAATGCCTGGGAGATCAGCAGAAAGCCGAGTGTCAGCAGGGAGACGACCACCAGGGGGCCGACCGCGAACAGCGGGTTGGTTTCGAGATAGCGGTTGCCGTCGCTGAGGATGGAGCCGAGCGACGGAGTCGGTGGCACCACACCGATGCCGAGGAAGCTCATCGCGCCCTCGATGAACACGGCGACCGACATAGACAGTGCCAGTTGCACTCCGAGCGGTTCGATCGAGTTCGGCAGTACGTGCTTGCGGAGAACCCAGCCGGTGCTCGCGCCGGAGACCACGGCGGCCTCGACGTAGGGAAGCTCGCGCACCTTCAATACAGACGTTCGTATGAGCCGGCCGAACACGGGTATCTCGGCGAGGACGATCACCAGCACGATCGCGCGGACCCCGGGCCCGAGCACGGCGGTCAGGGCGATCGCCAGGACGAGCGCCGGGAACGCGAGGATCACGTCGAATACGCGCTGCGCGACGACGTCGGTGTACCCCCGGATGCCGGCCACCAGGCCGATCAGTGATCCGAGTAACGCGCCGGCGGGCACCGCGAGGAACACGATCCCCAGGTCGGCCCGGATACCGAACAGCACCCGGGACAACACGTCACGGTTCACGTCGTCGGTGCCCAGCCAGTGTGTGGAACTGGGGCCGAGGAGGAACGACGCGTCCAACTGCTCGTCCGGCGCGAACCGAGCCAGTACCGGGGCCAGCGCCCCGAGGAGTACCACGATTCCGACGAGTATCGCGCCGGCCAGACCTCGGCCATGGGTCAGGCTGCGCCACAGCGGTTCCGTGCTGCGGCGTGGATCCCGATCCGCCGGGGTTTCCGGGACCAGGCCGGGCCGCAGGTCCGCGAGGCCACCGGGGGGCGACGCTTCCGATGTCGTCAGATCACGATCGACCAGCTCACTCATGCCTGTCCTCCCAATCGGATACGGGGATCCAGCCAGGCGTGGGCGACGTCGGTGAGCAGCTGCAGCACCACGAACACCGCGACGGAGAGGACCAGCAGCACCTGCACGAGCGGATAGTCACGGCTGTTGATCGCCTCCTCGGTGAGAAGCCCCAGGCCGGGCCAGACGAAGATCGATTCCACGAGGACGGCCCCGCCGAGCAACCCGCCCACGGTCAGTCCGAGAACGGTCAACACCGACGGCAGCGCATTCGGCAGCGCGTGTGCCAGGACGATGCGGCGACGACTGACACCGATCGACTGGGCCGTCACCACGTACGGTTGCCGCAGCTCGGTGTGCAACGCCTCCACCAGGAATCGGGTCAGGGCGGCCCCCGCCGGTATCGCCAGGGTGATCGCCGGAAGAACCAGATACTGCGCGGCGATGTCGGGCCGGGTCAGGAACCCGTCGGGTGGGGTCCCACCCGACGGCAGGATCGGCCAGAGGATCCCGAACACGAGCACCAGCAGCGTCCCGGTGATGAAGATGGGCAGCGCCGCCGCGATCGAGTTGTTCACCGTCACCACGGCGTCGAGCACTCGATTGCGGAAGATCACCGAAGCGGTGCTGACGACGAGCGCGTACACGACCGCGATCAGCAGCGCGGACGCCGCCAGCACCACCGTGTTCTGGGCACCGTAGGCGATCAGGTCACCGATCGACCCGCCGACGATGTAGGACTTGCCGAGGTCGAAGCGGAACAGGGAGCCGAGCCAGGACAGGTACTGCGCCACCAGCGGCCGGTCCAGACCGAGATCGGCGCGCACGGCCGCCAACTGTTCCGGTGAGGCGTCCGCCCCGGCGAGTGTCTCCTCCGGGCTGCCGGGAACCAGGCGGAGGATCGCGAAGATGAGGAGTGAGGCGAGGAACAGTACGAGGACGGCCGACGGGAGCCGCCTGGCCAGATAGGTCACCATGATGTCGAGTCCTGTGTCGGTGGGTGAGCGGGCGGTCGCCGGATCAAGTGCGGAGCAGGTACGTGGAGTCGAAGCGCGGGTCGTTGGTGCGGGACCAGTCGAATCCGCCGAGGTTGGTGGACACCACGACCTCGGTCTGCACCACCCCGATCTCCACCAGGAACAGCGACTCCAGTAAGTCCGCGTTCAGCGCACGGTAGGCGTCGATCGCCGCGGGTGACGTGGGGTCCTGCTGTTGCCAGGCCGCCACCGCGTGCGCCTGATACTCCGGGTCGAGGAAGTTGGAGGCGTTCTTCACCGCGTTGAACGGGAAGGCGGCCACGGCCAGGGTGGACGGAGTCATCTGCGCGAACCCGTGCTGGGTGACCCACAGCCCCGGGAACTGGCCGGCCACCAGCAGACTGGTCATCTGGGCTGCGTCGGTGGGGATCAGGTCGACGTCGATGCCCACGTCGCGAAGGTTCGCCTGGATGATCTCGGCGATGATCCGCGAGGTGCGGTCGGCGGGGTAGTTCAGCGGAATGGTCGGGACGTCACCGACCTCGGCGACGAGTGCGCGCGCCCGTTCCTCGTCCCGGCCGTAGGTGTTCGCGGTCTGTTCGTCGTAGGCCGGCGAGGTCCGCGGCCACGGCAGGCTCGAGGCGTAACCCTTGCCACGGTAGACGTCGGTGAGGATGCGGTCCCGGTCGATCGCGTACGCGATCGCCTGCCGGACCCGTACGTCGTTCAGCGGCGGTGCGGAGACGTTGATCCCGATGTACTGATCGGACGCGGCGCCTTCCAGCACGTGGGAGCGGAACCCGCCCCGGGAGACGGCGAGTTCGGCGTCGAGCGAGGGCAGATCGTAGGCGGCGTCGATCTGGCCGGTCCGCAATTTGGTCACGAGCGCCTGATCGTCGGAGACGACGGCGAACGTCACGCCGTCCAGGTGGGGCGGATCACCCCAGTAGTCGGCGTTGCGGGCCAGCGACAGCGCGACCTTCGGCTGCCAGGAGACGAACGTGAACGGTCCGGTGCCGTTGAACACCCGCCCCTCCTTCAGCCCGTCGACGGTGTCGCCGTCGAGGATGGGCGCGACCGCCAGGAGGTCGAAGATGTTCCCGGTCGGCTGCGACAGGGTGAGCACGATGCGGTGAGGGTCGCTGGTGTCGAATGCGGTGATCGCTGCCGCGGTGCGCCGGAACTGCGCGTTCCAACTGGGATCGGTGTAGGTCCGCAACGTGAATTCGACGTCTCTCGACGTGAATTCCTTGCCGTTGTGGAAGCGGACATCGTCACGCAGCGCCAACTCCAGTCGACGTCCGTCGTCCGACAGCTGCCACGCCGTGGCCAGCCGGGGCTCGGGCTCGAGACTGCCGTGCGGGTATTGGACCAGGGTGTCGAAGACGTTGGCCGAGACCCCGCCGTTGGTGGGGTTGTTGCCCAGCGACAGGAACGTCGCCGGGATCAGGTCGGCACCGACACCGATCCGCGCCGTCCCGCCCGTCGGCACGTCCTCTCCCGGCTGGAGCACCGATTCCGTACCCGACCGCTGCAGGCCGACCGCCGAGGTGCACCCGCTGACCAGCACCACGAGGGCAGCGACAACCGCCGACACGACAAGGCCCTGTCGCCGGTGCGTGGTCGACGTGCGGAAACGAGAAGACATGGCTGTGTCCTAAGGGTCACCCGAAGGGAAGTGGGAAGGGCAGGAGATACGCGGAACCCGTGAACAACCCGGATCGCGTTGTCCGGACGACGAGAGGCGTGAGGGGACGTTCAGCTACGGCAGCGACACCGCATGGAGGCGCGATCGCAGCTGGTCGGGGTACCCATGGGATCGAAGCTAGCACCGGCTCGGAGGCCCGACCAAGTTCGATCAGTGGTTGAAATCTGCATGATTCTAACCACTCGACGGGCCCTTGGGCGACCGTAGTATTTCCCGGATTGCACGGGGAAATATTTCTCCGATTCTGTGGGGAAAGACGCCTCGGATCGTGAAAGGGATTGTGATTGTGACGGATTCGGCAACCAGCGGAGACGGGCAGGGTTCCGGGGGGCAGCAGATCCCTTCGGGCGCGCGAGGGTACGACGGATTCGGCGGACATATCGGGCGGACGAGTGCGGAGTCGACGCCGTGGTGGGCGCCGGAGACGAAAGCCCCCGCCGGTGCGCCGAACATCGTGGTCATCCTCATCGACGACATGGGCTACTCGGACATCGGACCGTTCGGCTCCGAGATCGACACGCCCAACCTGAACCGGCTCGCCGACAGCGGTTACCGGCTGTCGAACTATCACACCACCTCGGTCTGCTCACCGGCTCGCGCGGCGCTGCTCACCGGCCTGAACCCGCACCGCGCCGGCTACGGCAGCGTCGCCAACTTCGATCCCGGCTTCCCCGGCCTGCGGATGGAACTCGCCGACGACGCGCTCAGCCTCGCGGAGATTCTGCGTGCGAACGGGTATGCCACGCACGCGGTCGGCAAGTGGCATCTCGCGCGCGACACCAACCTCGCGCCGGGTCGCACCCGCGACTCCTGGCCCCTGCAGCGTGGATTCGACAGCTACTACGGCTCGCTCGAAGGGTTGAATTCGTTCTACTACCCGAACGAGTTGATCTCCGACAACTCCGTGGTCGACGTCGAGGAGTATCCGTCGGACTACTACGTCACCGACGACATCACGGACAAGGCCGTCTCGCGGATCAAGAGCCTGCGCGCACACGACGCCGACAAGCCGTTCTTCCTGTACTTCTCGCACATCGCGATGCACGGACCGCACCAGGCCAAGCCCGAAGACCTGGCCAAGTACCGCGGCCGCTACACCGAGGGCTGGGACGCAGTGCGACGCAGCCGCTTCGACGCACAGCTCGAGGCAGGCTTCTTCCCGCCCGGCACCCAGATGGCCGAGCGCAACACCGAACCCGGTTACGACGCGCCGCCGTGGGACGAGCTCACCGAAGAGGAGCAGCTGCGGTTCGCCCGGTACCAGGAGGTCTACGCCGCGATGGTCGAC
This sequence comes from Rhodococcus jostii RHA1, assembly GCF_000014565.1. Classification (NCBI taxonomy): domain Bacteria; kingdom Bacillati; phylum Actinomycetota; class Actinomycetes; order Mycobacteriales; family Nocardiaceae; genus Rhodococcus; species Rhodococcus jostii. The sequence goes on along the minus strand of NC_008268.1, from coordinate 3,501,880 downwards.
AGCATCGACCAGAGCGTGGGGCGGGTGCTCGACACCCTCGACGAACTCGGCGAGACCGACAACACCATCATCGTGTTCACGTCCGACAACGGCGGCACCGCCGAGGGCGGCGCGGCGGGAACGCGTTCGTATTTCAGTCAATTCGTGCACGGACCGGTCCCGTCGGACTGGGTGCGCGACGTTCCGCACGACGAGGAACTGATCGGCTCGGAGAAGATCGGCGTCCACTACCCGCGCGGCTGGGGACAGGCGTCGAATACCCCGTTCCGGTTCTACAAGGGGCAGACGTTCGCCGGTGGAGTCCGGGTGCCGTTCCTGCTGTCCTGGCCGGCGGGTCTCGGGCGCGCCGACGGTGACACCGGACTGCGCAAGCAGTACTCGTACGTCACCGACATCACCCCGACGCTCCTGGATCTCGCCGGACTCGAAACTCCGAGCCACCGGAACGGGCTTCCCGCCCAGGAGCGCGACGGTGTCAGCATCGCCGAAGTTCTGCGGGACGCCGCGCAGCCCACCCCGCACACCGAGCAGTACGCCGAGTTCGGTGGTCACCGCGGGTTCTACCGGGACGGCTGGAAACTGCTGTCGCTGCACACGGATCCGACCCGGGTCGACGATCCGCAGTGGCAGCTGTTCGACGTCGAATCCGACCCCGCCGAAACCACGGACGTCGCGCATCTCTTCCCTGAGAAGGTGCGGGAACTCGCCGAGGCGTGGGATCGAGCGGCGTGGCACAACACCGTGTTCCCGATCCTCAACGACCGCAAGGCCGTGCAGCGGCGACCCGACGAGCGTCGCCTCGCGGAGCCGGTGAAGATCCTCGCGGGCACGCCGACGCTGGAACGCTATCGGTCCAGTGTGCTGATCCAGTACCGCGACTTCACCATCGACGTCGCCACCCATGCGATCGCCGCGGGCGACGAAGGTGTGCTCGTCGCGCACGGTGACCCGCACGGCGGATACGTGCTCTACGTCGAGGGCGGCCGAATCGTGTTCGCGGTCAACAGCTACGGCCGCGTCGCGCACACCTCCGCGCCCCTCGGTGCGGATGTGGTGGGTGTGCAGGTGCGGGCGGAGGCCACCGAATCCGTTCGGTGGAACTTCACCGTCACCCTCACCGACTCGGCCGGGGTCACCACCGACGTGGCCACACTCGACGACCAGTTCCAGCTGGTCGGCATGGCGCCGTGGACCGGGATCTCGGTGGGCGTCGACGCCCGCGGACCCGTCGTGTGGAATCTGAGGGAACGACGCGGAACCTTCCGATTCACCGGCAGACTGCGGTCGGTCACCTACATCCCCGGCCCCGTGCGGGTGCCCGAACCGGTCATCCAGGAGGTCGAGGAGCTGGCCGAGGCGATGGCCGACTGACAGGAGAGTCGGGCGCGCGAAAACGCGCCCGACCTCCGATGGGTTCCCGGTCAGCTGTCGCCGTCGGAATCCTTCTTGCCGTCGGAGTTCCTGCGCCAGTGCGTGAACCGCTCCTTGATGTCCGCCGCGACGTCGCCGACGCCGTTGCCGACGGCGTCCACGGTGGTGCCCAGTCCGCTGCCGATCTCGCGGAGCATGCGGATCAGCGGGTCGTTCGAGGTGTCGAAATTCTGTTTGTACGATTTCGCGGCCTTGCGAAATTCTTCGCTGATCTTGGCGTCGTCGTCCTCGCTGCGGCGCGGGTACTCCCCGCGGAGGATCGCCGCGTAGGCGCCGCTGTCCACCCACTTCTTCAGCTCGGCGGCGCGCAGCACCGAGAACGGGTGGGAGAGCAGTTCGATGTTGAGGAGCTTGAGGACACCGTCGCGCAGGTCGCCGCTGGCGTCGTACTCGGCTGCCTGCGCCAGGAAGGCCTCGGTGTCGATCTCGCTGACCCGGGAACCACCGGCCAACTTCAGCTGCACGCGAAGAGCCGTGTGGACGTCCTGCCCGCACAGCAATCCGGCACGGTCACCGGACAGTTCCGACTTACGCTGCCATTCCATGAGCGCGGCGATGATCGCGCGCAGCGCCCACCCGCCGATCGGGATCCAGCCGATGGTCCCGGCCAAGCGCATCAGAGGGTGTTTCGTCGGCGCCGAGAATGCGCACGCAGTCGCTGCGCAGGTCGTGGAGATCGCTGAACTGCCGTTCGTCGACGCGCACGGACGTCGCGAGGTACATCAGCCGGTGCTGGCGCTCCTGCAACAGACCCGAGATGGTCCGGAAGACCGTGTCGAACCCCTTCAAGGTGCGCAGGGTGACGAGCGCCGCCCGATCCGCGGGGTGCTCCCACGCACGAGAGCTGATCTCCGGGAACGCCGTGCGAACGCGGTCTGGTGTGGTGGTCAAGCTTCCCCCCGGGTCGGTGTGCGCGGTGCGGAGCCCTCCCGGTCAGGGTAGCGCCGGAGGGTAGCGGCGGCGGTCGTGCTGGGCATTTTGCCAACCGCCGCCCACGGTGGCTGCTCCGAACATGCGCAGGATGCTCAAACGTGACGCTCGGTATTGCTCAAAGTGCGTTCCGGTGGTCGACTGTTGTGAGAGATCTGCACACGAGACCTCGAAGATGCGGTGAGGTCGGTTCCCACAGGTCCGCCTGCCCGTCACCGCCGATACGCCTCGCTCACGAACTGGGCCGAGGAGGATCGGATTCGGTGCCAGGAACTCACAGGCAAGGACGAAACGATGAACGACGCCCGCACGATCGACGACCACACGGCGCAGCTCACCCCGCGCGCGGCCACTCCGGAAGCGCTCGTGGAGATCGAGAAGCGCGTGCTCTGGTTGGCGACGTCGATGATCCACCACGCCAACCGGGTTCGCCCGAATCCGACGGGGTTGAAGGTGGGTGGCCATCAGGCGTCGTGCGCGTCGATGGTGTCGATCATGACGTCGCTGTGGTTCGAGCAGCTCCGGCCGGGTGACCGAGTGTCGGTCAAGCCCCACGCGTCGCCGGTGCTGCACGGTATCAACTACCTGCTCGGTGAGCTGGACGAGAAGTATCTGACGACGTTGCGGGAGTTCGGTGGCCTCCAGTCGTACCCGAGCCGGTCGAAAGATCCGGATCCGGTGGACTATTCGACCGGTTCGGTCGGCATCGGTGCAACGGCCCCGATCTGGGGTGCCATCGCCCGCCGCTACGTGAACACCCAGATCGGTTCGGCGGGGACGGGCAGGCAGTACTCCCTCGTCGGTGACGCCGAGCTGGACGAGGGTGCGGTGTGGGAGGCGATCCTCGACACGTCTGTGTCCGAGCTCGGTGAGATCGTGTGGATCGTCGACCTGAACCGGCAGTCCCTGGACCGGGTGGTGCCCAACATCGCCGCCGGCCGGCTCGAGGCCATGTTCGCTGCCGCCGGGTGGCAGGTGATCACCGTGAAATTCGGGACCCTGCTCGAGTCGCTGTTCGCCCGGACCGGTGGTGCGGCGCTGCGGACCCGGATCCTGGAGATGCCCAACCCCGAATATCAGCGGCTGCTGCGGTGCGACGCCGAGCAGGTGCGGGTGCGGCTGCCCGGGAACGGCCCCGATGCGGCGGCGATCGCGTCGCTGATCGCCGACCTCGACGATGACACCCTGCTGCGGGCGATCCGGAACCTCGGCGGGCACGACCTCGACGCCCTGCGCGCCGCGTACGGGCAGATCGACGACACCCGGCCGACGGTGATCATCGCCTACACGATCAAGGGCCGCGGCCTGCCGACGCAGGGGCATCCGCAGAACCATTCGTCGCTGCTGACCGTCGAGCAGTACGAGCAGCTGGCCGCGGAACTGGGCATGGACCCGGCGAACCCGTGGGCCCGGTTCGAGGCCGGCAGTGCGGCGGGCCGGGTGTGCGCGACGACCGCGGACCGGTTGCGGCGGAACCCCGTCGAACCGGCAACCCCGCCCGCGGTGCCGGCTGACATCGGCCGCACCCCGTCCGGCACCTCCACCACCCAGGCCGCACTGGGTCGGGCGCTGCTCGACCTGTCCCGGGAGGCCCCCGACGCGGCGAAGCGGGTGGTCACGGTCAGCCCCGACGTCTCCTCGACCACGAATCTGGCGGGGTGGCTGAACAAGGTGGGGGTGTGGTCGCCCAACGAGCGCCGTAACTGGTTCGACGACGACGCCGAGACGATCATGCACTGGCGGGAAAAGCCCACCGGGCAGCACATGGAACTCGGCATCGCCGAGACGAACCTGGTCGGGTTGATGGGTGAGCTCGGTGCCACCTGGAGCCGGTGGGGGCAGCCGCTGTTCCCGATCGGGGTGATGTACGACCCGTTCGTCGAACGGGCCCTCGAGCCGTGGTCGTACGGGATCTATGCGGGTGGGCAGTCGATCCTGGTCGGCACCCCGTCCGGGGTCACCCTCGCCGCCGAGGGTGGGGCGCACCAGTCGATCAAGACCCCGTCGATCGGCCTCGAGCAACCCGGCTGTGTCAGCTACGAACCGGCCTTCGCGATCGACGTCGAGTGGACGCTGCTCGACAGCATCTCCCGGCTGGGCCGACCGGACGGCTCCTCGTCGTACCTGCGGCTGTCGACCCGCCCGGTCGATCAGACCCTCGCGGCCGTGCCGACCGACCCGGCCGCCCGGGAACGTCGCCGCCGTCAGGTCGTCGCCGGCGCATACACCCTCCGCCACACCGAGAAGCCCGCCGTCACGTTGGTCGGCATGGGTGCGATGATCACCGAAACCCTGACCGCCGCAGACCGGTTGGCCGAGCAGGGCATCGCCGCGGACGTCGTGTGCGTGACCAGCCCCGGACTGTTGTTCGAGGCGATGCAGGCGCGCCGCGGACTCGCCGACGGCCCGTCGTGGATCCTCGACCAGGTGTTCCCCGCCGACCGGGCGGCACCGATGGTGACCGTCCTCGACGGGCACCCGCACACCCTCGCGTTCCTGGCCGGGATCAACCACGTCCCCGGTGCCGCGCTCGGTGTCAGCAAGTTCGGGCAGGTCGGCTCCCTCGACGATGTGTACCTCTACCACGGCATCGACACCGACAGCATCGTCCGCGCCGCACTCGACATCTCCTGAACGAACGGGACGCTCGTTGCGTCAGATCGAACGAGCGTCCCGTTGGTTCGGCGCAGACGGATCCTTTGATGCCTTTTCGGTATCAAAAGATCCATAACTAGTGTTGGACTTGAATGGTTGACGCTCCTAGCCTTGTGGACACAGCGCGCACCGACGGCGGCGCGATTGCGAACGAGGAGAACGAAACCCATGGCCACTGCGTCCCCCCACGAGATCGCTCACAAGCTCGGCTCCGGTCTGTTGTCGTTCCCGGTCACCCACTTCAAGGACGACCACTCGTTCGACGAGGCCGCGTACCGCGAGAACATCGGCTGGCTCGGGCAGTTCGACGCCTCCGGGTTGTTCGCCGCCGGTGGCACGGGCGAGTTCTTCTCGCTCACCCCGCCCGAGGTGGAGCAGGTGGTCCGGGCCGCGGTACAGGAGGCACCCGACGGTCTCCCGGTGATCGCACCCGCCGGTTACGGCACCTCCACCGCCGTGCAGATGGCCCGGTCGGCGGAGAGCGTCGGCGCGCACGGCATCCTTTTGCTTCCCCCGTATCTCACGGAGGCGAGCCAGGACGGCCTCGTCGCCCACGTCAAAGAGGTGTGTGCCGCAACCACTCTCGGGGTGACTATCTACAGCCGCGCCAACGCGGTCTACACCGAGGCCGCTGTCGCGGAGCTCGCGGACAGCTGCCCGAACCTGGTCGGTTTCAAGGACGGGGTCGGAAACATCGAGCAGATGACGCGCATCTACGCGAGTCTCGGCGACCGGCTGACCTACATCGGCGGACTGCCCACCGCCGAGATGTTCGCACTGCCCTATCTCGCCTTGGGCGTCACCACCTACTCCTCGGCCATCTACAACTTCGTGCCGAAGTTCGCGATCGACTTCTACAACGCACTCCGCAGCGGAGACAACGCGTTCGTCATCAACGCGCTCAACGAGTTCGTGATCCCGTACTGCAACCTGCGCAACAAGAAACAGGGCTACGCGGTCAGCATCATCAAGGCCGGCATGACGGTGATCGACCGACCCGCCGGCCCCGTCCGCGCGCCGTTGACCGACCTCGACGCCGTCGAACTGGCCGAGCTCGCCGACCTGATCAAGAAGGTGAGCTGAGCCGCATCGTCCGCGATCTATCATCGGAGAACGCCATGACACTCACCTGCTGGACTCCGCGACCCGCACCGCGCTCGGCACCGCCTGGCGAATGTCGGGAACGACCGAGGGGCACGGGGTAGAGTCGCCGCCCGGCGTACCGGAACGCATCGAGCTGAACGATAGGGAAATGCGATGACGAATCGTCGATCCGAGACCCAGTGGGACTCGGTGAGCGCCTGGGACGACGACCCGGTGGTCGCGTCGTGGAACGGTCTTCCGGTGTTGGAACAGAATGTCACGGCCGACGTGTGTGTCGTCGGCCTCGGCGGGTCGGGTCTCGCGGCGATCGGCGCCCTGGTCGAACGTGGGCTGCAGGTTGTCGGCGTCGACGCCGGGCGGGTCGCGGCCGGCGCGGCGGGGCGCAACGGCGGCTTCCTCCTGGGCGGCCCGGCGACGTTCCTCCACTCGTCCCTCTCGACCTGGGGGACGTCGTCGGTCGATCTCTATCGCGCAACTCTTCTCGAGTTGGACCGGCTTGCCGACATGCTGGGGCCGGAGATCATCGCACGGACGGGCTCCATTCGCCTCGCGGGATTGCCCGGCGAACCTGTCGACGACGCCGAGGCCGCCGACCGTGTGGCGGAACTCGCGGATTGCGCAGCACTGGAAGCGGTGCTGCGGGAGCGCGACATCGCTGTCGAAGAATACGACGGCGAGCTCGGGCGCGGCCTGTTTCTGCCCGACGACGCGGCCATGAACCCCTCCCGCCGAGCTCTGGGGCTGGCGTCACTCCTTCGGGGGCGGGCCGGCCTGTACGAGCACTCGGCTGTCACCTCCGTGGAGAGTGGAAGGGTGACAACAGAACACGGTACGGTCAGTGCGCCGGTCGTCATTGTCGCGGTGGACGGCAAACTCGAACAGGTCCTCCCGGACTTGCAGGGGCGGGTCCGGACGGCACGCCTGCAAATGCTCGGGACGGCGCCGGGTCTCCCTGAACGCCTGCCGTGCCCTGTGTACGGACGCTGGGGATACGACTACGCCCAGCAAGCGAAGGATGGGCGCCTGTTCGTCGGGGGCGGACGAGACCGTTTCGTCGACACCGAGTGGACATTCGACACGTCACCCACTCCGGACGTCCAGGGTTACATCGAACGAGTAGCGGAACGTATGGCGGGCAAGCCCGTCGACGTCGTTCGCAGATGGGGTGCGTCCGTGAGTTACACCACCGACGGCCGTCCCCTCTGCTCCGAGGTTCTTCCCGGTGTCATCGCCATCGGTGGGTACAACGGGACTGGAAACCTGGTGGGTCCCGTCGCGGCGCGTGCGGCTGTGGCACTGGCACTGGATTCGACGACACCCCCGGTGTACTTCTCCGCATAGGCAGCAGCGAGGGGGAGGGCCGGCGGCCCTTCCCCTCGATCGCAACCGCACGAACGCCGTATTCCGGTGTGTCAATCCGCGAATCGGTTGACATCGAACAACTCCAAAGGGAACTCGGGGGTCGAGCCGCAACTGAGATCGGCTGCGATCTCCCCGATCACCGGTGCGAATTTGAAACCGTGACCAGAGCACGCGGAGATGACCGTCACGTTCCTGTAGGCGGGTGGATTTCCGATGACGAAGTGGCCGTCGGGTGTGTTCGTGTACATACACACTGCGGCCCGCACGGGGCGCGAACCCAATCCAGGCAGATAACGACGAACGAGATCCCGCAACGGAGCGGTGTCCTCGTCGTGGACCACACGATCCAACTCGTCAGGGTCGGTCTCGCGCCCGCCGAGATGGAGCGCGATCTTGACCGTCTTGCCGTCCATGCTGGGGAAGCCGTACCACGTACCTTCCGGACTGTCCCTCAGGAATACCGGGAACCGGTCCGGCCCGAACTGCGTCGGATCTTCGGCCGGGAACCATGCGAGGATCTTGCGCTCCACAGTCAACGGGAGCTGGGCGGCCGGGAGGAGGCCGGGAATCCAGGCGCCGGCCGCGACCACGACGTGGTCGGCTCGAATGACCTCGTCGTCGAGCCGCACGAGCACCGTGTCACCGGGACCGTCCTCGATATTCAGTACGCGGCTCTCGGGACGCACAGAGGCACCCAGTTCGCACGCACGGCGCGCGGCACCGGTGATCGCCAACTCCGGCCTTATCACGCCGGCGTCCTTCTCCCAGATGGCCGTATCCCCCTCACGCAATCGCTGAGTAGGAAACCGGGTAGCGAACTCGGCCGGGTCGAGAATCTCCTGGGTGAGGGCATGGACCTTGGCTGCTTCGAGGGAGCCACCCACGATCACGCCGGTCGAGGGGCCGATGCTGAGGCCCCCGGTCATCGTCAGGACGGGTTCGCCGGTTTGCTCACCGAGTTCCCGCCATCCTCGGAGTGCGGCCCGGAGCATCGGGACATACGCGGGATCCTCATGATATGCGGTTCTGAAGATGCGCGACTCGCCGTGCCCGGAGCCACGATCGTGTCCGGGAGTGAACTGCTCGAGACCGACGGCAGGAACACCCCGCTCCGACAGTCTCCACATGATTGCGGAGCCCATCGTGCCGGTACCTATCACGGCGACACCGGTCCTCGTCGTGGTCATCGAGCACGCACCAGCGTGTATTCGGCGGCGGGGGAATTGGTCATGATCACAGTCTCTCGAATGTGCAGTACGTCTGTCCCGGCAGGTAGTGGTGCCGTCGAGCGCATCCACTACCTGCTGAATCAGACATGCTGCCATCCTGCGACTCTTGCCCGCTGGTCGGCGCCACAGGATGATCGAGGAATGGCCGAACAGATCGACGACTACTTCACCTCTGTCGTGTCGGGGCTGGTCCCCGTGGAGAGCCGCCCCGGCGTCGGTCCGGAGGATCCGATCCAGCCGCCGTCCCCGTTGTCGGTGCAGGGCGCTCTGGACCTCTTCGACGCCCAGGTCGGCAGCAGGCATCTCGATCTGGCGGCCCGCTGGTTGCGGTCGCGGGGCAAGGGTTTCTACACGATCGGCTCTTCCGGGCACGAGGGCAATGCCGCTGTCGCGGCCGCGCTGCGACCCACCGATCCCGCTCTGCTGCACTACCGTTCCGGTGGTTTCTTCCTGGCGCGGGCGCAGCAGGTGGACGGCAGTGATCCGCTGCGCGACGTCCTCCTCGGTCTCGTGGCCGCGACGGAGGAACCGATATCGGGTGGTCGGCACAAGGTGTTCGGCCGCCACGATCTCAACATCATTCCCCAAACCTCCACCATCGCTTCGCATCTCCCACGCGCTGTCGGTGTCGCCTTCTCCATCGCCCGGTCGGAGAAGGTGCATGTGCCCTCGCCGTGGCCGGCGGACGCGATCGCCGTCGGCAGCTTCGGGGATGCGTCCGCGAACCATTCCACCGCCGTCGGTGCCATCAATACCGCGGTGCACGCCGCCTATCAGGGGTTGCCGTTGCCGCTGCTGCTGGTGTGCGAGGACAACGGGATCGGGATCAGCACCAAGACTCCGAAGGGCTGGATCGCCGCGAACTTCGGTGACCGTGCGGGCCTCGAGTACTTCGAGGCGGACGGATCCGACCTGCCGGCGGCGTACGCCACGGCAGTGTCGGCCGCCGAGTGGGTCCGGAGGAATCGGAAGCCCGCGTTTCTGCATCTGCGCACCATCCGGTTGATGGGTCACGCCGGTTCCGATGTCGAGGCCGCGTACCGGACATCTGCGGAGATCACCGCCGACTTCGAGCGGGATCCGGTGCTGTGCACGGCGAAACTGCTGATCGAGCGCGGACATCTGAGTCCCACCGAGATCCTCGACCTCTACGAGAAGAAGCGCGCCGAGGTCCTCGAACTGGCCGAGCAGGTCGGCGAACTACCTCAACTGGACAGTCCCGCGGCCGTGATGAAGCCCCTCACCGACAGCGCCGAGCAGGCCGCCGCGGCCGCGCCGGAACGCGTCGACCCGGACCGTCGCGCGCAGTTCGTCGGATCCCCGCTTCCCGAGGACGAAGGTCCGCTGACCACCGCTCTCGCGATCAACCGTGCCCTGCTCGACGTGCTGGCCCGGTACCCCGAGGCGCTGGTGTTCGGTGAGGACGTCGCCCGCAAGGGCGGGGTGTACGGGGTGACCCGGGGTCTGATGAAGAAGGCGGGGTCGGCGCGGGTGTTCGACACGCTCCTCGACGAGCAGGCGATCCTGGGTCTCGCGCTGGGAGCGGGAGTGTCCGGGCTGCTGCCCATCCCGGAAATCCAGTACCTGGCGTATCTGCACAATGCGGCCGATCAGATCCGCGGGGAGGGTGCGACGTTGCAGTTCTTCTCCGACCGCCAGTACCGCAACCCGATGGTGGTGCGGGTTGCCGGATACGGGTATCAGAAGGGGTTCGGCGGGCATTTCCACAACGACAATGCCGTCGCCGCACTGCGCGACATCCCGGGCATCGTGGTGGCGTCCCCGGCGCGTCCCGACGACGCCGCGGCCATGATGCACACGTGCGTCGCGGCCGCCCGCACCGCGGGGGCGGTGTGTGTGTATCTGGAACCGATTGCCCTGTATCACACCCGCGATTTGTACGAGAACGGTGACGAGCAGTGGCTGGCACCGTATCCGGATCCGGCGAAGCGGGCCGGGAATCACGTGCCGATCGGCTCCGCCCGCACGTACGGTGACGGCGCCGACCTGACGATCGTCACGTTCGGCAACGGGGTCCGGATGAGTCTGCGGGTCGCGCGCCGTCTCGAACGGGCGAACATCGCCGCGCGCGTGGTGGACATGCGGTGGCTCGCACCGCTGCCGGTGCACGACATTCTCCGGGAGGCGAACGCCACCGGCCGGGTGCTCGTCGTCGACGAAACCCGCAAGTCGGGGGGAGTGTCCGAAGGTGTGGTGACGGCGTTGATCGACGACGGCTTCACCGGGCCGCTGGCACGCGTCACGAGCGACGACAGCTTCATCCCCCTCGGCGACGCCGCCCTCGAGGTCCTGCTCTCCGAGGAGACGATCGAGGCCGCGGCGGTCAAACTCGTGAGCCGATAGCATCCGCATCCCTCGCGCTTCGCTATGACGGCAACGTCAACCGGTATCCCCTCCGCCATTGCCAAGCTGTTGTCCGGTCGGGCATGTTCGAACTGCATCTCTCCACACCGGCGGACAGGAACATTTCATGAGTGGCGATCAGCGACCCCACATCGTGGTGATGGGGGTGACCGGCTGCGGGAAGACGACAGTCGCGCAGCAACTTTCCGAACTGACCGGCCACCGGTTCCTCGACGCCGACGATCTGCATCCGCCGTCGAATGTCGAGAAGATGGCCGCCGGTATCCCGCTGACCGACGACGACCGGGCGCCGTGGCTCGCAGTCGTCCGCGACCGCCTGCAGGCGCTGTCCGATCAGGGACGCCGGGGTGTGGTGGCGTGCTCGGCGCTACGGCAGAGCTATCGCGACATCCTCCGCGACGTCTCCGACCCGGTGTTGTTCGTCCACCTCACGGGAGAGCGGGAGGTCATCCACGGCCGGATGCAGGCGCGGAGCGGGCACTTCATGCCGCCTGCCCTGCTCGATTCCCAGTTCGCGCTCCTCGAGCCGCTCGACGCCGACGAGTTCGGCGTGGTCCTGGACGTCGCTCCGGCACCGGATGCGATCGCACGGGCCGCCGCCGAATACCTGCACGAAGAACGAAAGGTTGCCACACAGTGAGTTCGCACGGGAATTTCGATGTGGCGGGCAAGATCGCGCTCGTCACGGGGTCGAGCCGGGGAATCGGCTTCGCGCTCGCCAACGGACTCGCCGAGGCGGGTGCGGAGGTCGTGCTCAACGGCCGCGACGCCGACGCCCTCGCACGCAGCCGCGACGAGATCGTCCGCGCCACCGGCGCGACAGTCCACACCTGCGCCTTCGACGTGACCGCTCCCGGAGAGGTCGCGGCCGCCGCGCAGCGGGTCGAGGACGAGATCGGTCCCGTCGAGATCGTCGTGAACAACACCGGCGTCCAGCACCGCAGCCCCCTGCTCGAGTTCGGCGACGACGACTTCCGTCGCGTGCTCGACACCAACCTGAGCAGCGCCTTCTTCGTCGGCCGCGAGTTTGCGCGGGCGATGGTCCGGCGCGGGCAGGGGAAGATCGTCAACATCTGTTCCGTCCAGAGTGAGCTCGGCCGGGCGGGCATCGCCCCGTACGCCGCGAGCAAGGGCGGGCTCAAGATGCTCACACGAGGAATGTGCGCCGACTGGGCGCCACTGGGCCTGCAGACCAACGCCATCGCACCGGGGTACTTCGACACCCAGCTCACCGAGGCGCTCGTGAACGATGCCGACTTCAGTGCGTGGCTGACCAAGCGCACGCCCGCCGGGCGGTGGGGTCGCACCGAGGAACTCGTGGGTGCACTGCTCTTCCTCTCGTCGCCGGCGTCGGACTTCGTCAACGGCCAGATCCTGTACGTCGACGGCGGCCTCACCGCCGTAGTGTGATCCCCACCCGATCGACTCGAAAGACCATGATGCCGAACACCGCAACGCCTCGTATCCACCTCGGACCGCACCCGGACGCCGCGCTGATGCGCGGGATCGAGCGGGGCGGAGGCGTACTCGCCCCGCTCGACGACGCCGAAGCCGTGGTGTGGGCGCACGGCCCTGACACGTTCCCGGCGCAGTTGCCGGACTCGGTGCGCTGGGTGCAACTCCCCTCAGCGGGTGTGGAGCCGTGGATCTCCGCGGGGATCGTCGACACCGAGCGGACCTGGACGTCCGCGGCCGGCGCCTACGCCGGCAACGTCGCGGAACACGGAGTCCTGCTGCTCCTGGCCGGCGTCCGTGCTCTCACCGAGCAGGTGCGCGCGACCTCGTGGCGCAAGGCAGAATTCGACCCGCAGGTGGGCACACTGCGCGGGGCGACGGTCGCCATCGTCGGGTGCGGTGGCATCGGTCGCGCGATGATCCCACTGCTCGACGCGTTCGGGGCGCGGGTGCTCGCCGTGACCCGTTCGGGAATCCCGGTCCCGGGTGCAGTCGAGACGCTGCCGTCCGATCGGACGTCGGAAATCTGGTCCAGAGCGGACCATTTCGTCATCGCCGCGCCGGCGACGGCGGCGACCGCGCACATCGTCGACAAGGACGCGCTGGCGCAGATGAAATCGACGGCGTGGATCGTCAACGTGGCGCGCGGCTCCCTCATCGACACCGCGGGACTCGTCGACGCGCTGAAGGCCGGATCGATCGGCGGGGCCGCCCTCGACGTCACCGATCCCGAACCACTTCCCGACGGACATCCGCTCTGGACCCTGCCGAATGCCATCATCACGCCGCACGTCGCGAATCCGGCGACCGGTCTGACGCGGTTGCTTGCCGATCACGTCGCGTCCAACGTCGAACGCTTCGCTGCCGGAGCGCCTTTGATGGCGCCGATCGACCGGAGCCGGGGTTACTGAAGGCCTCGTTCGGCTTCCGAACTGGTCCGGATGTAGTTGGCGACGACACTGCGCAACACCTCGCGTACCGCCTCGGCAGGTCCCGAGAGCGGCTGATTGGCGGGTGTTCCGAGGGAGACCTGGACTTCGATGGTCGGTTCGATCCGGCGGAGTTCCAGGTTCTCCACATTCATGATGCGGCGGGCCACGGAGAACGGTAATACCGTCGCGCCCAAACCGTTCCGGACCGCCTGCGCCATCAAGGTCACCGATTCCACCTCGCCGACCACCCGCGCGTGCTCGAAGGCGTGTTCGTAGGCCTGCTCCACCACCTTGCGAATGGTGTGCATCGGGCCCGGCAGCAGCAGCGGCAGGTCGACGAGATCCTTGATGGCGACGGCCGTCCCGGTGTCACCGGGCAGACCGGTGCCTGCCGGCGCGACGACCATCAGCTCCTCGGTGAGCAGACGCTCGAAGTTGACGCCCTTGATCGGCCCGGCGTCGTAGAGCAGCGCCATATCCATGCGGCCAGTCATCATGGCCTCGCTCAGCACGCCACCGAAATTCTCGTTGATGTGCAGAAGGATGCTGGGGTACCGCGACCGCACCGCGGTGAGCAGCGGCAACGCGATGGAACTCACCGTGCTGTACGGCGCGAGCCCCACGGAGACACCGCCCGCTAGTTCTCGGCCGACGACGCTCACCTCGGCGTGAGCGCTCTCCACCTGCCGCAGGATCACCTGCGCGTGCCGGTACAGCGCGCGCCCCGCATCGGTGGGTTCCACGCCCTGCTTGCTGCGGATCAGCAGCTGCTGACCGAAGTGGGTCTCCAGCGCCGTCATCTGCTGGCTCAGTGCCGGTTGGGCGATGTGCAGAATGTCGGCCGCCCGCGTGATGCTTCCGGCGTCGACGATGCGGACGAATGAGAACAAGCGTCGGGTATCCACGAGCGATCTGCCTTTCTGACAATGCGGCGACGCAAGCACGCCGCGGTTTCGACAAGGTTGCCGGGCGGAAACACCGCCGTAGCCAAATGCGAGGCGCTGTTCTTCCGTTTTTGCATCGCCGCTGTTCAAACACCATAGACGTTCGTTATCGCCTCACGTAAAACAGGTATTAACCGCCCGAACCGGATCCTGCGTAGCGTCCGTTTACATCGAAAGTTCACAGGAACTGCACCAGCGGTTCCACTGCAGGTCCCCATGGGAGGCACCGTGACTGTCAAGATCGATCTCGTCGCCGACCTCGGCGAGAGCTTCGGCGCATGGACGATGGGCGACGACGACGCGCTGCTCGACGTGCTGACGTCCGCCAACGTCGCGTGCGGATTCCATGCCGGTGACCCCAGGACCATGGACGCCACGGTCCGAGGATGCGTCGCCCGCGGAATCGGTATCGGCGCGCACCCCAGCTTTCCCGACCTGGCAGGGTTCGGCCGGCGCGCGATGGACCTCACCGCAGACGAGGTCCGCACCGACGTTCTGTACCAACTCGGCGCGCTGTACGCCTTCGCGACCTCGCACGGCACGACGCTCTCGCACATCGCACCGCACGGTCGGTTGGGAAATCTCGTCGCGACGCGGGCGGACTACGCCCGCGCCGTCGTCGACGCGGTGGAAGCGTTCGACCCTCGGCTGATCGTGCTCGCCCAGGACGGTGAACTCGCCGACCACGCCCGTGAACGGGGGATTCGCGTGGCGATCGTCGCCATCGTGGACCGCGCGTACCGCTCGGACGGCACCCTGGTGCCGCGGTCCGAGCCCGGTGCCGTGATTCACGACCAGGACACTCTGGTGGCGCGCACGGTGCAGATGGTGACCGAGGGTGTGGTCGAGGCCGTCGACGGCACACGCATCCCGATCGAGGCCGATACGGTGCTGCTGCACGGTGACGGCGCCGACGCCGTACGCAACGCGCGAGCGATCCGGGAGGCGCTCCTGCGTGCGGGCGTCGTCATCGCCCCGGTCACCGAGGTCCTCGCGGCCAAGGAAGCAGCCAAGGAAGAGAAGGAGTCCGCGACGTGTCCGGCGTGACGTGCATCCGGCCGCACCGGGAGTTCGTCCTCTCGGATTGCGGAGACTCCGCGGTACGTCTGACGTCGCTGTCCCCGGATGCCGAGGAGCGCTGGCGGGTGGTCCACACGGTCGCCGCCGCACTCGACGCACGCGGCGACGAGGTCGCGGTCACCGGCATCATTCCCACGTACGACGCGGTGCTGGTCGAATTCGATTGTGGTGCAACCACCCACGGGGCCATTCGTGCGCACGTCGAACGACTTGTCGAGCTCCCCGCGGATGCCGCGGCGCGCGGCCCGCGGCAGTTCGAGATCCCCGTCGTCTACGGGGGAGAATTCGGCCCCGACCTCGACGACGTGGCAGCACACCTCGAACTCTCACCGGCCGAGGTGATCCGACTGCACGGCGCAGGCCCACTGACCATGCGCTGCTTCGGTTCCCCGGGCGGCGCCCCGATGCTGGACGGTCCCGCCTTCCCGCGGCCCGTCCCACGCCGCACGATTCCGCGGCCACACGTACCGGCAGGCGCGGTCGCAGTCGCGGGCAGGCAGGCCGTCGTCTCCGCGCGTCCCGCGCCGGGAGGCTGGCCGGTGATCGGCCGAACGCCGCTGACCATCGTCGATCCGGCGACGGACCCACTGTCCGACTTCCGGCCCGGCGACACGTTCCTCTTCGTTCCGATCGCCGCGGCCGAGTGGTCGACGTACGAGGGGGTCCGGCATGGCTGAATCGATCACCCTCACGACACCCGGGCTGACCTCGATCCAGGACCTCGGCCGGCTCCGAGCGTCCCGGTTCGGCCAGATGACCGGCGGGGCCTCGGACCAGTACAGCGCCGACGTGGCGAACGCACTGGTCGGGAGCCCGCGTACGGCACCCCTGCTCGAGATGGTCGCCATGGACTTCGGCGCCGTCGCGAGCATCGACCTGCTCGTCGCGGTCACCGGAGCGCCGGCGGAGGTGCAGGTCGGGGGTGTCACCCGCCCGCAGTGGGAGCCGTTCGTGTGGACCGCGGGCGAAGAACTCACCGTCCGCGGAATCCGCGACGGGCTCAGGGTCTACCTCGCCGTGCACGGAACGATCGACGCGCCCTACCTGCTCGGTAGTTGCGCCCCCGACTCGGTTCTCGGTTTCGGCCGGCAACTGACGGTCGGCGAGTCCGTCGCCATCGACGTCGACGGACCGCCGATCGACCACCCGCACTTCCGGATGCCGCTGTTCCGGCTCGGCGCCCGGCCCGCGGCCTTCACCGGATGCTGGACCATCGACGTGACCGATGGTCCCGACGTCCACGAATTCGGCTCGACCGCCGCCCGATTGTTCGACACCCCCTTCGCCATCGGCGGCAACTCGAACCACATCGGCCTCCGCCTCACGCCGACCGATCCGGACAGCGCGGTCCCCAAGCGGGACCGGTCGACGGAGGTGCTCTCCCGCGGAGTGCCGATCGGTGCGGTCGAGGTTCCCGCCGGCGACGAGATCCTCGTTCTGCATCGTGGACGAGGGGTGACCGCCGGATATCCGGTGCTCGCGGTCGTGACCGCCACCGCTCTGTCCCAGCTCGGCCAGGCACGGCCCGGCCAGGAGGTCCGATTCAGGAAAGTGACCGTCCCCGACGCCGTGGACGCGTACCGGACACAACGACGCTCGATCGATCTCCTCCGCTCCCGCGTGGCCAACGCCTTCGCCAGCCTTCGGATCCCCCTTCACACAGAAACGACATCCGCCCAGCACAGCTCGGTACCCCAGATGGAGTCAGCATGACCAACGCGATCTCACCCGACACGGCCGGGCACACGTCCGAACACGAGGTGCAACCCCGCCAGCTACGCAAAGTCGTTCTCGCAGGCTGCGTGGGCATCTTCGTCGAGCTCTACGACAACGGCATCTTCGCCTTCATGGCGACCGCCCTGGCCATCGTCTTCTTCGACGTCTCCAAGTCGAGTGACGCGCTGATGCTCGTCTTCGCCGGTTACGCGATCTCGTTCTTCGTGCGACCTCTCGGCGCGGTCGTCTGCGGCATCCTGGGCGACCGGATCGGCAGGCAGAAGATGCTCGTCTTCGTCATCATGCTGATCAGCGTCGCCACCGCGGGAATCGGCATTCTCCCGACCTACGCCGCGATCGGCGTCGCCGCACCCGCGCTGTTGATTCTCCTGCGCATCCTGCAGGGATTCTCCGTGGGCGGTGAGGCGGCGGGAGCCATGACCTTCCTCGCCGAGCACTCACCGGAGGGCAAGCGCGGACTCATCACCAGCTACGCACAGATCGCGTCCTTCTTGGCCCTGCTCACGGGCACGCTCGTGGCGTTCGCGATGTCACCGTGGCTCAACGAGGCCGCCATCAACGGCGGCGGACCGGCCAGCTGGGCCTGGCGTGTGCCGTTCCTCGTCGCGATCCCGATGGGCATCATCGGCTGGTACATCCGCCGGGCCATCAGCGACACCCCGAACTTCGAGAAGCTCAAGGCCGAAGGCGGACTGTCCCGCAACCCGCTGAAGGAAGCGTTCGCGACCCCCGAGCACCGCAAGGCGATGCTGCTCGCGCTGTTCATCCCGCTGATGAACGGCTCCGGCTACTACGTGCTCTTCTCCTACATGCCGACGTTCCTCAAGGGCGACAACATCGGCTTCTCGACCGGCACCGCCCTGCTCGTGACCGCGGCAAGTCTCGTGGCGATCTGCATCGCCATCCCGTTCATGGGTGCTCTCTCCGACCGCGTCGGCCGCAAGAAGGTCATCGCCGGCGCGGCGATCGCCATGGCCATCGGCGCCATCCCCTGTTACGCCCTGATCGCGACCGGCAACTTCGTTCTCGCAGTGGTCGGCGCGTGCATCATGGCGGTGATCTTCGCCGGTCACACTGCCGTCATCCACATCCTCATCGTCGAACTCTTCCCCACCCGGGTCCGGTACTCGGCGTACGGGCTGGGCTACAACATCTCCTCGGCGGTCTTCGGCGGCACGGCGCCCCTGCTCATGACCTGGCTGATTCCTCAGTTCGGAATCTACGTTCCCGCGGTCTACGCCGTCGTCACCGCGGTGGGAACCCTCATCGCCGTCAGCACCATCACCGACCGGGCGCACGTGCCTCTCCGCGACACGCTCTGACGGACTCAGACTCGGCCCGGTGGTCTCCTGACCACTCGAAGACCACCGGGCTGTACCAACTTTCACCACCAGTAAGGCAAGGGAGCGTTATGCCATTCAACGACTACCGGACGGCACTGGTCACCGGTGCCAACACCGGAATGGGTGCCGCGGTCACCGAGATCCTGACCAAGCGCGGACTGACCGTCTACGGTCTGGCCCGCAACAAGGAACGGCTCGACGAGGTTGCGGACAAGACGGGAATGATCCCGCTCGCCGTCGACATCACAGACATCGACGCACTGAGCGCGGCCGTCGACGGGCTCGAGATCGACGTCCTGATCAACAACGCGGGAGTGTCGGCCACCGGCAACATCCTGGACGCCTCGGCCGCCTCGGTCGACGCGATGGTCGACGTCAATCTCCGTGCGGTGCTGCACCTGTGCCGGCTGCTGATGCCGGGAATGGTGGAGCGCGACCTCGGCCACATCGTCAACATCAGCTCCATCGCCGGGCTGTACAACTTCTACGGCCACACCGCCTACCACGCCACGAAGGCTGCGGTGCACCAGATCTCGCGACAGCTGCGCAACGACACCATCGGCAAGCGCATCCGCGTCACCGAGATCTGCCCGGGCCGAGTCGAAACCGAGATCTTCGGTCGCAACCTGGGCGGGTCGCCGGAGGCGATGAAGGAAGCGTGGGAGACGTACTACGAAGGCTTCGAATCCATCACCACCAAGGACATCGCCGACACGATCGAGTTCGCGATCGACGCCCCGGGCCACGTCAATCTCGGCCTGATCGAAATCATGCCCACATTCCAGGTACCGGGTGGACTCGACTTCATCCGGCGCAACGATCGAGACCCGCGGTGAACACTGCACAGCGCGAGTCCGGCGCCCCGCTTCCGGCCGAGACCCTCGGGGTGGTGGCGCACGCCGCGGGAGACCTCCGGATCGAAGCGGTGCCGCTGCGCCGACCCGAACCGTCCGAGACGGTGGTCGAGATCGCCTACGGCGGGATCTGCGGATCCGACCTGCACTACTGGACGCACGGGGCGGCGGGTGAGTCGATTCTGAAGGCGCCGATGCTGCTGGGCCACGAAGTGGTGGGAACGGTGGTGCAGGCCGCGGCGGACGGCAGCGGTCCCGCAGCGGGTGAACGTGTCGCCGTGCACCCCGCCACCCCCGGCGGTCGCGGCGCCAGGTTCCCCGCGGATCGCCCGAACCTCTCGCCGGGATGCACGTACCTCGGCAGTGCGGCGCAATTCCCCCACACCGAAGGGGCATTCGCGAAGTACGCCGTTCTGCCCTCCCGGATGCTGCGGCCGCTGCCACCGGACCTTCCACTGCGCACCGCTGCGGTCGCGGAACCCGCCGCAGTCGCGTGGCATGCCGTGGCCCGCGCGGGCGACGTGTCGGGGAAGAGCGCACTCGTCGTGGGATGCGGACCCATCGGTGCCCTCGTGGTGGCGGTCCTTCGCCGGGCGGGTGCACGCGAGATCACCGCAGTCGACGTGCACGAGTATCCCCAGACGGTCGCACGGGCGCTCGGCGCCGACCGGACCCTGGACGCCGCCGACTCCGCGAGCATCGCGGACATCGACGCCGACATTGTCGTCGAATGCTCCGGTAACCGCTTCGGGCTCGAATCGGCCATTCGCGGCGCGACGCGCGGCGGCCGAGTCGTCATGCTCGGACTGCTCCCTACCGGTCTTCAGCCCGCGCCGCTCTCGCTCGTCATCACCCGGGAGCTCGAACTCGTCGGATCGTTCCGATTCAACGACGAGATCGATTCGGTGCTCGCCGCTTTGGCGGACGGCAGCCTGAATGTCGAACCGGTGATCAGTCACGAGTTCGGCATCGAGGACGGCATCGAGGCCTTCGCCGTCGCGAAGGACGCGTCCACGTCCGCGAAGGTGTTGCTGGCGTTCTGATTCCAGCCATGCCGAACGGCTATCACCCGACAAGTAATCGGTCTTGTACAGGTGCGATGTGCCCCCGATAACCTGGGTGTGAAGGTACCGCCCGAGTTCCCGGCTTACTTCGTTCCCACGCCCTCTACCAGGAGGAACAATGTCCACCTTCGTCCCTGCAGCACGAGTCGACCAGATGCGTGAGTCACCGAGTGTGGCAGCTGCGCAACGGGTTCGCGAGCTCCGGGCGTCGGGGCGGGAGATCCTCGACCTGACGGTCGGAGAACCCGATTTCGACACACCGGACCACATCAAGGCGGCAGCCGTCGCGGCGATGGAATCCGGTCTCACCAAATACACCCCCGTCAACGGTATCCCCGCACTGCGGGACGCGATCTCGAAGCGGATGCTCGACCGGACCGGGGTCGAGTTCACGGACAACGAGATCACCGTCGGCGGAGGTGCCAAGCAGGTCATCTTCCTGGCGCTGATGGCGACGGTGGAGGAGGGCACCGAGGTGATCGTGCCCGCGCCGTACTGGGTGTCGTACCCCGACATGGTGACCGTCCACGGCGGAACACCCGTCGTCGTCGACTGCCAGGAGTCCGACCGGTTCCTGCTCACCGCGGACACGCTCGCCGCCGCCATCACTCCCTCGACGAAATGGGTGATCCTCAACGCGCCGTCGAATCCGACCGGTGCGGTGTACAGCGAACGGGAACTGGCGGAACTGGCAGCGGTACTCGACCGGAACCCGCACGTGAACGTCCTCTGTGACGAAATCTACGACGAGATCGTGTTCACCGACTCGCCCGTTCCGAACCTGTTGTCGGCCGCGCCGCACCTCCGCGATCGGATCCTGGTGACCAACGGTGTGTCGAAGGCCTACGCGATGACCGGCTGGCGTCTGGGGTACGGCGTCGGGAACAAGGGCCTGATCGCAGCGATCAACAAGCTGCAGTCGCAGAGTTCCTCCTGCCCGTCGTCGATCAGTCAGGCCGCCGCGGCCGAGGCGCTCACCGGCGACCAGAGTTTCGTCGCCACGTCCGTCGCGAGCTATCGCGCACGGCGGGACCTCATCTTCGAATTGTCCTCCCGCATCGAGGGTCTGGAACCCGTACTGCCGCAGGGCGCGTTCTATCTGTTCGTCGGATGCGCGGGCCTCGTGGGCAAGCGGACTCCCGACGGCACGCTGCTCGAGAACGACCAGGACGTGGTGCTCTTCCTCCTCGACCACGCGTCGGTGGCCACCATCCAGGGCTCCGCGTACGGCGCCGAGTCGTATTTCCGAGTCTCCTTCGCCACGTCCGAGGACGTTCTGCGGAACGCCGCCGCCGCGGTCGAGAAGGCCGTCGCGTCGCTCAGCTGACCCCACCCGCTCTTACCCGACCAACGGAGACATCATGGTTCACGTCACTACCAAGATCGACCGCGCCGACAAGGCCGCGATCGACCGTCTGGGCGCCTTCTCGGCCGCCACCATCCACGAAGCCCAGGGCCGCAAGGGTGCGCTGGATTCGGGGATCAAGCCCATCGATCGCGACATGTCATTCTGTGGAACGGCCTTCACGGTCGTCTGCCATCCGCGCGACAACATCATGCTCCAGGTCGCCATCAGCTACGCGCAACCCGGCGACGTGCTCGTCGTATCCTCCGGCGATCAGCCCGCGGGCCAGTTCGGCGACGTGCTGGCCAACGCGTGCGTGGCCCGGGGCATCAGCGCACTGGTCACGGACGGCGGAGTGCGGGACAGCCGGGAGATCCGCGAACTCGGGTTCCCCGTCTTCTCCAAGCACGTGTGCATCGAGGGAACGGTGAAGGAATCCCTCGGCCCCGTCAACCAGCCGTTGGTGTTCGGCGGCCAGATCATCTATCCCGGCGACGTGATCAAGGGTGACTGCGATGGAGTGGTCGTGATCCGACGCGACGAGGTCCAGTTCGCCATCGACGCCTCCCGTGAGCGCGACGCCGCCGAAGCCGCCTACATCGAGCGCTACAAGAAGGGTGAAACCCCGATCCAGGTCAGCAATCTCGCCCAGGTGCTCGAGGCGAAGGGCCTCACCGTCGACCAGTGAGCCGGCCGCTCCCTGCCGCAGTTGCGTGATGCGACGGGCATCCTCGGTCTCGACGAGGGCATGTATCGGCTGCTGGCCACACCCCGGCGATCGCTGACCGTGTCGGTGCCGCTGCTACCGGGCGGGCGGGCTCGACATCCCGAAACTCGAGGCGTGGGTCGCGGGGGGCGGAACCCTCGCGACGTATCCGGACGCGGACACCGTCACCAACCGGGAACTACTCGGCCTCGACGTCGACGTTCTGGTTCCCGCCGCGATGGACGGCGTCCTGACCGCAGACAATGCCGCCGACGCCCGCGCCCGCATGATCGTCGAAGGCGCCAACGGGCCGACGTCACCCGAGGCCGACGCCATCCTGCAGAGCAACGGCGTCACCGTGGTCCCGGACATCCTGGCGAACGCCGGCGGGGTGGTCGTGTCGTACCTCGAATGGGTCCAGAACCTGCAGGCGTTCTCCTGGACCGGTGCCGAGGTGGACCGGAAGCTCTGCGTGTTCATGCAGAACGCCTCCCGTAGCGTGTGGGCCCTTGCCGCGGAGAAATCGCTGACGCTGCGGCGCGCCGCCCACGTCATCGGAGTCGGGCAGGTAGCGGAGGCGCACGAGGCGCGGGGACTGTTTCCCTGACCGCCGTCCCACGCAGCGGTTATGCCGTGAATACCTGCTCGGAGGATTCTCGGCGGAGGTGATGGTCGTCCTCGCCGGGTGTGTCCGAGCTGCCGGTCAGCTCGTCGAGGAGGATGTATCCCCCGTAGCCGAGGCCGGCAACGGCGAGGACAGCGGCGTACAGCCGGTCGAACATCAGTTTCTCCGTATCGTCTGCGGAAACCCCCGAGCCGGCCAAGTATGCCCCTGGACCCACCGGTCCGGGTACTACCCAATCGGACGGTTCGAAGACTGTCCTTGACAGACATCAAGATAAGGAAACCTTGCAATCCGGATGTGACTCTGGTCTCATTATGGGATGTCCACCTCTGTCGGCGGCCCAGCGTCTGTCTCTCTCGTCAGCCGAGACGTCGAAGAGGCGCGTCACGTGGGTGGGCGACTGTTCTACCCGCACTCCGTGGAAGTTCTCGGCGATCAGCAGAGCTTCGGCATACACCTCGATGCCGCCGAGTTGGGCCCCGTCACCATGGGCTGGCTGTCCTACGACACCGAGGTCGAGATCGAGACCGGCGAACTCCAGGACTGGTATCAGGTCAATGTGCCGGTGAGCGGCCGGTTGAAGACGAGCTCGGGCGCCGACCGGATCATCGCGACCCCGTCGTGCGCCGCCGTGTACCGCGCGGACCGCGGATCGGTGCTCCAGGGCTGGGGGCAGGAGACCCGACGGATCCTGGGGATGAAGATCGAACGCCGCGCCGTCGAGGAGCAACTCGCGCTGCTTCTCGGACGTCCGATCCGCAATCCGATCGCCTTCGATCTCGCGTTGGACATCACCACCGGCCACGGGCAGCAGTGGTGGTCCGTGATGCAGGCCCTGTCGGTGCAACTGCGTGACACCGACGCCCTCTTCCGCCACCCGCTACTGCTGGCGCCGCTGACGCAGAGCGTGATCGTGTCGCTGCTCCTGGCGTCGCGGCACGACTACAGCGAGCAGTTGGCGGCCACCGTCGCCCCCGCGTGCCCGGCGGCGGTCGAGCACGCCAAGCAGTACATCGAGGCGCACGCGGACGAGCCGTTGACCGCCCTCGAGATCGCCGGCGCGGTCGGGGTGAGTCTGCGGGGGCTGCAGCACGGCTTCCAGACGTCGTTGCAGACCACCCCGATGCGCTATCTGCGGGACCTCCGCCTGCGGAAGGTCCGTGGCGACCTGCTGGCGGCCGATCCCGAGACGGCAGGCGTCGCCGAGATCGCGTACCGGTGGGGTTTCAACCACCTGGGTCGCTTCGCGGGGCAGTACCGCGAGATGTTCGGTGAAAGCCCTTCTGCGGCACTGCGGGCGATCACTTCTCGATGATCAGAACCGGAGGACCGGTTTGATCGAGGCACCGCTGGTCATGTCCGCGACGGCGGTGTTGATGTCGTCGAAACCGTAGTGGGTGATGAGGCGGTCGATCGGCAGCCGGCCCGACTTGACGAGGTCGACGAGAACGGGGATGAGAGTCTGAGTTTCGCTGTCGCCCAGCGTCAGACCCACGAGAGTGCGGCCAGGGATCATGGCGTTGACGTCGACCGGCACCTCGGTGCCGAAGGCCGGTGCACCGACGATGACGGCGGTGCCGCGAGGTGCGAGCGCGTCGATCGCGGTCCGCAGCACCCCGACGTTGCCGGTGGTCTCGACCGCGCCGTCGACGCCGTCGGGAAGGATCTTCGCCAGTTCCTCAGCGGTGTCGACCTCGGCAGCGTTGATCACCTGGGTCGCGCCGAGTTCGCGGGCGAGATCGAGCCGCGCCGGAACCCGGTCGACGACGATTACCTTCGACGCCGGAGTCAGAGCCGCGGCCATCACCGCCGACAACCCGACGGCGCCCGCCCCCGTGACGAGTACGGTCTGGCCCGGGCGGGGTTTCAGTACGTTCCACACCGCCCCGACACCGGTCTGCACACCGCACCCCAGCGGCGCCAGTATGTCCAGTGGGTCGTCCGGGTCGACCTTCACTGCACTGCGTGCGTCGACGACGGCATGGTGCGCGAAGGAGGACTGCCCGAAGAAGTGCCCACCAATCGCCTCGCCACCGCGGCTGACGGGGCTGGTTCCATCGGCACGCCCGCCCCCGATCAGGTTGAGCGGCAACCACGTTGCGCAGTAGGCCGGATGCCCGTCGCGGCAGTTCCCGCACGAGCCGCACGAGCTGAACGACAGGAGGACGTGATCACCGACGTCGACTGTCGTCACGCCGGCGCCGACCTTCTCGACGATCCCGGCTCCCTCGTGCCCGAGCACGCCGGGCAGCGGGAACGGCAACGCGCCCGAGGCCACTCCGAGGTCGGTGTGGCAGAGGCCCGCGGCGACGAGACGAACGAGAATCTCGTCGGAGCGTGGTTCGTCGAGGTCGACGGTGGACACGGTGAACTTCGCTCCGCCGGTTTCGACGACGGCGGCGGTGGTGCTGGTGGGCATGGTTGCTCCTGAAAGGTGGGTGCGCTTTAGGCGAGGGAGATGACGACGGACTTGACCTTGGAATACGACTCGAGGGCCTCCGGGCCGTATTCGCGGCCGAATCCGGAGTTCTTGACGCCGCCGAACGGGACGGCGGGGTCGAGCATCGCCCAGTCGTTGACCCACACGATGCCGGCCTGCAACCGGGCCGCGACGCGGTGGGCCCGTGCGACGTTCGACGTCTGCAGGCCCGACGCGAGTCCGTATTCGGTGCTGTTGGCGAGCGCGATCGCCTCGTCCTCGGTGTCGAACGGCTGCACCGTCAGCACCGGCCCGAAAATTTCGTCCTGCACAACACGGGAGGTGTTGGGCAGGTCGGCGATGACGGTCGGCTTGTAGTAGTAGCCGCCGCCCAGGTCGAGTCGTTCGCCGCCGGCGACGATGCGGCCACCGTCGGAGCGGGCGATCTGCACGTATTCCTCGACCTTCCGCACGTGCTTGTCTCCGGCCATCGGTCCGACGACGGTGGCCGGGTCGAACGGGTCACCAACCGGCACACCGGGAACGGCCTGCCCGAGGATCCCGAGCACCGTCTCGTAGTGCGGGCGGGCGACCAGCAGCCGCGGCCCGCCCATGCAGAACTGTCCGGTGTTGAACACGAAGCCCTTGATGATCGCGCCGATCGCCTTGTCCACGTCGGCGTCCTCGAAGACGATGTGCGCTGCGTTGCCACCGAGTTCCATGGTGACGGGCGTGAGGTTCTCTCCCGCGACGCTCGCGGCGTGCCGGCCGACGACCGTCGATCCGGTGAACGCGATCTTGTCGATCCCCTTGTGCTGCAACAGGGCCTCGCCCACGGTCGACCCCTTGCCAGTGACAACGTTGACCACGCCCGCGGGAACCCCTGCCTCGGTGAGGATCTCCGCCATCAGCAGGGCGCTCAGCGGAGTGTCCTCGGCGGGCTTGTGGACCACGGTGTTCCCGGCGGCCAGGGCGGGTGCGATCTTCGACGTACTGAGGATCAGCGGGAAGTTGAACGGGGTGATGGCGCCGAGGACGCCGAGTGGTTCGCGGCGAGTGTAGGCGTGGGCGTCGAGTGGAGTCTCCCGGTTCGAGCCGCCCGCGGTCTGCGCGAGCGCGGCGCAGTACTCGTACTGCTCGGCGGTGGTCATCACGTCGACCGGTCGGCACAGGGAGACGGGTTTGCCGACGTCGACGCTCTCGACGGCGACGATCTCGTCGGCCCGTTCGCGGACGAGCGCAGCGACGCGAAGCAGGATCCGGGCCCGTTCGCGGCCCGGCAGTCCCGACCAGCGACCGTCGTCGAACGCGGTACGGGCGGCGCGTACGGCGGAGTCGAGATCGTCCGCGTCTGCCTCGGCGACGGTGGTGACGGGCTTCCCGGTGGAGGGGTCGACGATCTCGAATCGTTCCCCGGCACCGGCCTCGCGCCACTGCCCGTCGATGAACAGCTGGCGTGGCCCGATCTGCGGGCGGGTGATGACGGCGGTGTCGTCGGTGACTGTCATGTCGCTGCCTTCGCTTCGTGTGAGCTGCCGACCGTATTCGGCAGGGTTCCTTGTGTTCGTTGTTGCGGTCGAACCCGGCTCGAGCGACCTAAGATGGTCAGGAAACCTGAGGTCCGAGTTCGTGGGCCTCGAGCTCGAGGCGCGGGGAGAAGTGGACGATGACGGCGGACCTTCCGGACGAGATCGACGAGACACCGCTCGACGGGGAGTACGCGCACGACTCCTCGCCGACCCTGCTGTACGCGATCAAGCAGGTCGAGCTGGCGATCCGATCCCACATGGATGCCCTGCTGCGGCCGATGGGAATCACCGCGCTGCAGTACACGGCGCTGACCGTCCTGCGCCGGCGCGACGGGTTGTCGTCCGCCGAGCTGGCACGAAACTCCTTCGTCACCGCGCAGACGATGGGCGAGATGCTCTCCGCGCTGGAGCGCCGCGGACTGGTGACCAGGCGCGTCGACCCCGCCAATCGTCGCCGGATGCTCACCAGCCTCACCGCGGACGCTCTGGACCTTCTCGCCGAATACGACACGAGCATCTGCGGGCTGGAGGAACAGATGCTCGCCGACATGAGTGTTCGTCAGCGCGATGCGTTCCGCGGATACCTCGGCCGCTGCCGGATCGCCCTGGCCGAGACGCCCGCGCACTGAGGCGCGTTGCGTGTCAGAGGTTTTGGCCACGGAACCGCTGCGACCAGATACCGGACTTGCCGGGCGCGATGATGCCGTTGGGGTCGAGGGCGTCCTTGATCTTCTCGTGGAACTTCAGCAGTGCACCGTCGCCCCAGTTGAACGTCGCCATCACGTCGTCCATCAGGGCGTTGTGGGTGCGGTATTCGCCGTAGCCCGCTTCGGCGGCCTCGCGGACGAGGACCTTCGTCATCTGCAGGATTTCCTCACGGGCCTCGGGGATCGCCGTGTCGTAGATGAACAGGCACACGTGGTGCATCTCGCGGAGCCCGATGATGAATTGCGCGGCGTAGTCCTTGTTGTATTCGTTGGCGCGGTTGCGGACCATCTCGAACTGCTTCATCGCCTCGCGACCGTCCGGCGCCGACACCGGGGAGAATCCGATGTGCCCGCCGTTGGGCACCCAGTCCAGGAGTTGCAGTTCGTCCAGGCTGGGGATGCCGTTGTTGATCTTGTGCCTGTCCTGCAACACATGTCCACCGCGGTCGTCACGTTCCTCGTGTGTGAAGAAGCGGGCACCGGGAATCTTGCCGAACGCCTCCTTGATCATCCCGTAGTACATCTCGATCAGCGGCGGAGGTCCGTACAGGGTGCCGTAGAAGTTCCAGAACCCGAGATCGAGATCCTTCTTCATCCTCTCGATCGCCTCGGCCGGCATCGGCCCGTCGCCGTCGAACCACTCGGTGCGCTTCGACACCGCGGCCGCGTCCATGAAGATGTTGCGCAGCACCGGAACATTCTGCAGCGGAGCCATATTGATGCGCAGCGGCAGCATGATGTCGACGATCTGCTCGAGATCCTCCTCCTTGTCGAAGGTGATCAGGAACGACTGCGACGCGGGCGGCCGCTGCATCAGGGCGATCCCCATCTTGGTGACGATCCCGAGATTCGACTGGGTGAACATGCCGTCCGGGAAGGGGCCGAACCCGTAGGGGAACAATTGCCACGCGTCGCTGCCGGGCAGTGCGCCCATCCCGGTGCGCATCACTTCACCCTGCGGCAGGACCACTTCCAGTCCCGTCTGCCACATGAAGTGATCGCCGTACGGGGTGTACCCGACGCCGCGGTCCAGGGTGTTTCCCACCACGCTGCCCCATCCCAGGTCGGGACAGTCGAGCATCAGGCCGGAATCGTGGCTCTGGAGGTACTCGTACAGGTCGAAGTAGGTGACCCCGGGTTCGAGCAGTGCGTAGCCGTACTTCTCGTTGACCTCGAGGATTCGGTTCATCCGCTCGCCGGTCTTGACGATCACCGAACCCGACAGCCTCGGGGCGGCGCCGCCGTAACCGTTGTTCTTTCCGGTCGAGACCGGGGAGAGGGGGATGCCGTACTCGTTGGCGATCCGGACGATGTCCTGGACCTGCTCGGTCGACTCCGGTGAGACGACGGCCGACGGCAGGTTGGCCTCGGCGGCGCCGACCGGGTACGGGTCGCGGAACGCTTCGAGTTCGTCTGCGGTCGACAGGACCCATTTGTCGCCGACGACGTCGCGGAAGCGCTGGAGCGCCGCGTCGAATCGCTCGTCGGAAACGCCTGGGGGAAGGGTTCGCGTCATTCTTGACTGCTCCTCGTTCGGCGGCCGCCTCGCTGCGGCCGGGTCGTACGCAAGACCTGCGACAGCTGTTCGCTGAATATCAGGTTTCCTTGCTTACAAGTGTGAGGGCCGTCACCGAAAGGAGCAATCCGCTATGCGCCGGGCGTGACTCGGATTTCCCCGGCATCCATGCTGGTCAGCGGGATTCTCGCAGAGAGGTCTATCCGGTTTGCGCAAAACGGCGGCGGTGGCCGGGATACCCGTCACGGGATCCCGGCCACCGCCGCTTGCGCCTGAGTTTTTCAGGGTTTGAGCTGGATCTTCACCGCCCCGTCCTGCTTCTTCTGGAAGATCTCGTAGGCGTGGGGTGCCTGTTCGAGGGGGAGTTCGTGAGTGGCGAAAGTGTCGACGCCGAGCGGGTCGTCGTCGCCGAGGAGCGGCATGATGTCGTCGACCCACTTCTTGATGTTGGCCTGGCCCATGCGCAGCTGAATCTGCTTGTCGAACAGGGTGAGCATGGGAATCGGGTCGGCCATGCCGCCGTAGACCCCGATGATGGAGATGGTGCCTCCGCGACGAACGATGTCGATCGCCGAATACAGCGCGCCGAGACGGTCGACCCCCGCCTTCTGCATGAGCGGCGCCGCGACCGCATCGGGAAGATACCCGACGATCTGCTGGGCGAGTTTGCCGATCGGTGAACCGTGCGCCTCCATGCCGACCGCGTCGATCACCGAGTCGGTGCCACGGCCGTCGGTCGCGTCGCGGATGACGTCGGCGAGATCGCCGCCGTGTTCGTCCAGGTTCAGGGTTTCGATGCCCCGGGCCTTGGCGCGAGCAAGGCGCTCGGGGACGTTGTCGACGGCGATGACCCGTGCGCCCTTGTGGTGGGCGACGCGCGCTGCCATGTCTCCGATCGGTCCGAGGCCGAGCACGGTGACCGACCCGCCTTCGGGGATCGCGGCGTACTCGACGGATTGCCACGCCGTGGGCAGCACATCGGACAGATAGACGAAACGGGAATCCGGCGGGCCCTCGGGCACTGTGATGTGAGTGAACTGGGCCTGCGGAACACGCAGGTACTCGGCTTGTCCTCCCGGCACCTCGCCGTAGAGCTTGGAGAAACCGAACAATGCCGCTCCCATGCCCTGCTCGCGAACCTGCGTCGTCTCACACTGCGTGTACAGCTGCAAGTTGCACATGAAGCAGTCGCCGCACGAGATCTGGAACGGGATCACGACGCGGTCGCCGACCTTCAGGTTGCCCGCCGCCGTGCCGACCTCCTCGACGATCCCCATCGGTTCGTGGCCGAGGATGTCCCCTTCTCCCATGAACGGGCCGAGAGTTTCGTACAGGTGCAGATCGGAACCGCAGATGTTCGTCGTCGTGACCTTGATGATGGCGTCGGTCGGGTGTTCGATCTTCGGATCGGCGACGGTGTCGACGCTGACCTTTCGTTTGCCTTGCCACGTGACTGCTCGCACTGGGAACCAAACCTCTCGTCGGTCGATGTCCGTAGTCGGGTGCCCGACGGGAGGTGGAGGTAAACCGTGCTCGACAGGGGGTGTGATTATTTGACGGCGATGACGTCGACAGGACGAATGTCGGGGTCGGTGGCGAGTAGGTCGGGGCCGACCTTGCCCGTGCCTGGGGGATGGCTCCGGTCAGGTGCGCCTGGCGGCTGTCCTCGTTCTCGAACGTGTCGAAGATGCCGTATGTCGTGTCGCTGACCTTGAACGCGTACCAGGTGACGGTGCCCTGTTCTTCCGCCGCCAGGGCGCGCCCCTGCTTCAGGAACGCGGCGAGTTCTTCGCCCTTGCCCGGCTTTGCCTCGAGCAGTGCCAGTCCTCGGTCGATCGTCATGATGTCTCCTCGATGTGGTCTACCCATGACGTTAGGAGCGCCGAGCCGCAAGCGGAATGGGTGTCATCCGGCGCGGGCCGCGACGAGGGCGGCGAGCCCGTCGAAAATACGGGCCAGACCGAATTCCAGCGCGTCGTCCTGCCCAGGGGTGGCACTGGCCGACGCGAACGCGGCCGTCACCTGGGGGTAGCGGTCGGCGTGGTCGGCGAGGATGTCCGTCATGATCGCGTTCAGGGACTTCTCCGGTGTGTCGGTTTCGGCGCCGGGCGCCGTCGTCTGCTGAGCGAGGCTGCGCACGTGACCGGTGATCAGGACCACCGCGTCCAGGCGTTCCCCGCCGGTGAGTCCCGTGTCGCGCAGGGCATCGAGGCCGGTTTCGAGCCAGTCCAGTTCGTTCGGGCCCATCACTCGCGGGCCGACCGCGACGTCCACCACCCACGGATGCCGCCGCAGGCCCGCCCACATCCGGAGAGCCCACTCGTGGAGCGCAGCGCGCCAGCCGCCGTCGATCTCGGACAGGTCGGGCGCGGGTCCGAGAGCGGCATCGAGCATGAGGGCGGTCAACTCGGCCTTGCCTGGGGTGTAGCGGTAGAGGGACATCTTGGTGAACCCGAGGTCTTCGGCGAGGCGCTGCATCGACAGTGTGGCGAGGCCCTCGGCATCCGCCATCGAGATCGCGGTGGCGACGATCTGCTCGAGGCTCAGCGCGGGTTTCGGTCCCCGCTTCGGTCTCTCCGGCGATCCCCACAGCAGCTCGGCGGTACGGGGCTGGGTGACCATCTGCGCTCCTCCGGACGACTCTTGATCCGGAATAGTGTCTACCATACACTGATTTGTGTCCGTCAGACACAATTAATCCGCGGAGGCTCCCATGTCGAACAGAACCGTCCTGATCTCGGGTGCAAGCATCGCCGGACCTGCATTGGCGTTCTGGCTCGGCCGCTGCGGATACGCCGTCACCGTCGTCGAGCGGGCGCCCGACCTTCGGCTCGGCGGCCAGGCCGTCGACTTCAAGGGGGAGGTTCACCGAAAAGTGTTGGAGGATGGGAATCCTCGACGACGTGCTCCGTCGCGAGACCGGGAAAACCGACCTCCTGATCGTCGACGAACGCGACAGGCACCTGGCGACCATCCCCGGGGAATTCGTCGGCGGCGACATCGAGATCGCGCGGGGCGACCTCACCGAGATCCTCTACCGGCGCACCGCCGAGTCGTGCGAGTACCTCTTCGGCGATTCCGTCACCGCGCTGGTCGACACGGACTCGGGTGTCGAGGTCACGTTCGAGAAGTCGGACGCACGCCGGTTCGACCTGGTGTTCGGCGCCGACGGCATCCACTCGGCCGTTCGTCGCCACCGGTTCGGGCCGGAGGACGAGTTCGTCCGATTCCTCGGGTACTACTACGCCGTCGTCGGGACCACCGGTTCGGCGAGTGACGCCTCGCCGGACAGGGAACGCGGGACGGGACTGATGTACAACGAGCCGGGACGGATGGCCGTGGTCGGCGGACCGAAGGCTCCGGAATTGTTCGTCCTCGCCTCCGACCGGATCGAGTACGACCGCGCCGACATCACCCAGCAGAAACGAATGCTGACCGCCGCGTATGCCGGAGCGGGGTGGCGCGTGCCCCGGCTACTCGCGCGCCTGGACGACGAGCCCGACTTCTACCTCGACTCGATCGCGAGGGTCGAGACCGATACCTACACCGCCGGCCGTGTGGCCCTGGTCGGTGATGCCGCGTACGGAAATACGTTGGGCGGCTTCGGGACCGGCCTCGCCCTCGTGGGTGCGTACGTCCTGGCGGGTGAGCTCGCCGCCGCCGACGGCGACCACCGCGTGGCGTTCGGACGCTACAACGAACAGATGCTCGGGTACGCGAAGATCGCCCGCAAGGGCAGCGCCGGACCGTTTCTCGCGCCGAAGTCGGCTACTCGAATCAGGCTGCGCAACTGGACGTTCAAGTCCACTTTCCTGTTCGGCCTGATGATGAAGCTGACCGACTCCTTCGCCACCGACATCGATCTGCGGGACTACCCGGCGCTGCGATCAGCTCGGTGTGCCGGCGATGTTGACCATCCATGAAATGCCGAACTTGTCAGTACAGGCGCCGAATTCATCTCCCCACATCTGCTTCTCCAGGGGCACGGACACGGATCCGCCGTCGGCGAGCTTGGCCCAGTAGCCGCGGAGTTCGTCGCCGTCGTCTCCGCTCAGGCTCACCGCGATGTTGGTTCCCGGGTTGTGTTCCATCCCGGGCGGGGTGTCTGCACCCATGAGCGTGTAGCCGGTGTCCGACTCGAGCATGGCGTGCATGATCTTGTCGGCGCCTTCGCCTTCCGGCGCACCGTATTCACCGAACGTGTTCAACGCAAGGGTGCCTCCGAAGACGTCCTTGTAGAACTCCATTGCCTGCCGCGCGTTGCCGTCGAAGCTGATGTAGGGGTTGAGCCGAGAGGTCATGGGACATGCTCCTTCTTCGTGCCGGAACCGACAGCAACGACGGTACAACGACCGGCCGACACGATGTGGGGAACGGACGGCCGAGGCGGATCAGTGGGTGGAGACCGTCGCGAACGCCGCCCACAGCACCGGTGAGTGCTCGATCGTCCGCTCGTCCCGCCAGGCGGCCACCCGCTCGCGTTGCCAGTCGCAGAGCGCGCCGACCGCGTCGGGCAGTTCGTGCGCCGCGTCGATCGAGCAGATGGCGTCCTGCAGCGGACGCGCGTGTGCTGCGGCGCCGGCGATGCGCTGGAACGCGAGGTCCGTGGGCAGGGCCCAGCGGCTGGCCGTGACGAGTTCCGCCCCGCCGGCGATCATCGCGGAGACCAACCCGAGTGCCTCGCTGAACCGCAGGTCACCACCGCTCTCGCAGGCGATCAGCGCCACCCTGCTAGGGATCGGCCACAACTCCGCGCCGCGGATCGGCTCGGCCGTGAGCGTGTGCGTTCCCAGCAGGAGGTCCTTCGCGGACAACGGCCGGTGAGCACGGGTCGGCTCCGCGAACCCGACGGAGTCCGCGGCGCAGGCGAGGTGCAGCTCGGCGTGCTCGCTCTGACCGGATTCGGGTGCCGCCGCGGTGACGTGACCGACATACATCAGCCGGCCCGCACCCTCACGCAACGCTGCGCCGAGCCACTCCCGGTCCACGTCTTCACGGCGGAAGCAGTCCGTCGGTCCGTCCACGTCGGGGAGCAGCCGGCCCTCGCCGGCGTACGTCGCGACCCGCTGCGACAGCGGACTGTCCGCGGCCATCCGCCCCAGGACCGAGCCGAGTTCCGAATCCGCACGGTAGCCCGGCACCCGCGGGTCGAGCACCGCGACGACGGGGAGTTGCCGGGTGTGCGTCCAGGTTCGGACCGGCCGGCCGGGCGAGTGGACGATGCTGAGCGGAGCCAGCAGGCTGACGTCCGCGATGTCGACGAGACGCAGCCCGGCGTCGGGTGCGATCAGTTCCCACGGCACCTGCGCGACGCGGGGCGACGGTTGGATCCGGAGGTGCGGCCGCACCCCGCGGGTGAGCAGCTCGTGCAGTTGCTGCGCAAGGCCGAACGGAAGAAATGTGCGTGAAAGGAGCTGAGCCAGATCATGCTCCGACTCGTAGGCGGAGAAGCCGCCCGCCGTCAGCGCGTGCTGCAGCCCCTGCGGATCCGTGAGGTCGGGCAGAGCCCGGGCCAGCGCGGCGAGGGCGGCGTCCACCTGCGCGGCGGGTGCGACGCCGACCCCGCCGGCGTGCGAGTCGTGGGTCCACCGCCACGACGTGTACAGATCGCCGGCGTCGGCCATCCGGACGATCGCGGTCGGTGGGTGACACGGGTGAGTCGGCACCGTCCCAGCATCCCCTACCCACCCGGGTTGTGGCGCGAGTACCGGCACCCGGGTCGATCTGAAAGCCGAAAGCCGTGCCTGACGTGCAGGCACGGCTCGTCGACCTCGGCCGAGCTACGCGACCGTCGCGGCGGTGGACTCCTCGGCGGGTACGCCCGTCCGGATGAGCCGATCGAATGCGCTCAGCGCTGCCGTTGCTCCGGCGCCGGCGGCGATCACGATCTGCTTGTACGGCACGGTGGTGCAATCGCCGGCAGCGAACACTCCGGGCACCGACGTCTGGCCGCGGTCGTCGATCGCGATCTCGCCGCGGTCGGACAACTCGACCGATCCGGCCAGCCACTCGGTGTTGGGCAGGAGGCCGATCTGGACGAAGACACCCTCGACGTCGAGCGTGTGCGAGGTGTCGGTCGTGCGGTCCTGGTAGGTCAGGCCGGTGACCTTGTTGCCGTCCCCGAGGACCTCCGTCGTGAGCGTGCTCAGGAGGATGTCGGCGTTCGGGAGGCTGCGCAGCTTGCGCTGCAACACCTCGTCGGCGCGGAGTACCGAATCGAACTCGACGAGAGTGACGTGCTCGACGAGTCCCGCGAGATCGATTGCGGCCTCGACGCCGGAGTTACCGCCACCGATCACGGCGACGCGCTTGCCCTTGAACAGCGGTCCGTCGCAGTGCGGGCAGTAGGTCACACCCTTGTTCCGGTACGCGTCCTCGCCGGGCACGTTCATCGAACGCCACCGCGCACCCGTCGACAGGATCACGGTGCGCGCGAGAAGAGAAGCACCACTTTCCAGTTCGACCTCGACGAGGCCGTTCTCGGTGGCGGCAGGCACGAGCTTCGCGGCCCGCTGCGTGTTCATGATGTCGACGCCGTACTGACGGACGTGGTTCTCGAGCGCCGACCCGAACTGGGGTCCCTCGGTGTAGGGGACGGAGATGAAGTTCTCGATCGCCATGGTGTCGAGCACCTGACCGCCGAAGCGCTCGGCGGCGATGCCGGTGCGAATTCCCTTGCGCGCGGCGTATACCGCGGCCGCGGCGCCGGACGGACCGCCTCCGACGACGAGCACGTCGAAGGGATCCTTCTGCGCGATCGCGGCGGCGGCGCGGTCGGCGGCACCGACGTCGAGCTTGCCGACGATTTCCTCCAGGCTCATCCGGCCGGAGCCGAAGAGTTCGCCGTTGAGGAAGACCGTCGGGACAGCCATGATCTGGCGGCCGTCGACCTCGTCCTGGAACAGGGCGCCGTCGATCGCGACGTGGCTGATGCGCGGATTGAGCACGCACATCAGATTCAGGGCCTGCACCACGTCGGGGCAGTTCTGGCAGGACAGCGAGAAGTAGGTCTCGAAGTGGAAGTCGCCGTCGAGGTCGCGGACCTGCTCGAGCAGTTCGGGGGCCTCCTTCGACGGGTGACCGCCGACCTGGAGCAAAGCGAGTGCGAGCGAGGTGAACTCGTGGCCGAGAGGGATGCCCGCGAAGCGGACCTCGATGTCGGTGCCGCTGCGGCGGACCGCGAACGACGGGCGTCGCGTGTCGTCGTCGCGGCGTTCGTAGGTGATCTTCTCCGACATCGCCGCGATCTGGGTGAGCAGTTCGGCGAGTTCGACCGACTTGGGTCCGTCGTCGAGTGAGGACACGAGCTCGATCGGCAGGGTCAGCTTTTCGAGCAGGGACTTCAGTTGGCCGGCAAGCGAGGCTTCGAGCATGAGGATCTACTCCATCGGTCGGGAGGACAAGGGGATCGGAAACCGGAAATTCTGGTTCAGGTGGTCCGGAAGGTGTTGGTGCGACACCGATTGCCCCCACGGGAGCTGAGCACCGGGAACCGCCCGCACGGGCTCAGGAAATCTGAGCCCGTGCCTGCGGTACGACTGGCTGCGTCAGATCTTGCCGACGAGATCCAGCGACGGGGCGAGGGTCTCTTCGCCCTCTTCCCACTTGGCCGGGCAGACCTCGCCCGGGTGCGACCGGACGTACTGAGCGGCCTTGACCTTGCGTACGAGCTCGGCGGCGTTGCGCCCGATGCCTTCTGCGGTGACCTCGGTGAACTGGATGACTCCGTCGGGGTCGACGAGGAAGGTGCCGCGGTCGGCCAGTCCCTCGTTCTCGCGGAGGACCTCGAAGTTCTTGCTGATCTCCTGGGTCGGGTCACCGATCATGGCGTACTTGATCTTGCCGATGGTGTCGGACGATCCGTGCCACGCCTTGTGCGTGAAGTGCGTGTCGGTGGACACCGAGAAGACCTCGACGCCGAGTCGTTGAAGTTCCTCGTGGTGGTCGGCGAGGTCGCCGAGTTCCGTCGGGCAGACGAAGGTGAAGTCGGCCGGGTAGAAGTAGAAGACCGCCCACTTGTCCTTGATGTCGTCTGCGGACACGGTGATGAACGCGCCGTCCTTGAAGGCGTTGGCGGCGAAGGGCTTGATCTGCGTGTTGATCAGGGCCATTGAAACCTCTATTCGGGGAGACGGGGAATCCAACAGTGACGAGGCTATCCAGCAGATTGGAATAGGTCCAATCTATGAGACCTATTCCATAGATTGGGTGGGGCTATCAATGGTCGCAGAATCGGCAGCGTTGCAGGTCAGTGCCGCATTCCACCCACACCACCTGAGGTGGTCGCAGAACGTGTGGTGTGACGACGATGACACCTGGGAGAGGTCACCATGCAGGCACTACCCGGCTGTCCCGGACCGCGCGTCGGTAGCGTTCCTCGGCGACCGCGATCGAGTTGTCCAGCGCGATTCGCCCATCCGACGTCAGGGCGAGCCGTGGGGGAAGGGGCACCGGCAGACCGGCGCCGGCCGCGACTCCGGCCAGTGCGGCGCCGAGCAGGAACGACCCCTCGGTGTCGGTCGTGCCTGCCGGGGGAAGGTCCGGCAACTGCAGGGGGAGCCGCGCCGGGGTGCGGTGCCCGGCGCGGCCGACGTCCACCGTCGTCCCCGCGCACTGTGCCTCGACGAGATCGGCCACCAGGCGCGCGTCACCCGAGGCGTACGCGAGCCGGAACGCCAATTGCATCGCCGGATCCGCGATCTCGCGGTTCCACTGCTCGCGCTGACGCCCGTTCGGGAGTGTGTACCGCACGGCGTCGATGGCGATCGCCGCGGGCACCGCGAGCGCGGTGGCGCGTGCCGGCACCGCGCTGTCGGGAGTTTCGGACGCTGTGAGCGTGGACTCGAGGAGGGCTGCGTGCCAGAAGTCGACCTGCGCGCAGTGCAGCCCGAGCCCCAGCCCGCGGTACGTGTCGAACGCGGCGGCGAGCAGTGTCTCTCCCTCGTCGGGTCGCCCTTCACCGAAGGCGACGGTGGCGAGGCGGGTCTCGACGTCCGCGACGTCGAGTATTGCTCCGGAAGCCCGGAAGCAGTCGAGGCTGCGGCGATAGAGCGTCGCCGCGCGTTCGGTGTCGCCCCGGCCCTCGGCGAGAAAGGCGAGCACCTTCGATCCGATCCCCGCCCGGTGGCCGATCCCGGCGCGCTCGAAGTACGTCTGGCTCGACAGCACCAGCGGTTCCGCTTCGTCGGGCCGCCCCGAGCGGACGCGCATGATGGCCAGGTTCTGCTGCGTTTCGGCGACCGCGCTGACGTCGCCCGCGGTCTCGAACGCCTCGAGCGCCTGCCCGGCGAAGTCGTCGGAGAGGTCGAAGCGCCCGGTCTCGAAGTGGATGGCGGCCAGGTTCATGAGCGGGTGGCCCGCCAGCGCGGGGGCGAAACGCACCGCCGCGTCGAGGGACTCGGTGGCGATGTCGGCCGCGTGCGCCCACTGCTGCCGGTGCATCGCGACCGCGGTCAGTGACAGCAGGCACGCGACGCGCAGGTCGCCCTGATCGTCGGCTGCCGCGAGCAGTCGCCGTGCCTGCTCGAGCGCGTCCTGCGCGCCGTCGAGGTCGCCGATGTGCTGCAGGGCCTGCGACAGGTTGACCAGCGCCGCGGGACGCTTCCGGATCGCGTCGGCCGGCATCTCCGCGAGGGCTTCCCGGTAGAGGTCGACGGCCTTCGTGTGATCGCCCAGCTCGTCGGACATGCTGGCCGCGTTGATGATCGCGCTCGTCCGAAGATCGCCGGTGGTCGAGCGGGCGACCTGCTCGAACGTCCGGAGTGCCTCGGCGACCTCTCCGCGGGAGTACGCTGCCGCGCCGGCCGCGAGGAGGTCACGCCCCATCTGATCTCCCACGTCAGAAGTCCGAATCCGAGGCGGCCGCGGCTATCTCGGCGAGCAGGGGCGCGTCCGGCCCGTCGTCCGCCGCCGTCTCCGAAGCTCGGCGTAGCCGCCGGCGGACCAGGGCCCGAACGCGCTCCCGGGCCTCGGGACCTCCGTCGTCGGCCTGACCGGTCACACCGAACCCGGGCAGGTGCACGTTCACGGACACCCCGGATTCCGAGCCCGGTGGTGCGGCGGACTCGCCGGACCACACATCCCCTGACAGCTGAAGCACGACGTCAGCGGTGCCCGATGCGGCGCCGATCAGCGCGTGTGGACGCACATGCGCCGGCATGGGTTCGGAAAGGCCCGGTGCCGCAACCACGCTCACTCGCACGGTCGTGTTCCCGGCGGCGCGCACCACCTCCCACGACACCGCACGCTCGGACGCGTCGACGAGCCCGGGTGGGCACCGGCGCCAGTCGGATCCGGTGGTACCGCGCGCCAGGACGAGCGTGCTCGGCAGCGTCGCGACCGCCGCGCCGGCCGCGAGGGCGTAGTCGTCTGCCCGGCGGGGCCGGTCGGCGAGCGCCGGGCCCGTCGGCACGACGGCGTCGTCTCCGTCGACGAGTAGATCGCATTCCTCGACGAGGGTGGCGATCTCGCCGTTCAACAGCCCCTCGTCGAGCGGGGGGATGGCGTCGATCGTCGAGGCCGGCCACCACCGCGCCGCCCAGTGCGCGTACGCGAGTCGCCTCGCACCGGCGGCCACCCGCGGTCGCGCCGGCTCGACCGTGACGCCGCGCCCGGAGCCGGCGGCCACGGCGAGCGCGACTTCCTCGCCGAACACGGCCCACACCCAGTTCTGCGCCGACGCGACGTCGTCGAGCACCGCGACCGGGACCGTGTGGTCGGCGAGCACACTCCACGACAGGTGCCCACCCAGCACTTCCAGCACTGCCACGTGGATGCCCGCGGCGTCGTCCAGGACACTCGGTGCGTCGTCGGGGGCGATGACCCATACCCCGTCGGGCGCGCGCTCGATCCGCACCGTGCCGGGGGTCAACTCGCCCTCGATTCGGGAGCACCCGCCGCATCCGTCAGCGGAATTGCACCGAGCGCCTGCTTGACCCGCATGCGGTGGTCGAGGATCACCGATCGCGCCACTCCGTCGAGGAGGTCCCAGAGCTCGTCCGGTTCGTGGACCGAGAACTCGCGCACGTCGCGGCCGTGGAGGCGGACCCACAGGCGGCGGAGGTAGGGCCGCCACGGCTCGAGGAGTTCGGCGGCGATGGCCGTCAGCGGATTCGCTTCGGGCAGCGACGCGGCGTCGGCGCTCACCGTGAGGCGGCGTGCCTGCAGGACATACGCCTCCCGTTGCCAGCGGCCGTTGATCACCCGGACGGCGGTGGTGTCCGTGCCCGCAGGAGAGGGCGCGGTACCGATCGGACGGAGACCGGTCGCCAGGGCAACACCCGTCGTCGCCGCAACCCGCAGGGATTCGTCGAGAAGCGCCCAGGGCGAGCAACTTCGGGCGATCTCGGTGGTGACCAGGTCGTGGATCGGTGGCAGCTCCGCACGGTCGGTCGACGCGCGGAGCACCGTGAAGACGCGTTCGCAGACGGACCGGTCGAACGGGAGCCCGAGGGTCGAGGTGGACGCCGACGCTCCCAGACGCGGCGGCGCGGGCACGGGATGCGCCGTCAGCCCGAGCCGGTGGGCAGAGGCGTCGGTTGTCCAGAGCGCAATCCCGCGGTGGGTTCCCGCGTGGCCGGCCAGCAGGCTGTCGAGTGCCTGCCGTCCGTCGTCGCCGTCCTGCTCCAGGCGCGCGCCGGGACAGGCGTCGAGAACCACGTGGATCGCGTCGGCGTGGTCGACGGTGGCCGCGCCCGACAGCGGTCGGCGTCCCCACGCGACGTCGATCAGGGCGTTCAGCTCGCGGGCCCGTTCCGGGTCGGTGACGTGG
This sequence comes from Rhodococcus jostii RHA1, assembly GCF_000014565.1. NCBI lineage: Bacteria > Bacillati > Actinomycetota > Actinomycetes > Mycobacteriales > Nocardiaceae > Rhodococcus > Rhodococcus jostii. Next base: position 3,460,758 of record NC_008268.1, on the reverse strand, counting down.
GCCTTCAACGCCTGAGTGGTGCGGCCTGCGGCGACATCGTGCACGTCGCGCAACGTGTCCTCGGCGACGGATTCGCTCCGGAGCGGGTCGGGGGTGCCCGAACCGGTCGCCAGTTCGAAACAGCGTTGGAAATACAGGTCCTGGGGGTTGCCGTCCGTGATGCGCAGCGCCCGGCGAACCCGTTTGAGCAGCGTGAACCAGGCGGCGGTGGCGCGGAGCGCGTCGGCGGAGGCGTGCACCCGGGTGGCGAGCAACTGCGCCCCGTCGGCCGTGACGATCGGACCGGCGCACAGCGGGTTCTGTACCGGGCGGATGACCAGCGGATCGAGGATCAGTTTCACGGTGCGGCTCAGGGGTCCGCCGTCCGGCCCACTGAGCGGTTCGACCCCGTCCAACTCGCGCCACACCTCGTCGAGGACCATCGCTCGCGGTCGCCGAGCAGCCACTGAGCTCCTCGATGCCGTCCGCATTCGAGCAGGCTACCGCAGGGATGCCCCGTCGACGGGTCGACAAATATGGGATCGGTAGGGCGCGAGACGTTCCTACCTTTCTCACATCGGCTCCACTCCGCGAGCCGAAGGAATCGACCACGGGCGCCGAGCGCCCCTCACGAAAACGTGAAGGACGGATCATGAACAAGATCGTTCGGACTCAGAAGCGCGTCTACACCGCCGGCATCGTGGCAGCGGCCGCTGTCGCCCTGCTCGTCTCGGGCTGCAGCGACACCGGTGACAGCAACTCCGGCGGCGGAAGCTCCGAACAGTCCCCGGCCGCCGCGAACCCGGCAGGCGCGTCTTCGGCCGCCGTCGACGGCAAGGCACTGGAAGCCGACTTCGACGCCACCTGCGCCAAGCAGGGCGACACCCTGGCGTTGGCGCTGGCAGACACCGCCAATTCGACGTACGGCGACCTGGCGGTCTCCGCGACCATCACCGGCGCGGACACCGTGCAGGCCGTCGGAATCGCGGGCAGCAAGGGCGGGTCGAACGGCCTCCCGTACGCCCTCGGCTTCGGGCAGGGAATGCCCGGCGGCTCCGCGACCGTCGTGAAGGACGGCGACACCTACACGATCAGCGGCGAAGGCGTCGGCGCGCCCGACATGAGCAACCCGACCGCGCCGAGTTCGTCGAAGTTCGACATCACGTTCGCATGCTCGACCGTCGTGGGCGGCTGAGCCGGCTCACCCGGGACGCGCGCGGAGTCGCGGCAGTCGAGTTCGCGCGCGTCCCACCCGTTCTTCCCCCCAGTTCAGGCACGGAGAGGACTCATCGTGAAGAAGATCGTGCGTGCCGCCGCCCTGGTGTTTCTCGTCGGGTCGGTCGGCTACTACCTGTGGTACGGCCTCGGCGATCGGGGACGGTCGAACCACGGAATCGACGCCCTGTCGTGGGTCGGCCCGCAGATGATCTGGCCGATCGTCGCGGTCAGCGTGGTCGTGGTCTGTTTCGCCCTCACCGGCGACAGCGTGCTGGCGGCGTTCACCGGGCGCAACAGTGCCGCGTTCCGGCAGGGCGCCGTCGGGATCGGGACGGTGCGGTCGGTGCGCCAGACCGGCATGACGCTCAACGATCAACCGGAAGTGCGGATCGACCTCGGCGTCGAGGGCGCCGACGGCGAGACCTTCGAATCGCACGCCAGGATGATCGTGCCGCTCACCGAGTTGGCTCTTTTCCGCCCGGGTGTCGTTCTCCCCGTCCGCTACCTGCCGGGGCGCACCGACAAGGTCGAGATCGACCGGTCGGGAGACGCGTCGACGGCGCAGGACGCGTTGAACCGATCCGTGATTCGTCAGGGACTCACCACCCCTGGCAAGCTCGACATCGCGGCTCGTGGCGTTCCCGCGCAGGCGGTGGTGCAGTCGCTCAGTGTGCCCGGCGAGATCCGCAACGGGAGTTCGAAGATCGAACTGGGGCTGGCGGTCACGCGGCCCGACGGCACGACGTTCACCACCCGTGTCGAGAAGTTCCTGCCGCCGCGCAGTGTCGGGCACGTTCAGGTCGGCCGGGTGGTGACGGTCCATTATCTGCCGGGGAACGAGCGGGAGGTCGTCATCGCCCTGCCTGCGAATGTGTGACGACGACGATCAGTCCCGGGTCGGAAGTCCCAGCGACCGGACGAGGAGGAGGAGTTGTTCGCGCAGCGGCCCCACGTCGCCGACGGCGGCGGTGAGGGCCGCATCCTCCTTCTCCAGGGCCAGCAGGCGGCGGTAGATCGCGCGACCGGACTCGGTGATCGCGACCCGCTTGCGCCGCTCGTCGAGCGGGTCGGTTTCCCGGGTGACGTACCCGGCTCGCTCGAGGCGGTCGATGGTGCGGCTGATCGTCTGGTCCGTCACCCGCGAGACCTTCGCGATGTCCCGCTGCGAGGCCGGCCGGTCGGCGATCGTGTGCAGGCAGATGAGGCCCGCGTGGGTCATGTTCTGTGACCGGAGGATGTCCTCCCACGAGTGCTCGACCAGCCGCGCAGCCGTGGACAACAGCCGTCCGGTTGGCCACTCGTCCATGCCGTCGCTCGTCATCTCTTCGCCTCCATTTGCAATTTGCTCAGCAGGCTGAACAAAATGGGAACATCGCAATCCGGACATCCGGTCGTCGAACCGTCCAGCATTGGAGAGCACGTGACCACAACTGCCCGACCACGCCCGGTTCGTCGCCTGCGGTGGATTCTGCCAGCCCTGCTCGTGATCGTCTGGCTGGCCGTCGGCGGATTCGGTGGTCCGTTCGCCGGCAAACTCTCCTCGGTCCAGCAGAACGACAGCACGTCGTTTCTGCCCGCGTCCGCCGAGGCCACCGAGGTGTCCGCGCTGCAGAAGGACTTCACCGACACGCAGTTCGTGCCCGCGATCGTCGTCGCCGAACGCACGTCGGGGATCACCGCGGCCGACACCGAGTTCCTCGCCGGCACCGCGGCGTCCTTCGCCGGTTCGGAGGGATTCGGTGACGAGGTGTCGCCGCCGATCCCGTCCGCAGACGGCCGGGCACTGCAGATGTTCGTGCCCGTCGACAGCGCCGGCGAGGTCGGCGACAGCGTCACAGAACTCCGCGACGCGCTCGGCGACGCACCGGACGGTCTCACCGTCCTCGTCACCGGGCCGGCCGGTCAGGTAGCGGATCTGTCCGCGGCGTTCGCCGGAATCGACGGACTGCTGCTCCTGGTGGCGGGTGTCGTCGTGATCCTCATCCTCATCGTCGTCTACCGCAGCCCGATCCTCCCGTTCGCGGTGATCACCTCCGCCGTCTTCGCGCTGGGACTATCGAGTCTCCTCGTGTACCTGCTCGCCGACGCCGGTGTGATCGCGCTGAACGGCCAGAGCCAGGGAATCCTGTTCATCCTGGTATTCGGTGCCGCGACCGACTACGCACTGCTGCTCGTGGCCCGCTACCGCGAGGAACTGCGGATCGAGCGGGACAAGTACCGCGCCATGCGGACCGCGTGGCGGGCGACGCTCGAACCCGTCGCCGCCTCCGCGGGCACCGTCATCGCCGGCGTGCTCTGCCTGCTGCTGTCCGATCTCAACTCCAACCGCGGACTCGGGCCGGTGGCGGCCATCGGAATCGCGGCCTCCTTTGTCGCGTCCATGACGTACCTCCCCGCGGTGCTCGTGCTCCTCGGCCGGACGGCGTACTGGCCGAGCAGGCCCGCCTTCGACGCGCGGCACGCCGAGAAGGACGAGGCGGCAGACCACAAGTTCTGGGCCGCGCTCGCGGCGCGTATCGGTGCGCACCCGCGCCGATTCTGGGTGGCGTCCAGCCTGGTGCTGGTGCTCTTCGCGCTCCTGATGCCCCAGTTCGAGGCGAGTGGGGTCGCGGAGTCCGAGACGTTCCTGCTCGAAGTCGATTCCGTTGCGGGCCAGCAGATCCTCGGCGATCACTTCGATGCCGGCTCCGGTTCACCGGCCGTGATCATCGCGAACGAGGACTCCCGCGATGCGGTAGCCGACGCTGCCCGGGTCGACGGCGTCGGCGACATCACCGTGTTGTCGACCCCTGGCATGCAGGACCCACTGGTGGTGGACGGCCGGGTGGCGATCGAAGCCACCCTGACCGATCCGGCTGATTCCCTCGCGGCCGAGGACACCATCGTCCGCCTGCGTGACGCCGTTCACCCGATCGACGGCGCCGACGCCCTGGTCGGCGGCACCACCGCCACGGACCTCGACACCAAGACCACGTCGACGCGTGACCGCACCCTGATCATCCCCGTCGTGATCCTCGTGGTGTTCGCGATCCTGTGCCTGCTGCTGCGTTCGCTACTCGCGCCGCTACTGCTGATGGGAACGGTGGTCCTGTCCTTCGCTGCGACGCTGGGCATCTCGTCCCTGGTCTTCGAGCACGTATTCGGGTTCCCGGGTGCCGATCCCGTCGTCCCGCTGTTCGCGTTCGTGTTCCTCGTCGCCCTCGGAATCGACTACAACATCTTCCTCATGACCCGGGTCCGGGAAGAGGCCCGGCGCGTCGGCACGCGCCGGGGAGCGCTCCGCGGCCTGACCGTCACCGGCGGCGTGATCACCTCGGCGGGAGTGGTTCTGGCGGCGACCTTCTCGGCGCTCGCCGTCATCCCGCTGATCTTCCTCGCGCAGATCGCCTTCATCGTGGCGTTCGGCGTGCTCCTCGACGCACTCCTCGTGCGGTCACTCCTGGTGCCCGCCCTCACCGTCGACATCGGGCAGAAGATCTGGTGGCCGAGCAAGCTCGCATCGGCACCGGAGCCCAACGAGAACGTCTCTGCGGAGCCGGAATTGGATTCGACTCGTATGTGAGCGCGCTCGGCGAATGCCGCAAGCGTGATGCCTGCCTGTTCGCTCATGGTCGCGCAGCCGAGCCTGGCTCGATTAACGGCACAGCGGGACTGCGCAGTACAACTTGAATGTCGGTGCAGTCAGTAGGGAGGCGACCACGGCCGGTGATCGTCTGGAGGTCCAGTTCTGCGACCCGGGCACGACCTCGACCGCCGATCCGGCCCGTCCCGGCCTACCTCGATGAGGTGACGGCCGTGGCGGAAGCGGGACATGTGCGGTCGCCTCTCGAGCTCGAGAGTTACCGTCCCCTGGTTGGTTGACCTCCGCACAGGTTCCCGTTGGGTTACGTGTCGAGGAATTGCTCCGACCCGGCGGCGGATGATCGTGATCTTCAGTGTGAGTGGTGCGGGGTGCCATCCGCCCTTCTCGGCGCTGTTGGTGAACACCGCGAGCGCGGTGCACCGGCTCCGCGAGTTCACCGTAGGTAAGTTGTGGTTGCGGGGCCGCGACGGGTTTTTTGTGGGCGCTGCTGCGGTCTCCGCGAGTGGTGGACGGCGACGAAATGTGTCTCATTCGCCCGCCGGCTTCGAGTGGGTGGCTCCTTCGTGGTGCCGGGCGCCGGGGGGCGGCGCTCACAGCTCGACGCGTAGACCGCCACCTCGGCCGTTTGACGAGCACAAACGATGGAGGATCGATGCCGACCAGTAGGAACAACGCGAACAAGAACGCTGGCTCCGAACCGAAGCTGCTCTCCGGTGGGAACCCGCAGATCCCGAAGGGGGAGGGTGACGGACCGGTGCAGGCCTATATCGCCGCGATGCCCGAGTGGAAGCGCTCGCTGGGCGAGCGGCTCGACAGCCTGATCGTGCGGACCGTCCCCGATGTGCACAAGGCCGTGAAGTGGAACCAACCGTTTTACGGGCACGACGGCGAGGGTTGGTTCCTCAGCTTCCGCTGCTACACGAAGTACGTCCAGGTTCAGTTCTTCCGTGGGACCTCGCTGGACCCTGTTCCGCCCAAGGCGTCCAAGCACGCCGAGGTGCGCTACGTCGACATCTGCGAAGACGACGATCTCGACGAGGGACGGCTGCGTTCCTGGATCGAGCAGGCAAGCAACCTGCCCGGCGAGAAGATGTAGAGCACCCGTCGGAGAGCATCCCGACTCGTTCGCCCGGTCGCGGTGCGCACCACGACCTCCACCTGTTCCGCATGCCCTGGACTCCGCCGCACATGGACGAACCCAGCACTGGGCCCGCACCCTTCACCGCGCCCATGACGATCTCGACCACATACGGGCGAATCGGCTGGGCCCGCGGCACGTGTCCTATGTCGGCACGGCGTCGCCTGCAGCACGCTTCTGTGTCGCACAAAGGACGCCGGATGGATTTGCCCTGGAGTACCCGATTCGCACTGAGAGCTGTCGCACGATTTCACGCGTTGATGGACGGATACCGTGAGTGTGGTGTGGATTCGGCAGGTTGGTGATGGATTCCGTTACGTGCCTGCCGCTGTCGCCCCTTCGATGCTCCTCATCGTTCAGCAGAAAAAGCAGCTTGATATCCGTGGTCCCGCCGCGGGCTGGTGGTGCTCAGAGTTTCAGCAGTGCTTGGGGCGTTGGTGCGGGCGATCTTGATGTGGTCGTTGTCGTTGATTTCCAGCCGGTCGAACCATTCCGCGGCTTCGCGCATGTCCTCGAACGGGTAGTCGGCGGAGAACAGCAGCCGGTCGGCACCGACTTCTTGAATGGTGTTCAAAAGGGCCGGGGTGCGGAAGTTCCCGCTGGTGGTGATCGAGGAATCGGAACGCTGTTCGACGACCATGAGGAAGCCACCGAGACAGCAACCATCGATGAACTGCTGAAAGGGAACGAAGACCAGTAGAACGCCGGTCGGTGACGCGCCGTTCAGTGCCGAAAGCGGGACTACTCGTCGGTCTGCATCGCCAGCACGACAGCGACCGCGGTGATCAGCAAAACCAGCAGAAGTAGCACATTCATCCTGTCCCCCTTGATGTGTCAGAGTGGACCCGTCTGGCTGACCGGTCGTCGGTCGTCGGCGAACATGGCCTCGATCCTCGCTTTGATCTCCGCGGTGCTCATGCCGCCCCGGCACAGCACCGGCGGCCGCGAGGTGATCGAAGACGCCAGAATCATCCGCATCCGATTTACCTACCAAATGCTCAGTACCACTACCGCTTACATCAATACTCAGTCCGAAGAATCTCGTAGGGGGCTCGCGGGTCGATTTCGAGCAACCCCGTGCATTCCAGACAGGATGTGGAAGTTCTCAGGGCGGCGCATCGTCTGTCAGCGCAGCGGTTCCTCGACAGGAAGGTCGGCGGCCCGCCCCTCTCGTTGCCGGGGCCGGATGTGCCGTCTGCGGTCGTTCTCGGACATCCCGCCCCACGTCCCGTACGGTTCGGCAACGGCCAGGGCGTACTCGCGGCATTCGGTGAGCACCGGGCAGTCCTGGCAGACGCGTTTGGCGCGCGCTTCGCGCCGCGCCCGGTCCCGACCACGCTCCCCCTCTGGAGAGAAGAACAACGACGACTCGACATTCCGGCACGACCCCAGCATGCGCCAATCTCCACGATCACGGTCGGCGGGCGGTCCGGTCCGTGGCGTACCTTCACGGCGGGAAGCCGGCACAGTGTTCGGCGCACGAGCGGATATACAAGTCATCGGATCGGTCTCACTCATCTCACTCACGGGTATTTGCGCTGCGGACCTGTCACCGCGGTAATCCTTTCGCAAACAACATTCTTCACAATCAGTCCGGACGGTCTCTTTAGGTTCAGGTGCCCAGCCAGAACCTTCGACGAGCGACGGTGATCACTTGCTCGACCAAGCGGCCGCAGCGGTGCCGGCGCGGCGACGTCGAGATACGCGACCAGTGCCCGACAGAACGCTGCGGTGTCCATCCCGAAATCGGTTCTGATCACCTCGGGAGGGCCGCCGCCGTGGGCGCACCAACGTGGGGCGCGGGCCGAGGTAGAAGTATCGCCCGGCTGTGCGAGTTCGCGACCTCCTCTAGCGGGGGGATGGGACATGGAACGGTTCCGAATATGCATATGGAGTGCGCACCTGAGAAGGGTAAAAGTAGGGATGAGATGACTTGTGTCCTATTTCGCAACACTGGTTGCTCCATGAAGATGGTGTGGGAAACGGAGTCGGATCCGACCATCGTGTCGTAACCCAATGGAGGCGCGGGCGGGGTCACCACCGAACACGGCCGGAGCGAGCGTGCACGCCGGTCCGGTCGCGTCGGACGCGGGTGCCGGTGTGCACGCCGGTGTGGCGGGGCACTCGGTGGTCATGGATTCAGAGGCGGCGCGGCCGGTCGATGCGGCGGTCATCGGGGGACGGTTGGTGGAGCTGGTCGGAGACCGCGACAGTGCCACCCTCTCGCATGCGCTGTCGGCGATGGGGTGCAATCCTCATCCCGGTTCCGGGCATCCGGACTACGAGCAGGTGCTGGCCTGGGTGATCGAGGCGATCGCGGAGGTGATCGTGGCCCGTCTCGGACCCGCGCCGTCGGGACAGGAGTTCGCCGTTGACGTGCATCGCACGGACGGCGGTGTAGTCGACCCCGCGGAGCTTCCGCAATCCGGGGACTGGGTGCTGCGCACGGCCGGGGCGTTCCTGGCCGACGACCCCGAGGCAGGAGCGGAGCGGCTCGCGGCGGCCGGGCGGGAGCTGGACCCGGTGCAGCGGGCCACGCTGCTCGCCGACGCCCTGATCTGGCTCGACTTCCTCCTGGACGTCGATGCTCCCGATCCCCCGGACCTGGCCGCCTGACGTCGCGACCGCGTTCCTTGAGGGGAACGTCAGCTGCGGGGCTGGGTGGTCAGGTTCAAGGTGGTGACGACGGATTCGAGGCCGATCTGGGCCCATTCGGCGGTGATCGTCAGGAACGGTGTGGGTGGGGAAATCGGGATCCAGTAATGCGGTTCGGTGCGGTACATGCACACGCCGCCGTCCCCGGCGCGCAGGTCCGGACGGGCACGGTACGGGTCGGCGACCGCAAGCTGATCGGCTCCGATCCAGACATCGAGGTACGACCAGTGCCTGGAGCTGTCGCGGGCGTCGGTGAGGGGGCGGGTCTACATCCGCGCCGCCACCGCGGGTCGACCGTTGGCGGTAAGCGTCAGATGCACGCTCAGCCCGGAGTCGAACGAGGTGATCCGGACCAACTCCAGCGTCAGGTGTGTTTGTGCGGCCAGAGGGCGCCGACGGTGGACCTCGATGCCGCCGGTGGCTGGCGGCGGGCTCTCAGGCCACCGTCTGATCGGAACCGGGGGTGTGGTGTTCCTGTTTGGCCGGCACGGCCAACACGCTCTCTGTCGTAGGGGTGGCGTCCGTGTGCCCGCGACCGGTGATGGGGAAGCGGGCGCTCACAACGCCGGGCACAGCAGGTGCCCGCAGCATCTGCGGGGCCGCCCGACGCCCCGCCGGATCTCCGCCCAGGTGTTCGCGTTGGTGCGGCGCAGCCGGGGTATTCACCAGGCAGGCACTCCGATGGTCCGGAGCATCGGAGCGGTCCAGGCTGCATCAGTTCAGACCAGTAGCTGCTGCAGCCGCCACCGAGCTACGCGGCTCGCGCCGGCGCGAACATGCTGTGAGTCCTTCCGCTGCAGCAAAAGACGGCTGCAGGAGGGACTCCGCGACGATGCCAACCCCACCGGGGACGGCAAGCGACCACGTCCACCCCGGCTTCCCACGGCGTGCTCTCCGACGCCCCCTCGGGTGCAGGTGCGAGATGTGCGTCCGTATCGGGGGCCGGCTGCGTGGGATCGACGTGTTCGATCCGCTCACCGGTACCGCCGCATACGCCCGCGTCGTATCCCTGGGCGCGTAGCCCGGCGCAGACCCGGAATGCTTCGTCCCGGTCCCCGTACACGCCGAACTCTGCGCACTTCGTAATGCCCTGCGCCATGCCGATACTCCCTGAATATCGATCCGGCACTCACATCTGATTCCCGATCTCGATACCAGTAATCCGGCCGACGACGGATCGGGACGACCACACCTGATCTGAGGAAACGGACATCTCGACGCCTACTGCGACTGCTGACTTCGTCGTCCGTCATCGATCAACGAGAGCCGGTCCGTCGAGCGAGCGGCCGCCGACGTGGACAGAAAAGTCGGCTGCCGGGTGTGAAATCCCCGGTCAACCGCTCCAGAATATCTGTAGTGGTGACTGTAGACATTGAGGCGTCGCCGTTGTAGAGTTCCTCTCGTCGCAAGGAAAGAGTTCACGAGGTGCGGGAGAGAATGAACTGCCCGCAGAGAAGTAACGCAAGACCAGGATGTGCCGGGCAAGGGTTGATATGAGTGTGTAAGGCCCCGGCATATCCGGCGGCTGCCGGGCGGCACGAAGGCCCGACAGCCGGAAGAAGTGCAGTGAACAAGGAAGTGAAACCCGCTCCGGCCCCCGGTGCCTCACGGCGCCGGGGGCCCTGTCCGTTGGAAAGGTGTCACCCCATTCCGGAAGATTCGCCCGACCGACGCGCGGCCGGGAAGCTCGACGACGAGGACTACCCGGCGTACAGCATGGGTCACGCCGCCGAGATCCTCGGCGTGACACAGGCATTCCTGCGCAGCCTCGACGCCGCGAAGCTGCTCACCCCCGGGCGCTCGGAGGGCGGCCACCGCCGCTACTCCCGGTACCAGCTGCGTCTCGCCGCCCGAGCCCGCGAACTGATCGACCAGGGCACCGCGCTCGATTCCGCGTGCCGCATCATCATCCTGGAAGACCAACTCGTCGAGGCCCGACGCATCAACGCTGAACTCCAGCACACCCCCCGCCCCACGTCGGATCAGCCAGGCCCCGCATCCGGCTGACACGCCGCCGCCCCCCGGTCCATTCCGCGGAAGCCGCCGATCCGCTCGGCGACCTCACCTCGGGCCTTTGCGAGAACTCAACACCATGCGAGGCGTCGGCGTGCGGTCCCGCTAAACCATCGATGAGCAGACAAAATCGGAGGCCTTTCAGCGGCCCATCACTGCGTGCACACTCCGATGTTGGACCACGACCGGGCCAGCTAGTCTGGCGGGCCAGATCTGAATCTTGTACTGCTCGAACGGCACTTCCGCGACGAGGTCCCACATAAGGTCACGCCCGAATGAGTGGACTCGGACGCGATAGGTTCCCGCGCCGGCGGAGAGAACGGTAGGCGGAAAACCAGCGATCGGCGTCTCCGAGTCGGTCAGCACGGTGACAGTGTCGGAAAATGTCTCGAACGAAACCTCCTCGATGTCTTCCCAACCGTCGTCGACAGTGACTGGACGGTCGCCGAGCACTTGCACCTCGAGATCGAGCGGACCCATGTACATCCCGGTATAGACGTAGACCATCCCGGGATCGCTGCCGGCTAGGCCGAAACCGATTTCCGGAAGTGGCGGAAGCTCCTCCCATGCGCGTTCATCCTCGTCCTTCAGACAGAACATGCGGTCGACCTCTGCGCCGCCCGTGTATCGCACTCGTCTCACCTTCCCCAGTCCGATCGACTCTGTAACCATCTTCGAGTACCCGCCGGAGGATCCGCTGACGCTCAATGACAGGTCACCGAACCACCTGCGGAACGGTCCGGAAACGCGTCGGCGAACAGGTGGTTCCCGCGAGCGGATCCACCAACGGTCGTCGAATTCCGCTAAGGCAGAGGAATGATCGCGCCGGCAAGCTCTGACGGGTCAGGAAGCACCAGGTGCGTGGTCACAGGTTCGAGTCCGATCTCGGGCCACTCAGCGACCAGCGGCAGGTCTCGGGTTTGCGGTAAATCGGTCAGTTCGTACAGGTACTCCCGCTGGTAAAAGTCCTGGCTGTCGTACCAACCGCGACTGTCACTACGAAGCACTGGTTGGAGAATCGGATCTTCGAGTGCACGAAGTCGCATCGGACGACCATGGACCTGGCCGGCACGGCGTTTACCCGTCTCAGGGTCGATGACAGATGGCGCGGTGTATTGGCGTCTCATCGCTTCGGCGTGAATGCGGGGGATCCGTCGCGCCAACTACCGCTGAAAGACGCGGAGCGTCAGGGATCGATGATTTCCCGCCGCCTACTAACGCAGTAGCTAAGATTGCGCCGTGGACGGTGTCTGGCCACTTGTTGGCCGGGATGAGGAACTGCGGCGCATCTGGGCGGTTATCGAAGGCTCTGGTGATGACTCTGGGGTCCTTGTGGCGGGCGGTGTCGGTGTTGGCAAGAGTCGGTTGGCGAGTGCCGCCGTCGCCGTACTTGCCAAACGGCACGCCGTCCGGTGGGTCACGGCTACGGCCTCGGCCCGAACTCTTCCGTTGGGAGCGTTTGCTCAATGGGCGCCGATCTCGCAGGCCGACCCGATGATGGTCATCCATACCGTCATCAAAGCGCTCACTGCTGGCGACAAGCCCGTAGTCGTGGCCGTCGACGACGTTCACCTGCTCGACGACCTGTCCGTCGTCGTCATCCAGCAACTCGTGCAGCGCGGCCTTGCCCGGGTCGTGCTCACCCTGCGCAGCACCGAACCGGTCCCCGACACCATCACCACCCTCTGGAAAGACGGGTTCCTCAACCGGATCGATTTAGATCCCTTGGGCGAGAACGACACTGAACGCTTGCTTTCGCAAGCGCTAGCTGGGCCCGTCGCCCCCGCAACGGCGGCCGAACTGTGGAACCTGACCCGCGGCAATGTGCTGTTCCTCCGGCATCTCGTTCGCCAGGAACGGGACGCCGGACGGCTCGTGCGCGACGTCGGCACCTGGCGGTGGAGCGGTGAACCCGTCGTCTCACCCACCCTCGCCAAACTCATTACCGGCCAGCTTGGTTCGCTGACCGATGACACGACAGAAGTCCTCGACTACCTCGCGATTGGCGAACCCATTGACGGCACGGTGTTGGAAATCCTCACCAGCCCGCATGCGGTCAAGGAAGTGCATTCCCGCGGCCTCATCGACATGACCAGCGACAACGGCGATATCGCCGTCCGCCTCAGCCACCCCCTCTACGGTGAAGTCCGTCGCAGCACTGGCAACCTCCTACAACTGCGCCGCCTGCGCGGTCGTCTCGCAACCGCTCTGTCCACCCGTCCTGATCCAACACCCGCAGCTTTGTTGCGACGCGCATTGCTGACCCTCGAATCCGACCTGCCACCCGACCTGGGGCTTCACCTCGCCGCCACCGCCACCGCACTACGGCTCCACGATGCTCCCCTCGCCCTTCGTTTCGCGGACGCCGGACATATATCTGACAGCGGCTTCCAAGGCGCGATGCTGCACTACTGGGTGCTCCATCACGTCGGTCGGGCGCAGGATGCATTCACCCTGCTCGAGGCGCTCGATCAGAACGCGCTAACGATCGAGGAGCAACGGCGACTGTCCGTTATGCGAGTCGGCACCCTCTGCTGGAGCCTCGGCGATCCCGAACGGGCGAGGCACGAACTGGCAATCGCCAAGGTAGCGCCCTATAACCACAAATCATCCGAGCTAGCCGCATTCGAAGCACTCCTCGAGTCGGTGCAAGGCCGACCTGACCGCGCGATCGCCGCAGGAAACGTGGTCTTTCAGGCTGCGCCGAGCGATATGGCATTCGTGCTCACCTCATGCGCCCTGGTCATTGCCCACGGTTACTCGGGAAATGCCGCCAAGGTTTCTCCGTTGACCAAGCGTGCCTCCGCTTTGGTCGCAACATCTAGTGATGCTTCCGCGCTGGAGTACGGGATCGTCTACTTCCACATCGAAGCAATGTTCATCGCGGGGTACCTTCAGGCCGCGGAACAAGTCATGACCCAGTTTGTCGAGTATGCCGCGAACACTCCCGGAACCATAGGCTTGTTCGTCTCATTGCTTTACAGCTATGTGGACCTGTCCCAAGGTCATCTGAGCGCTGCGCTCGAGGTTCTGAACAGGGCGGATCGCGAATTCCGTACCACCACGTACGACAGATCAGCTGTCGTCAGCTGCCGGGTTTACCTGATTCTCGCGTTATCGCGTCGCGGGGACGGGAAACGCGCAGCGGAGCTGGTGCGCGATCTCGACACGCTGAATCCCTACGGCTTCCTCCGATCAGCGTGCACCCTCGCCAAAGCATGGGCTGCGGCCGCCCAGGAGATGATCGCCGATGCAATCCGCATCGCCCGGAAGGCGGCCTCGATCGCGGCCGAACGCGGCCACTTCGGCCAAGAACTCCTGTGTCTGCAAGCCGCATCGCAATTCGGCGATCGCACCACAGCGCACCGGGTGAACGAGCTCACCGCGCTCGTCGACGGGCCACGCGTCCACGCCGTTGCACTGCATGCCAATGGTCTGACCAGCGTAAACGGCGAAAAACTCGCCGAAGCCTCACGGCGGTACGAAGAAATCGGTGACATTGTCGCAGCGACCGATGCCTCGGCCCAAGCCGGAACTCTCTTCCGCGAACAGCAACATCACGGTTCCGCACTGACAGCCATCGAACGTGCCAGGACGCTGGCAGGCACCCACCGCGGAGTCAACACCCCCGCACTGCGCCAAGCCGTCGAAACCACCCCACTGACGAGACGGCAGCGCGAAATCGTCGCCCTCGTCTCCCAGGGCTTCACCAACAAAGAGATCGCCGAACGCCTCGGAGTCTCCGTCCGCACAGTCGAAGGCCACCGCTACCACGCCAGACTGCGCTGATCGCGCGTCGCCGCAGTAACCAGAAAAATCGCGTAGTCGACTACGCGGTTCAGATCCGCGACTGAGCGAGACGATCATTGCTGTCCCATGCAACTCGAGAAGCGCTTCGAGGCGATAAGCCAGCCCAGCCCTTGGATGGTGCGTCCGGACTGCAGTTCGAAGCGTCCTCATGGAGGAGTAACCCATGATTGACGACAAGCATCTGAAGCACCTCGGCGAGCTGGCGGTGGCAGTGGGCATAGGGCTTGCGGTCGCGCCGGCGGGCATGGCGGTGGCAGCACCGTCCGTCGGCGACTCGTCCACGTCGTCGAGTTCCGACTCCTCCGACCAGGCATCCTCCGACAAGACGTCGTCCGACCGGAGATCCACGGACCGATCCACGGACGGGACTTCGTCGGACCGGACGTCATCCGGCGCATCGGGTACCGACTCGGACTCGGCGAGCGGCAGATCCGGATCGTCGACGACCGGCGACTCGAACACGGATTCGCAATCCACCTCCGGCACCGATACCCACTCCACCGCGGGCACCGAATCCACGTCCTCCACCTCGAACGACGTGGCGAACGGGTCCGGCGCGACGACCCTCGACACCGGCACGCCACCCGACCCCACGACACCCGACGGCTCGTCGACGGCGGACGGCGGTGGCATGCCGGATCCGGGCACGACAGCAGACGAGTCCGGGCAGGTCGGATCGAGTTCTGCCACCACGGCCCCGGACACCATCGACGTGTCCGGGGCCGCGATCGCGCCGGCCGACCGGCCTCCGGCGGGAGCAGTCGCCGAGCGATCGGATTCGTCCTCGTCCTCGGCACCCGCACAGGGTCACGACCGCGCACCTGCGGGCAGCGCCGTTGCGTCGAACCCATCGACCACCCCGGTGACGGGCAGCTTCGGCACGGCACTCGCCCCGCCGGCCATGGTGGAGGGCCCGGCAATGCGCGGACCCGTCCCGGCCGCGCCGGCAGTGATTCCGGCTGCAGTTTCGGCGGTGGCTCCCGCGATCACCACGATCGACGGGACGACGGCCCTGGCGCGCCGGGTATCCGACGCCCGTGCGGACGCGCCGCAGGTCGGGACGCAGGCATTGGCCCCGTCTCTGCCCACCCCGGCGGTGGATGTCGCATCCAGCGTCGTGTCGAAGGTGCTCGGCGCCCTCGGTCTTCGTCCGTTCCTGTCGAATGACCCACAGGTTCCGATCGAGTCGCCGACGTTCTGGGCACTGGCCGCGGCGTGGTGCCGTCGACAGGAGAAGGCCATCACCACCGACGCGAGCCGAGCGCTGGCTGCCGCCCCCGTCACGACCAGCGAGCCGATCGAATCGGTCGCCGGAACACGAACATCCCCCGTTGCGACCGGCGAGCCGATCGAATCGTTCGCCGTCGCGAGCGCCGCATCCACCGGCACGAGCTCTGCATCCACTGCCGGGCCGATCGTCTATGCGCCCGATCGCGGCACCGGTACGGTGCTCGGCTCGATCAATGCGTCCGGCAACCAACTTCGTTACGAGGTCACCGGACCGCCGAGCGGCGGAACGGTCACCGTCGACGGTACCGGCGGCTTCAAGTACACCCCAACCCAGGCAGCGCGCCAGGCAGCCTCTGCGGCCGCGCTGAACCCGGCCGCGCTGGACCCGAACGCCAATTACGACTCGTTCACTGTCACCGTCACCGACGTCCAGTCCAGCAACCAGGTGGACGTGCAGGTGCAGGTTCCGGTATCTGCGGCACGGATGCAGGAAGTGCAGTCCACCACTGTCGGGTCCAACCCGTCCGGTGTGGTGTTCGCCGGCACCAGAACCTATGTGGCAAACCAGGGTTCGAAGAGCGTCTCCGTGCTCGACGCAAACGACGCCGTCGTCGGCTCGGTGCCCGTCGGCACCTCGCCGACCGGCGTCGCGGCCAACCCGGCCGGGACCCGGGTGTACGTCACCAACAGCGGCAGCGGCAACGTGTCGGTGATCGACACCGCCACCAACAAGGTTGTCGCCACCGTCACGACCGGCACCGCACCCAACGCCGTCGCCGTCAACCCGGCCGGGACCCGCGCGTACGTGACCAACAGCGGCAGTGGCACCGTGTCGGTGATCGACACCGCCACCAACAAGGTCGTCGGCACCGTCAGGGTCGGCACCGCACCCAACGCCGTTGCCGTCAACCCGGCCGGGACCCGCGCGTACGTGACCAACAGCGGCAGCGGCACCGTGTCGGTGATCAACACCGCCACCAGCACCGTCCTCGCCACCGTCGGGGTCGGCACCACACCCAACGCCGTCGCCGTCAACCCCACCGGCACCCGCGCGTACGTCACCAACAGCGGCAGCAACACCCTCTCGGTCATCGACACCGCCACCAACAAAGTCGTCGGCACCGTGGCCGTCGGGGCTCGGCCGACCGCCGTGCGTGTCAGCTACGACGGCAGCGCCGCGTACGTCGTGACCGACTCGGATCGGTTGTGGGTGATCGACACCGCGACCGCCAAGGTGGTGTCGAATGTCGGTATCGACTCGGCCCCCGAGGCCGGCGCGCACAGCATCGCCATGAGCGCCGACGGCACTCGGTGGCGTGTGACCGACGCAGTCGACGGGCGGGTGCGGGCACTGTCTCTCACCCAGGTCAACTCCGCGCCATCCGCGGCATCGACGGTCGGCGCTCCTAGCACGTCCGACGGCGCGGTCACGATCACGCTCCCTCCCGACCCCGACGGCGACCCCGTGACCTTCACCTACACCGCACCACCGTCCGGTTCCGTCGTCGCCACCGGGGACGGGGCGTTCGTCTTCACCCCGACCGCCGCCGCCCGCGACCTCGCCCGACAGTCGGAGGGACCGGACACCGACACGGTCACCTTCACCGTCAGAGACGGCCAGTACGTGACCAACGTCGACGTCACCGTCCCGGTCACGCCGGCGCCTGCCGCGGGCGGGTTCGACATCGACTCGACATCGATCCCGGCGGGAGGCAGCCCGACCGGCGCGGTTCTCGTCGGCGACCGGCTGTACGTCGTGAGCGAGGACGGCTTCGTGCAGGTCGTCGACCGCGACACCAACACGGTCGTCGGTGCGCCGATCACGGTCGACTGGGCGTCGTCGAACATCGCGGCCGCCCCGGCGGTCGACCGCGTGTACGTCAACAGTCCCTATACCGGCACCATCTCGGTGATCGACACGAGCACCGACACCGTCGTCGACACGATCTGGCTGCCCACCTCCCCCGACTACCAGGGCTATTCCCTGGCGCAGGAGTTGGCCGTCAGCCCCGACGGGACGCGCCTCTACGCCAGCGGTGAGGACGGCACGGTGTCGGTGGTCGACACTGCAACGAACACCCTCGTGACCTCGCAGTCCCTCGGATACTTCACCGATCTGGCCGTCAGCGAGGACGGCCGTCACCTGTACGGCACGAGCGGTGCGTCCGTTACCGTGATCGACACCGAGTCCATGACCAGGACGGCGGAGGTCACCGTCGGGCCGGTGTGGGACCTCACCCGCTCGAGCAGCGAGTTCACCGATGTCGTCAGCAGTGTCGCTGTCAACGCGGTCGGCACCCGGGCCTATGCCACGTACCACGTCAGCACGGTGGAGCTCGCCAGCGGCGGCTACTCCAACGGACAGTTCATCGTCGACGGCACCGGACGGCTCTGGCGTGTGACGGGCGGATACGAGGTCGTCGCGGTGATCGACGTCGACCCGTCCAGTACCACCTACGGGACCCAGCTCGCGACGGTCCGGCTGCCCGAGGGAGCACAAGACGTGGCGATCAGCGCGGACGGCGATCTGCTGTATGTCTCCGGCGCGGACGGCCGGACCGTCTCGGTGGTCGACACCTCGACACACGCCGTGCTCGGGACCTTCGTGACCGACCCGGACGGCTCGACCTCCGGATCGTATGGACCCTACCGAATCCTGCTCGTCGATCCGGACACCGGCGGAACGCTGTACGTGACCGACTACGCCGACGGCGCCGTGTATGCAGTCACCGGCGCACCGGGCGGCGCACCCGCCGCTGTGCTCACCTGACCGAACCGACACGGTGGAAGACGCGAACGGCCCCCGATCCCTTGCGGGAGCGGGGGCCTTGGTCGTGCGTGTCACATCACCTCGCTGGTTCCACCCAAGATGCGGGTTTCCCCGCGCATCGGCGTAAAGCTTGGCTATGGGGTATTCGGTAATGTAGCCGTAGCCGCCGTGCAGCTGTAGGCACTTGTCGACGACCCGACTTTGCATTTCGGTGGTCGACGGCTTGACCAGTGCGGCCTGTGCAGGGGTGAGTGCGTTCGTGTCGTGCTTCTCGATGGCGTCGTCGATCAGTGCCTGTCCCGCCGCGATGTCGGCTGCGCAGTCGGCAAGGACGAACTTCGTGTTCTGGAACCCAGCGATCGGCGTGCCGAACGCTGTACGGCTGCGGGTGTAGTCCACCGTGTGCTCGACTGCCCGGCGGGCGGAGGCGACGGCGCCGATGGCATTGACCAGGCGCTCTTGCGGCAGGTTCTGAGAAAGGTACCGGAAGGCGTGCCCTTCTTCCCCGATGCGGTCCTCGACCGGGACGCAGACGTCGTCGAACGAAAGTTCGCACGTGTCCTGAGCTTTCAGGCCCAGTTTGTCGAGCATACGACCGATGGTGAACCCCGGTGAGGTGCTGTCGATCGCGAGGATGGTCAACCTGGCGCGGCGATTGGCCTTCTCCGGCGGCGAGGTGCGGCAGACCACCAGGACACGTCCGGCATGGCGGCCACCGGCGATGAACGTCTTCGCGCCGTTGACGACGTTCACCTAGGCTATCCATGCCGCGTTCAGGATCATCGCCGCGGCGAGCCACCACCCGGCGCGGTGTTGCCGAGGATCGGTGCGGTGCGCGGGCAGTGCCTGCCAGATCGCGAGCGTGAGGAACCCGAGGTAGATCAGGGTCCAGTTGGAGAAGAAGGCAGGCTCCGCCGGGGGCCACTGCGGTGGCGTCGGCGACCTGGGAGATCGGGGTTCCCACCAGGCGCCCCTGAACCGATGATCGAACCCACGACCGCCACCACCGCGGAGAGGATGACGACGAGCACACGGGCACCGTCGTGGGGCGATGATTCGATCGATCCGCTCGTTGTCACTCCTTCCGGGAGAAAGTCCGTTGTCGAGGATGGGGACTTCAGGAGTGCCGTCTGCCGGTTTGCGGAGATACGTTCGCAGGTTTCGGAGGCGGAGCCGTGACGGGGGTATCGATGTCACCGCCCGCGTGTTCGTCACGTGCGCGAGCAGGTGGTAGAGCGGTGGTGGTGTGGTGCCGGGGCGTGTGTGGCGTCGCGGTGGCGGGCTGGGAAACGGGTGCGTCGGATGTGGCGGGTGCGCTCGGTTTCGGACATGCCACCCCAGATGCCGTAGGCCTCGGTGGCGGTGAGGGCGTGGGCGCGGCACTGTGCGAGTACGGGGCAGTCTTGGCAGATCTGTTTGGCGGCGCGCTCACGTCGGGCGCGGACGTTGCCGCGTTCACCGTCGGGGGAGAAGAACAGGTCGGTGTCGGTGCCGCGGCAGGAGGCGCGGTGTTGCCAGTCCCGGGCGGGGGAGTGGTGGAAGTGATTAGGCACAGCGGGCTGGGTCGCTTTCGGAGTGGAGCGGTGGGCCGATCTGTCGGTAAGGGTGGAGCGCGTGGGTGTGGCCGGCGGAGGTGGGCTTGCTTGCTGTCGTGGTATGCCAAGCGGATCGGTGTGGGTTGGCGTGGCCTCCCGGGAACAACCACGTTGTCATACTTTTCATCCGAAGATGTTGTGCGACATGACCCCTCGACACATCGCGGTGTCACTTCTGATGCCCGGGAGGCGGCAGTCGGGTAGCGGCAGCGACAGACCTGGGTCCGGGACTGTGATCGGTGCGGCACCACGTCCGCAGGGCGGTTCGGTGCGTTGATGCCTGGGCTCGACATCGGTGGGGCCGGGACGAACCCGGATGATCCACACTCGGCCACCTCTAACGAGGTGGTAAACGGTGTGCAATTGATGGTAGCGACACGGCGAACGATACTGAAGGGTATCGCTCGAAAGTAACTGGCGTCACATCCGCCGTCTCGTTCGCGAGCGTCGTCGGTGACCGGCTCAATCGCCACGTCGGTTTAGGTCGTCGGCTCCGGAGGCCACGGTGAATGCCTGCGGCGTAGCCGTGGCGATATCGCAGGGGCATAGGTGGGCACCTCACTCCTCGAGCGGTTAGCAGTGAACGTGGGACGACGGGACAGGCCAGCACTACCGGATGGTCTGGGTCCGGCAAGCATGAACCACCGCGAGGCTCCCGAGCATCGGCCTCTTCCAGGGGTCGGCTGGTCGGGTTGACGCGTCGTCTGACGATGGCCACGCGGTGGGGCGGAGGGGCCGTAGTAGTCCGAGCGGGGAAAGCCTCGCACATGGCGAAGGGCCCCAGCGGAATTTGATGCAGCGAGTACGACACGAACGGAGGCGCTGGTGAATACCGGTGAGCTGTCATGGCCCGATCCCGATCGGGCGGCATGGCGGGTACGACAGATGCAACGCAAGCTGCACCACTGGGCGGTCGACGATCCCGACCGCCTCTTCGATGATGTGTTCAACCTCGTCCACCACCGAAGATTTTCTCACCGTCGCGTGGGAGCGGGTGCGGGGCAACAAGGGCGCACGTTCGGCCGGTGTCGACCGTCTGGCACCTGTATCCATCACCGGGGACGCCGAGACGGTCGCATTCCTGGGGCAGGTTCGAGACCAATTGAAGTCTCGGACCTTTGCTCCTCTGCCGGTGGCGGAAAGACTTATTCCGAAGAGTCGCACGTCCGGTGCGGAGGGCGGGCCGGGGAAACGGACCGGGAGCAACCCCGGCACCGCGCCCCGGTCCGACCCCTACATCATGGGCGAAGCCAACCGGTCGGCGATCGGCACCCTCGTCGAACGCAGCACCCGGTTCGTGCTGCTGCTGCACCTGCCCGACGGGCACTCCGCCCGGAACGTGCGCGAGGCGAAGGCGGCGAAGATCGGCGAGCTCCCGTCGGCGTTGGCCCGGTCGATCACCTGGGATCAGGGCACCGAGATGCACCAACACGCCCGGTTCACCGTCGACACGGGGGTGCAGATCTACTTCTGCGATCCGCACTCCCCGTGGCAACGAGGCTCGAACGAGAACACCAACGGGCTGCTGCGCCAATACTTCCCCAAGGGCACCGATCTGTCCGTGCACTCCGAGGAGCACCTGCGGTTCGTTGCCGATGAACTCAACGACCGACCCCGCAAAACCCACGACTGGCATACTCCAGCCGAAAAGCTCAACGAACTACTCGATGGTGCAACGACCGCATGAATCCGCCCGGTCGAAAAGATCGCCCGCGATGAACCCGGCCGTCGCGGGGACTCGATCAGTGAAGGCCGGGGGCCTCGCCAGCGTCGAGGTCCACCAGGACGACCTGGCGCTTCGGACAATCTTCTGAAGGGTACGCGCTGTCGCAAGCCCGATCCCGCCGCGGCCTTCTGTGACGATCATGGTGTTCACGCCTGTCTCCTCACGTTCAGATGGACGCCGGAACTCCGGTGCGCCCGACCTGCGCGACGGCCACATGAGCGGTCGAGCGTCCTTCGTGAAACTCGTCGAGCGTTGTTGTGTTGCAGCAGAGGTAGAGGGTGTCGAGGTTCTCTCCGCCGAATGCGCACGCCACTGCCCACGCGTCGGTGACCTCGACCTTATCGGTGATCTGGCCGCCTTCGACGACGCGATAGAAGCCACTGTCGGCGCCGAGGGTCAACGCGTTCCCGAACCAGAGGCCGCCGTCACTGTCCAGGGCGATGCCATCGGGATGAAACGATTCGTCGAGCTGCGCCCATACTCGGTGGTTGGTCAGACCGCCATCCTCCGCCATGTCGAACGCGCTGATGCGGTGCGGGAAGGTTTCCGCGACCAGCAGGGTGCCATGGGGGGTACGTGCGCAGCCGTTGGGGAAGATCAGATCTCCAGGAACCTGCGAGACGCTGCGGTCGGCCCGGATGTGCACGAGGTGGGTCGGCTTGGGATCCTCTTCACCGAGTGCGAATCCGAAATTGCCGGCATACGCGTCGCCCGCCGGTGACACATACAGGTCGTTGCCGATCCCTCCAGCCAGTGCGCTGAAGTCGGCATACTGCTCGAGCTTGCCGCCGGCGGTGATGCGATACACCAACCGCTCGTTCTGCGAGACGACAAGGGGGGTCCCGTCGGGTAGGAAACCGAGTCCGGACGGTCGTCCGGGCACTTTGGTTATCGGCGTTGCGGTGCCGTCCTCGGCGAAGGTGAGCACCTGTTCGCTGAAGAAGTCGCTGGCCCAGAATTTTCCGTCATGCCAGCGAGGTGCCTCGAGAAACTGATGCCCGGTCGAGAATACTGTGGGTTGGTAGATAGCCATCGCGTGAACTCCTTAGTCCGTGCGGGTTGAGGTACTGGGTGATTGTCACTCGGCTGTCAGGAATTGGTCCCCGAGCCAGGATTCACACTTGGGCACGATTGTGGACTGGATCAGCTCCTTGTGGAGAGGGTGGTCGAGATACTGCTGGAAGTCGGCTTCGTCCTGGAAATGGGGAACCAGTGCGTAGCTGGCGTTGTTCGGTCGCTTTCCGAGGTCGATACCGTGTCGGACATTGCGCGCGTACGGTATTGGGTCGCCGAAAAATTTGAAGTCCCTTTGGAATTCGTCGATTTCAACTGGTCGAGATGGACGGCTTGAAGGTGAATGTCACGACATGTATGAGCATGTCTACCCTCGGGTTCCGATCGGGTGGCTGGTCAGGTGAGATCAGACGAGTTCGAACTGCTCCTGATATCCACCGGCAGCAGCCTTCTCGAGGATCTCGAGGTATACCGAAAGTCCGCCGGGATACATGAGCATTTCGACGGTTTTGCCGGGCACGTTGGCGCCCATGTACCAAGACTTGGCCAGCGGGAAAAGGGTGGCCGAGGTCAGCTCTGCGATATGCGCACCCCAATATTGCTGGGCTTCCGGCTTGGCCTCGATACGGGTGTAGCCGTTGTTCCGCATGTGCTCGACGATCTGGATCAGATGCTCGCCTTCAAGTTCGGCGCATGTCGGACCATTGCAGAATGCGTTCGGGCTCTGGGGTCCGTAGACGTACAGGAGATTCGGGAAGCCTACTGTCGCCTTGCCTAGTGCTGTACGGCTGCCGCCGCGGAACACCTCCTCGAAGGTCTCATTTCCGGTGCCGCGAATATCGATGGCAGTCAAGCCTCCGGTGACCGAGTCGAAACCGGTGGCCAGCACGATGACATCGACTTCGTGTCGGGTACCGTCCGCGGTGATGATGGCGTCACTGGCGACCTCCCGGATCGGATTGGCAGAGGTATCGACGAGCTCGACATTGTCACGGCACAGGCTCTCGAAGTAGTTCTGCTCCAGGGAGACACGCTTGACGCCCCACGGATGGATCGGCTCGGTCGGTGCAAGCAGTTCCACCAGCTCCGGCCTGGTGATACGTTGACGTGTCTTGTCCCGCCAGAACGCGTACAGGATGTCGTTGTCGTCCTTGTCGAACAGGACATTCAGGAAGCCGCCCAGCCAGGGCTGCAGTCCACCGTTGGTCCAGAGTTCCTCGAGTATTTCGTTGCGACGTTCCTCGGTCAGATCCTGGATGTTCTCTTTGAGGAAGTCATAATCGAAACCGGCCCAGGTGTTCTTGCGATTGGCGAATCGCTCCGGGTAGGTCTTCTTCATCTCGGCATTGTCCGCCTCGCCAAGCGCCCGCTGATTCATCGGAAGCGCGGTGTTGGGGGTGCGCTGGAACACCGTCAGATGATCTGCGACCTTCGAGGCCTCCTGGATTACCTGGACGCCGCTGGCTCCGGTGCCGATGACGGCGACCCGCTTGCCCGCAAGGTCGTAGCCCTCCAGTGGCCAGCGTGCTGTGTGGAAGCAGTCGCCCCCGAACTTCTCGAGGCCAGGGATGTTGGGGAAGAGGGGTTTGGAGCCGGCACCGAGACACATGATCACGAACTGCGCCTGGGTGGTGAATTCTTCACCGGTGCGCTCGTTGCGGGAGACCAATGTCCACCTATGGGTTTCTTCATCGAATCGGCCTGCCAGGACACGGGTCTCGTAGCGGACGTCTTTGCTCAGGTCGAGCTTCTCGTCGACGTATTCGAAGTAGCGAACCAGCTCGTCACGACCGGGGTACATCTCGCTCCAGTTCCAGTCGCGCCAGAGCTCTTCACGCGAGAACTGGTAGACCGGCGCCCAGGTATCGACGCGTGCACCTGGATAGGAATTCCAATGCCAGACGCCGCCGAGTCCGGTGCCGGCTTCGTAGATCTTGACGTTGTAGCCGAGGGTGCGCAGCCGGTCGAGCTGGTAGACGCCGGAGAAGCCGCCGCCGATGACGAGGACGTCGAGCTCCTCGAGGAGTGTGGTGTTCACTGGATTTCCTTCCGGAAGGGGTACGAGGGAGATGGGGAGTGCAATCAGACAGCGTTGTCGGAGGTCAGAGCGTCCCGGATTCGGTCACGCAGGATGAACTTTTGGATCTTGCCTGTCGCCGTCCGCGGTAGTTGTTCGACGACTTCGAGCCGCTCGGGCAGCTTCTGGGTAGCCATCCGATGTTCGCGCAGGAACGACGTGAGCTCGTCCAGCGCAGGTGGATGCGCCTGGTCGCTCGGTACCACATAGGCGCAGATGCGTTCGACCATGATCGGGTCGGGCATGCCGACCACCGCGATATCGGCAATACCGGGATATTCGAAGAGCAGGTCTTCGATCTCCTTGGCGGAAATGTTCTCCCCGCCCCGAACGATGATGTCCTTACGCCGACCGGTGATCTGGATGTACCCGTCCTCGTCGATCACCGCCAGATCACCGGTCCGAAACCAGCCACCCGAGGCGAAGGCATCCGCATTGAGTCTCGAATCGAGGTATCCGGTGAACAGGTCAGGGCCGCGAACCTGCAGGTCGCCGACCGCGCCCGGGGGGACCGGAGTGTCGTGCTCATCGACAGTCCTCGCTTCTGCGGACCCGATAGGACGCCCGTCTGTGGTGGCGCGCTTGTCCAGCGGATCGCTCGCGTTTCCGCCGGACAGAGTCGGGAATTCGGTCGATCCGTAGATGCGGGTCGCGGTGCAGCCCAGCTGCTCCTCGGCCTGCCGGATCAGTTCGGGGGGTACGTCGGCGCCACCGCAACCAAAAACCCGCAGGGCGATGTCGTACTCGGCGAGATCCGGGTGGTGTACCAGTCCGTGCAAGAAGGGTGTGGCACCGACGACGAACGTGCAGTGTCGGCGTTGCAGCAACTCCAGACCGGCGCCGGGGTCCCAGATATCTTGGAACACGACATGGCTGCCGAGCATGAACGGCAACTGCAGTCCGTACAGAATTCCGGTGATGTGACCGACCGGTGAGGGCATGTACACGATGTCCTCGCCGGTCAGATCGAAGAGTTCGATGATGCTCCGGTTCTCGTAATCCAGGCTTTCGTGGGTGTGTAGAGCACCCTTCGGATCGGAGGTGGTTCCGGATGTGTACAGAAGCAATGCGATATCGGTGCTGGCGTGCTCGACGGGATTGTCGAGTGGAGTTGCGCCCGAGAGGAGGTGGTCGAACTCGTTGTCGGAACCGCGAACGGTGATCACATGCTCGAGGTCGGGAAGCGTGGGCGCCAGCTCGTCGAACATCCCGCGGTGGTCGAAGGTGCGGAACATGCCGGGCGCAAACGCGATACGCGCTCGCGACTGCTTCAGAATGAACTGCACTTCGCGATGTCGATAGATCGGGATGATCGGGGTGGAGACGGCGCCGATCCGCAGCGCGCCGTGATGTACGACAATCGCTTCAAGCCAGTTCGGCAACTGCCAGACCACCGAGTCCCCCGGCCGGATCCCACGCTCGAGTAGCACGCCGGCCAACCGGCGGATCATGGCGTCGAGTTCGGCATAACTGACCTGACGATCGCCATCGACCACAGCCAGCCGATCGGGATGATGGTGTGCATACTCGGCCAAAGCAGAATCGATCGTGCTGTGGCTCCACTCGCCGCTGGTGAGGTAGCGGTCGCGGCGCGCGGAATCGGTGTGAGTTGCGGTGATCATCGGTCGACTCCGTCGGTCAGGCGCCGCGAACCGATGAGTGCGTGGAGTTCGTGCTCGTCCCCATACCAGGTCCGCAGGGCGAGGACGCGGCGGTAGTACCAGTGTAGGTCGTATTCGGTGGTGAAGCCGATCCCGCCATGCAACTGCAAGGCGTCCTCGACCACCTGTCGTCCGGCGCCGGCGGCATAGGCCTTGGCCGTCCACGTTGCCATCTCGATGTCGAAATCAACCTCGGCAGAGGCAATATCGGAAACCGTTGCCTCGCAGAGCGCCTCCATCGAGATGGCCGCCTGTGCCATCGACGCCGCAATGTGTTTCACGGCTTGGAAGGATCCGACGGGCTTGCCGAATTGCTGGCGCTGCGCGACGTACTCGACAGTCTTCTCGAGCATACGGCGGGCGATACCACTGATTTCGCACGCGGTGAGAAGCCGGAACCATGCCCGGATCTGTCGTAGGAGTGTGGCCGCTTCGATTCCGGTGGCGAGGATCTCGGCGTCGGTGACAGTTCGCGATGCGATCTCCAGGCGCACGTAATGCGATGTGGGATCGGAACTGCTGATCGGCGTGAGCGCCAGCGCCGGGTCACTGCCCGGTAGGAGCAGCAGCGCCGGTCCGTCCGGGCCGTCGACTGCCAGTACCAGCGAGTCGGCCTCGGCGCCGAAGCGTACGAGTTCGATCGTTCCCTGGATCTGCCCCGATTCCATGTGCACGGAACCGATCGAGGATGCCCAGTCGAGAGTGACGGCAGGGTCGGCGAAGGCGACGAGCGAACCGTCGGGAATGTCGAGGTACGCCGGCAAGATCAGTTGCTCGACCAGGGGGCCGGGTACGAGCCGATCACCGACCAAGGCGATCAGACCGGCGACCGCGGTCAGGTCGATTCCTAGACCACCGCGGTTTTCGGGGCGGGTCAGCTCGGACCAGCCGAGGTCGTCGAGTTCGGCCATCAGCTCCGGGTCCCAGCCGCCGCCACTGAGCAGGGCATGGCGGTAGTCGGATGTGACACGGCGGTCAAAGAATTCGCGGATCGGGGTGACGAGGTCCACGTCAGCTGCGGTGAGACTCATCATCGGCTCCTGGGTAGGCCGAGCAGCCGCTCGGCAACGATGTTGCGTTGGATCTGCGATGTACCGCCGTAGATCGATGCGGCACGCGAGAAGTAATGATCGTGAATCAACTGCGCGGCGTTCAGCCCGAGAGGTTGTGATTCGGCGTCGAGGCGGAACGGTCCGAGGAGATCGACGAGGGCGCGGCCGACCACCTGCTCTGCGTCGTTGAGGACGAGCTTGTCGATCGAGTCGAGCGGATGTGGTCCCACTTCGTCGATCAGGCGTTGCACAGTTCGGCGGATCTGAGCATCCAACACCCGCAGCGCCACATGTGACTCTCCGATGGCGGTGCTGATCCGACGATTGGTCGTCGATTCCAGGGAGGCGCCTCGTAGTCCGTCGATCGTCTTCTCGACACCCCAGCCGATCTCCACCTGTCGGCGCATTGCATAGTTGCCACGTTCCTGAGACAGGGTGTCGAGGGCAATTCGCCAGCCGTCGTTTTCCTTGCCGACCAGGTTGCCGACCGGGACTTCGACGTTGTCGAAGAAGACCTCACAGAATTCGGCATCGCCTGTCATCTGGACGAGTGGACGGACGGTGATTCCGGGGGAACTCATGTCGACGATGAGGTAGGAGATGCCGGCGTGCTTGGGTTCGGCGTCGGGGTCGGTGCGGCACAGCAATGCGCACCAACTGGCCTGATTGCCCCAACTGGTCCAGACCTTCTGTCCGTTGACGACGTACTTGTCCCCGTGGCGAAGAGCGCGGGTCCGCAGCGATGCGAGGTCGGAGCCGGCAGAGGGTTCGGAGAACCCCTGACACCAGATGTCTTCGCCGACGAGCAGCGGTGGCAGAAAACGGGAGCGCTGCTCGGGCGAACCGTACCGGTGGATCGAGGGGCCGACCACATCGAGGCCGATCAACCCGATCGGGGCGGGTGCATGAGCGCGCGCCAGCTCCTCGGAGAAGACTTGCTGGTGCCGCGCGGTGAGGCCACGTCCGCCGGCTTCACGTGACCATCCCAGCCCCATCCATCCGCCATCGAATAGTGTGCGCTGCCATCGACGAAGGACGTTGAACCGTTCCTCCAGCTCCAACGGCACGGTGGGGATCTCTGTTTCGGCAAGCCACCTCCGAGCCTCGCGCCGCAGATCGGCGATCTCGGTGATCTGCTCGACCGGCACAGGTGAAACAGCATTCATCTCATGCTCCCGTGTAGGCCGGCGCGCGATGCTCGAAGAATGCTGCCACGGCCTCTTTGGCGTCTGAGTAGGCGGACAACTCGCCGGAAAGACCCTGCTCGAACTCGTAGCCGCCCTTGAGGTCCTGGTATTCGATCGCATTGAGGCTGCGCTTGGCGAACCGCAACGTGACCGGCGAGTGCCGGACCATCTTGGCCGCCACGTCGTAGGCTACGTCGAGTAGCTGATCGGGATCGACGACTTTCAAGACGCCGCCCTGCTGCGCGAGTTCCTCGGCAGACAGCGGTTCGCCGGTGAGGTGCAAATAGCGGACCAACTGCTGCGGTACCAGGCGTGAGGCATGTTTGGCGCCGCCCATCACACCGACGTTGACCTCGGGAAGCGTGAAGGTGGCGCCCTTGGCTGCCACGACCAGATCACACGACGCTGCCAGGGCCAATCCGGTGCCCACGGCCACTCCGTGGACAGCTGCGATCACCGGCAACGGGCAATCGTAGATCGACCAGAACGCTTCACGGACCGCAAGCATGCGCTCACCGGCGTTTTCCGGCGTCATCGTCTGGAATTCGGTGAGATCGTTGCCGCCGCAGAAGTGCTTGCCGGCGCCGGTCAAGACGATCGCCCGAGCCTCGGGGAGGTACTCCTCCGTGTGGGTGAAGAACCACTTGATCTCTGCGTACATCTCCCGGGTGACCGCGTTGACCGGCGGGCGGGTAAGCCAGACCGTGCCTACCTTCTGATCGGTCTTCCATTGCAGAAATTGCAGATCCTTCATCGAAGTTCCTTTGTTCGAACGGGCGTAAGCAGAAGCTGTGACCGGCCGGGTGCGGATGGTCGCCTCCGCGAGGAGGCATGTCCTTGATCCCTAGTGGTCTGATTCACGATCCGGGTGTGCTTCTACTCACATTAATAGGCCCCCCGCCGTAGATATGTCAATAGCTCGTATCTGAGAATGTGAAACTGCTCAGAGCCGGAGAGTTCAGAGGATGCATGGTTGATTTTTCGTTCATTCGGAAGCATATGAGCTGGTGAGGCTGCAAATTCCAGGTCGGAAGAGCTGCCGATCCGCGAGTGAACCGCGGCAGTGCGCGGTGGCGCGTCCCTGGGCCTTGAGCCGAAAATGTCAGGCGGACGTATCTTTCAACGAATCAAGCAGGTAGCATCAAGTAACGGAAGTTGTCCATGACTCTTATCGCAATTGTGCATACTGTTCGGACTGCGGCCGTAGTGGAGACTTCCCCCACGCTCGGGCGCAGTGCGCCTGCATCGCCTCGCGTGGGAGGAGGCATTGTGTCCGATCGGCCCTCGAACGGCGGCAGTGCGGGATACTGCGGGGGACCGTCCGCCGCCGGTATATCGTCAGAAGGCTGTACTAACGGCTGCGCCGCCTGTCCGGACATGTGTGCATCCCATATGGGCCTCGAGGAGGAAAGGGGGCGTCGTGACCGCATCGCAAACTGTGAAGGCGTCCGCTGCCACGCGCCGGCGACCCCGTGACCGGCGTGCGCAGATACTCCACAACGCCAGTGAATTGTTCACGAAATACGGGTTTCACGCCGTGCGGATGGAAGACATCGCCGAGGCAACCGACGTCACCGCACGGGCGATCTACCGGCACTTCGCCAACAAGCAGGATCTACTGTCGCAGGTGGTCCTCGAAGACCAGGACCGACTGCTCATGGCAGCCCAATCCGCCGAGCGCTCCGAAACCGGCGTCTGCAGCTTAGAGGAGTTATTGACGCGGATGGTCGAGGCATCACTGGAGAGCCTTCGACTCGGCCCCCTATGGCAGCGAGAAGCACGGCACCTCACCGCCGATGACTTCGAGCGAGTGCGCGAGGGTACTCGTCGCATCGGAGGCGCGGTGCGAAGGGCCATTGAAAAAGCCGATCCCTCCAAGAGCAGATTCGGTGCCGACGTACGCGCGTGGATGGCGGTGAGCATCATCACCAGCCCAGGGCACTGCGACCGGTTACTGTCGCAGCGTCGCCTGTCCCCACTGCTGGTGTCTGCTGCGTTGGCAGCCATCAATACCCCCGAATTCGCGTCAGCGTCACCCGAGTCCCGCGATGCGCCAGCGGCGGAGGCTCCAGTCGCAAATGAACGACCAGGTACATCACGTCGCGAACAGATCATCGCAGCAGCGGCGCGCGCGTTCCGGGAGCGCGGTTTCGGTGGAGTCAGCCTCGACGAGTTCGGCATCGCAGGCCCTGCCGTCTACAGGTACTTCGACAGCAAGGCCGACATCCTTTCCGCCATGATCATCCGAGTACAGGAATGGATGGCCCTGGAGAGCTCCAGGACCATGCATCACAGCGTCTCCGATGAACAGGTCATCGAAGGCCTCGTGAGAGGTTATGTTCGTATCGCAACCGAAGCAACGGATCTGTTCGCGGTGTCAGTTACCGAAGCCCTCAACCTCCCCGCTAGTGCTGCCGAGCGTGATCGGCGAATCCGCCAGGACGACCTCGCCGAATGGGTCAAATGGCTACGAACCTCGCGTTCAGAAGTCACCGAGGCAGACGCACTCGCGCTGGTGAATGCGGTTCGCACAGCACTCAACGATCTTGTCCGTATTCCGCACCTTTCACGACACGCCGAGTTCCCCGACGAGCTTGTTGCGTGCTCGATGAATGCTCTTCTAAATACCCCGATGCCATCGGCACGATTGGGTCGGCGGCGTGATGAATAACCGAGTAGGCGCCGGCGATGGTTGCGATCGCGACAAGAGCGCTGGTACCTATCGCGGCCTTCCTCGCCCTCATGATCTAGGTATCGCCCCAAGTCGACGCAACGTGACAAGCGCGTGCAACACCGACTCCCCGGTTTGCTCTCCATCATCGATCGGCACTCCGCAGGTTTGAATATCCCGCATTACCAGTAGCGTCGTACGCTCCGAGGATCAGCACGGCAACCGACCGACTGGAGCCGACAAAGCCGATCGCCAAAACCGAACTGCGAGTCCGGATTGCGTGCTTGATCCAGGCTCGACTCCGCTGGCCCGGAAGGTAGATCGATGGCGACCGTTTGGCCAAAATTCCCTCCATTCCAGCACGTTTCGCGGAATTCAAACTGATTCTGCTGCTCTGATTTTCCCAGTGCGGACGACGGTGATGGGCAAGCCGCCGACGTCCTGGATGACCGAATCCAGCTCAACAAGCTCCGCCCGCCGATCCAGGTGCGGCGCGCTCATGAGGTCCAGGTCGTCGAACGCCAGGACGCCAAAGGGTAAGAATGTCATAGAGATTCGTCGTTGTAACGGCTTCGTCGCGTGTGCAATCCCAATGCGCCGCTGGAGCAGGCCGAACCGTCGAGAACGATGCGTCCGCGGCCGCCGAATGCCGCTGTCAAAGCTTCGGCGATCTCGGGATTTGAGGTGTCACCACGTTCATGGCGCGGGTCCACAGCACCGGCTCGCAGCTGCCCACCGAGGCCAGCATCCGGCACCCGTCGTACTTCATCTCGAAACTCCACGGACGGTCCGTGTTGTCCGGGAGTGTGCCGGCCGTGGCCAGCATGGGCGCGATCAGACGCATACGCCCGATTAAGCCCGTGACCTGGCCAAAGACGGTCCGCTTATTCCGGAACAGCGGTGATATGGTCCGCCATAGTCATGTCAGCTGCGCGCGGTAGGTACTGGGTCAGTGCCGGGAGTTCCAGCAGAGAACGATGGGCACCAGCCAAGGTGTCCACACCATCCAGCTGTCGCCCAACCCGTATGGGGGGATCGAAATCACTGTCATCACCTCCGGGGTTAGTTGAATGGACGCGACTGCCACCCCTCGTTGCTGCGGTCAGAGCGTTGATGACGTCGGGGAACCAGTACGACAAGTCGAGCATGACAACAACCTCCTGCGCTGTGTATCGACCGCCGGAGGCGGATCGGGTTGCGTCCATGACGATGGTGTACGAGCCGGATCAGGACGTCACCGGCGTGTCGTAGCCGGAAAGTAGGCGGTCATCGCGTGATTCTTCGAGAGAGCTACCAACTCGACTCGACGAAAGAGCACGCGATGACCACTGCCCACGATATCGACCTGCACCAGTTCCTGACCGATCGCCTCACCGACGCCAGCCCCGACCTGCTGCGCAGCCTGCTGTCCACGTTCATCGACGCGCTGATGGGCGCCGAGGCCGACAGCCTGTGCGGCGCCGGTTTTGGTGAGCTCCGAGGACCGCACCAACAGCCGGAACGGTTACCGCCACTGGGACTTCGCTCCCCCAAGCACTTCGTGCAGGGCGGTACCCCCACCCGCGCCGGAACCCTTGACATCGCGATCCCCAAGCTGCGTCAGGGCTCGTACTTTCCTGATTGGTTACTGCAGCGCCGCAAGCGTGCCGAGCGGGCCCTGACGTCGGTGGTGGCCACCTGCTACCTGCTCGGGGTCTCGACCCGCCGGATGGAGAAACTCGTCGACTCGCTCGGCATCACCAGCCTGTCGAAATCCCAGGTGTCCGTGATGGCGAAGGACCTCGACGCCCAGGTGGAGGCGTTCCGCAGCCGCCCGCTCGACGCCGGCCCGTATACGTTCGTCGCCGCCGACGCCCTCGTCCTGAAGGTCCGCGAGAACGGCCGGGTGGTGAACGTGCACGCTCTGGTGGCGGTCGGAGTGAACGCCGAGGGTTACCGCGAGATCCTGGGAATCGAGGTGACCTCCGCCGAGGACGGGGCCGGTTGGCTGGCGTTCTTCCGGTCGTTGGTCGCCCGCGGGCTGTCCGGCGTGCGGTTGGTGACCTCTTCACGCGCACGCCGGCCTCGTGTCGGCGATCGGCGCCACCTTGCCCGGAGCCGCTTGGCAGAGGTGCCGGACGCATTATTCGACGAATCTCATGTCCCAGACACCGAAGAACTCGTGGCCCTGGGTGCGTGCGCTCCTGCACTCCGTCTACGACCAGCCGGACGCCGATTCCGTTCATGCTCAATATGGTCGGGTGATCGACGCCTTGTCGGAGAAGCTTCCGAAGGTCGCCGACCATCTCGACGCGGCTCGCCCGGATCTGCTCGCGTTCACCGGCTTCCCGAAGCAGATCTGGCGTCAGATCTGGTCGAACAATCCCCAGGAGAGATTGAACAAGGAGATCCGCTGGAGGACTGATGTCGTCGGGATCTTCCCCGATCGCACCGCCCTGATTCGGCTCGTCGGCGCGGTACTCGCCGAGCAGCATGAGGAGTGGATCGAAGGCCGCCGCTACCTCGGCCTCGACGTGCTCGCCCGGTCTCGCGGCACCCACGCCACACCCGAACCTACCGAGGAGGTGACGCCGGCGGCTCTGACCGCATAACCCCACGAGGAGTCACGCG
Source organism: Rhodococcus jostii RHA1 (assembly GCF_000014565.1). Taxonomy (NCBI): domain Bacteria; kingdom Bacillati; phylum Actinomycetota; class Actinomycetes; order Mycobacteriales; family Nocardiaceae; genus Rhodococcus; species Rhodococcus jostii. Next base: position 3,426,769 of record NC_008268.1, on the reverse strand, counting down.
TCGACCGTCGTACACCACTCCCTGGGGCTTGACCGCGGATCGGTACAACTGCCCAATGAGCCCAATGAAGGGGCCTCGCGGACGTACGGCGCCGCTTCATGTACCGGGGACCGCGCGCTGGATGACGGCGCCGCATCATCTCGGCCCGCGAATGCGCCACCATGGTCGGTATCCCTGACGAGGTGGCGGTTGTTGGTTGTGGTCGTATCAAGGGATGACGGTCTTCCCGAAGCCATCACGGCGAATGCGGACTGGCATCGTTGTTGCGGTTGTCGTGATCGGAGCGCTGGTTCTCTGGTTCGGTGGCCCTCGGCTCTACCACTGGTACGTCGCACGATCGGACGAGAAGGCCGCCGCGGAGCTGGCTATAGACCTGGGCCTGCACCTGACGGAGGACGACACCATCGTGTACGCCAAGTACTACGGTTCATTTCCCGACTCGTCCGCATACCTGGTTGTTGACTCGAACTCCGGTGCCCGTGCGAACGCCCTGCGTAGTGATTGACGTCCTGTGGCCCCGCCACGGCCGGCGATTTGGGCCGGCCGCCATCGGAATACAGTCCCAAACCTTCAGTGACTTGGGCCCATTGCGAGTCGCTGCTGCCCGGGCGGGGAGTGCTATCCGCGGTATGGGATCCAGCGGTGGAACAAGGTCGGCGTAGCTACATCTGGGCAGGCCAGATGTGATAGCTGGGGATTGGTATGTCGTGCTGGAGGGGGATTGTCCCTGGGGATTCCGACACTGCTACCGCAGGCCGAGCCGTACCCGACGTACTTCCCACCGGCGTGCGCGCGGTGTATCGGCTGGCCGATCGGATCATCCAAGAGCGCGAGAGGAAGCGATGAGGTAAATCCGGCGAGGGGTACTGACGCTAGGCGGCCGGCACGAGAAACGTCACCTGGACGTTGAACGGGTAGGTGCCCGGGTTATGGATAGGGTTGACCATTTACCTCTGAGCTGACTGACTGGGCCCATGCCGAAGGCGCCGTGTGGGTGCGCTGGAGGAGTCCCGGTTATCGCCACGTTTCGGGTGCCGCCCTTGGCGATGCCGCAACCGAACCAACAGTCGGCGGTCAGTGGGGGGCTCAGCCACTACGAGGCGGTGATCCTGTTCGCCGAACGCGCAGCCGCAGTGGTCCCCGGCTTCACCGTCACCGAGAACAACCAGGATGTAGTCGCGACGATCTGCCGACGCCTCGACGGCCTGCCGCTCGCGATCGAACTGGCGGCTGTACGGCTCCGATCGATGTCAGTAGAGCAGATACTGCAACGGCTGACCGACCGCTATGGCCTGTTGACGTCGGGCGGTCGCGGGGCGCCGGCTCGGCAGCAAACTCTGCAGTGGTGCATCGACTGGAGCCACGAGTTGTGTACTCGGGCTGAACGGGAGATGTGGGGGCGGCTGGCTATCTTCTCGGGCAGCTTCGAACTCGACGCCGTCGAAGCCATCTGCAGCGACCCCGCAGCGGGGGACCAGGTTGTGGATGTGGTGGGTTCGCTGATCGACAAATCGATCCTGATCCGGGAAGAGATCGGCGGAGCGGTGCGGTACCGGATGCTCGAGACGCTGCGCGACTACGGGACGGAACGGTTGCAGGAGACCGGCGAATTCGGATCGCTATTGCGGCGACACCGGGACTGGTACGAGCACGTGGTGCTGCGGGCGGAGGTCGACTGGATCAGTTCAAGGCAGGAGGCTTCGATCGTGCGTCTCGACGCCGAACAACCCAACATCCTTGCCTCGCTACAGTTCTGCCTGACCAGCCCAAGAGAGGCGGATGCGGGACTTCGCATGGCAGCGGCGTTGTACCCGTATTGGCTGGTGCGGGGCAGGCTCCGTGAGGGGATGCGGTGGCTCGCGCAACTTCTGACCATGCAGGACCCTGAACCCAGTATGGAGCGGATCAAGGCGTTGCATGCGCTGAGTGTGCTCTCCGGGCTGCACGGCGACCTGGAGGCATCGGCACTCTACGCGGAACGCGGAGCCACCGTGGCGGCGCAGCTCGGCGACCGCACCGGCAGGGCGCTCGCGGCCGATGCCGCCGGCCATCACGCACTGATCACCCGGGATACCTCAACGGCGTGCGAGTACTCCGAATCCTCGCTTGGCGTCTTCCGCGAGGACGGCAACCCGCTGTACATGATCTGGTCGCTGCTCGGACTCGCACTGGCCAGTGACGCGGCCGGCAACCGGACGCGGAGCGAAGAATGTCGGCGGGAGGTGCTCGCGCTCACCGCGTCGCGAGGCGAGTCCGTCTATCGCGGATGGTCGCTGTGGGGGTTAGGGATGGGAGCCTGGAATCGGGGCGAGCACTCCCATGCGAAAGACCTTGTCACGCAGGGACTACAGTGTGCTCGATTGGTGGACGACCGTATCAGCGCCGCTGGATGCATGGAGATCCTCTCGTGGATCGCAGCTGAAGCGGGAGTTCCCCGGCGTGTTGCCAAACTGATGGGCGCGACCGATGCGCTCGCCCAAACGGCTGCGGGCCCGAACACCATCTACCCCAATCTCCACCTCATACATGACCGGTTCGAGCGACAGGCTCGACGGACGATCGGGGGCCGCGCGTTCGAAACGGAGTTCCGGCGCGGTCGCGGGATGAGATTCGAAGACGCCGCCGCCTTCGCCCTCAACGAGCATGGAAGCACCGCCGCCGTGACCACCGCCCAGCCGGGACTCACGAGCCTTACGCAGCGGGAACAACAGGTAGCGGAACTCGTCGCCGAGGGTCTCACCAACAAGGCGATCGCCGACAAGCTTGTCATTTCGCAACGTACCGCGCAGGGTCACGTGGAGCATATCCTCTCCAAACTGGGATTCACCTCCCGCGCCCAGATTGCGGCATGGATCATCGAGCAGAGACAGGGACAGCAGTCGTAATCGGACCGCCCCGTGGCATCGGAGATGGCGGGGTCCCCAGTTCGACTGCATCTATCCGATTGAGGGGCGCATGGATCGGGGCGCCGGGGCGTGTCCCTGAGGGGTTCGAGTTCGCAGATTACGCGATCCGATATCTATTAGTTGACATAATATAAGTTATCGGCTAAGCGGGAACGCTTGTCTGCCAGCGTATTTGGCAGCGTCCGATGTCATGGACCCCGTACCCCCTTGGTTCTGCAGACCTTCGACGATAACCAATTCCACCGACGCGCCTGACGCACCTCGCGCCTCACCGCATCCAAGACCCCCAAGAATGTCCGTTTTGTCCGTTGTTCACTGCGGTGAACAACGGACAAAACGAACATCGGTAGTTCAGTGCTGCGTGAAGAGCGTGTCGATGAGCGCCGCCGCCGATGCGGTCTTCGCTGCCGTCTTCGTGGTCGCATCGGCGGTTGCGGTGTGGCCGGCGAGGCGCACGGTTGCGGTGAATCGGGGTGCGTGCGCGGTTCGGTCTCTCACCGCAGTGCCACCCGCAGCCCCGCGCACGGCGGAAAAATACGGAGCCGTCCCCGCCCCGTATTACATGCCCCTGCCTGGATTCAGGATGTTCCTCGGGTCGAACGCTGCCTTGACCCGGGCCATCAGCTCACGTTCGGTGGCACCGACCATGGCCTCCATGTACGGCTCCTTGAGGACTCCGATTCCGTGTTCACCGCTGATCGATCCGCCCAGAGCCAGGCACTCGGCCACCATCTCGTCGAACGACTGCATCGCCCGCGTGGACTGCTCGCTGTCGGACGCGTCGAACACGATGGTCGGGTGCAGATTGCCGTCCGCGGCATGGCCGAACGTGCCGATCGTCAGCTCGTAGCGTGCCGCGATGCCCTCGATGGCGTGCAGCATCTCGGGTAGCCGATGAACCGGGACGGACAGGTCGTCGAGCAGCGTTGAGCCCTGTCGTTCCAACGCGGTCAGCGCAACACGGCGCGCCTGCATGAACGCTTCGCCCTCTACCGGATCGTCGGTGTCGTACACCTCGGTGGCGCCGGCCTCGGTGCAGGCCTGCGCGCAGATCCGGGCTTCGGCGGTGGAATCCCTTCCGTCGCATTGGATCAGCAGGAGTGCACCGGCGGACTCGTCGAGGCCCATGTGGGTCATGTCGTTGACGGCGGCGATGGTGGTGCGGTCCATCAGTTCCGCCAGGCACGGTTCGGCGGTCTGCCGGATCGCGAGCACCGCGTCGATGGCCTGCGCGGTCTCGGGGAAGCTGGCGACCACCGTGGCGGCGGCGGAGGGCGCCGGCCGCAACCGCATGGTCGCTTCCACGATCACCGCGAGGGTTCCCTCGGACCCGACGAGCAGTTGCGTAAGGTTCAGCCCGGCCACGTTCTTACGTGTCGCCGCGCCGGTGTGGATGATCCGCCCGTCCGCGAGCACGGCCTTGATGCGGGCCACGTGGTCGGCGGTGACGCCGTACTTGGCGCAGCAGGTGCCTCCCGCGTTGGTTGCGAGGTTGCCGCCGATGCTCGAGATCGCCCGGCTGCCCGGGTCCGGCACATACCAGAGACCCAACTCGGCGGCCGCCGCCGCCAGGTCGCCGTTGATCACACCGGGTTGCACGGTGGCGGTCCGTGCGGCCGGGTCGATGTCGAGGATGGCGTTCATCTTCTCCACGCTGAGCACGATGCACCCGTCGAGTGCATTCGCGGCTCCGGCGAGGCCGGTGCCCGCGCCGCGGGTGACGACCGGGACACCGTGCCGGTGAGCAATTTTCAGGGTTTCCACCACATCGTCGGTGTCGCGTGCACGGACCAACGCGAGCGGCATTCCCGCCGCGGTGAGCAGCGATTGGTCGCGGCGGTAGGCGAGCATCAGGTCGGGCTCGGTGACGACGACGTCGCCGAGGGCTGCTGTCAGTTCGGAAACAGGGGTCAAGACGTCGAGACTCATGGAACCATCCATCCGAGTACCGGGGTCGACTGCAGGTAAACGATGATCGTGAGGAACGCGAGCAACCCGAGGCTCCACCCGATGAGTTTGCGCAGCATGGCCCCCTCGCTGCCGGGCAGTCCCACCGCCGCGACGGCCACCGACAGGTTCTGCGGTGACAGCATCTTGCCGAGCACGCCGGCCGAGGAGTTGGCGGACGCCATCAGCACCGGGTCGAGTCCGGCCTGCTGTGCCGCGGTCATCTGCATGACGCCGAACAACGAGTTCGACGACGTGTCGGATCCGGTGATGGCGACGCCGATCCATCCGATCACGGGAGAGAGGATCGCGAACAACCCTCCGGTGGAGGCCAGCGCCATTCCGAGACTGCCCGTCTGACCGGACAGGTTCATCACGAACGCCAGCGCCAGGACCGCGGTCACGGTGACGATGGTCCACCGTAGCTGCACGAGAGTGTCCCGGTACGCGCGGAGCGCCTCCCGGATCCCGATGCCGTAGATCGCGGTGGTCACGACCGCCGACAACAGCAGCAGGGTGCCCGTCGCGCGCAGATGGTCGAGCTTGAATGTCTGTGCACCGACGGCGTTTCCGTCCGGATCGACGATGTCGAGTCCTGGCCACGCGAAGGCGACCGTGCCGATATCGGCGAGCCAGACCTTCACGACCGGCACCTGAGCGAGGGAGAAGATCGCGATGATCGTCACGTACGGGGCGAGCGCGTAGACGGCGCGGCGCCCGGGCCCGTAGTGGTCGAATCGGCCGGGTGACGTGGGTGTCGTCGCGCCGGCCCCTGATGCGGACGTGATGCCGACACCGATACCGGCACCCACGGGAGCCTGGCCGCCGGCATGTGCTGGCACGTCGGGGGTGGCCGCCAAGGTCTCGGCGGGACTCCAGAATTTCAGCATGCCGAGCACGGCGATCACCGTCACTACCGCGGCGACCACGTCCGTCAGCTCGACCGTGAAGTAGTTGGCCGTGAGGAATTGCGCGAACCCGAAGACGAGTCCGGCGACCAGCGCGACCGGCCAGGTCTGGCGCACGCCGCGGCGGCCGTCGACCAGGAACACCATCACCAGCGGGATGATGGCGGCGATGAACGGGGTCTGACGGCCCGCCATGGCGGAGAGGTCGTCGAGCGGCAGTCCGGTCACCCCGGCGAGCGCCAGGATCGGCGCACCGAGCGCGCCGAACGCCACCGGCGCGGTGTTCGCGAGGAGTGAGGTGCACGCGGCCTTGAGCGGCTTCATGCCCGCGGCCAGCAACATCGCCGCCGAGATCGCGACCGGAGCGCCGAAGCCGGCGAGTGACTCGAGGAGAGCGCCGAAGCAAAACGCGATCAGGATGGCAAGGATGCGCTGGTCATCGGAGATCGACCGAATCACCCGGCCCAGCTCCTGGAACCAGCCGCTGACGACGGTCAACTTGTAGAGGAACAGGGCGTTGACGAGGATCCAGAGAATCGGAAACAGCCCGTAGAATGCGCCCTCCGCGGTGGCGCTCGCCGCCTGTGCGATGGGCATCCGCCAGCCGACGATCGCCGCGCAGACCGCGAGGGCGAGTGCGATCAGGGCCGCCCGGTGCGCTTTCCACCGGAACACTCCCAGCATCACGAACATCGCCAGGAGCGGCACCGCCGCGATGACTGCCGACCACCCCAGCGACCCTCCGATCGGGTCCAGTGTCTGTTGATACATCGAGGTCTCCTCTGTGATTGCCGCCACCACGGCGCTGGTTGATTGTCAGACAAGTACTCAGGTCTGTCAAGAATGCATGTGCGTCGTTGTGGGAAGATCGGGTAGTTCATCCACGAGTGGAGGAGATCGACATGGCGGGACGGGTCGCGGCGCTCTCGATAGTCGACGCGCTGGCTTTCGAGCTGCGTCAACGACTGTTTTCCGGCGAACTCACCCACGACGACGCGCTGACCGAGGCCGAAGTGGCCCGCAACTACGAAGTGGCCCGGCCGACCGCGAAAGCGGCCATCGAAAAGTTGGTGGGCGAGGGATTGCTGCAGCGCAGCACCCACAAGACCGCGCGGGTGCCGCATCTCGGGCCTGATGACGTCCGCGACATCTACCGGACCCGCGAACATCTCGAGGCCGCCGTGCTGCGCGAACTGTCGAAGTCTCGCACCGTTCCCGACGATGCCGTGGACGCCAATGCGGAGATCTCGGCGATGACCGACGCCACCCCGCTCTCGATCGTCGAACCCGACATGCGGTTCCACTCGGCATTGGTCACAGCGATGGGCAGCCCACGGACCAGCCGTGCCTTCCGGGCGCTGGTGTCCGAAGTGCGGCTGTGCATGGTCCAGGTCCAGGGCAAGCATCTGCTCACCAACCAGAGCATCGCCGCCGAACACCAGCAGATACTCGATGCCATCGCAGCCGGCGACGGGGACGCGGCCGCGGAGATACTCACCAGCCATCTCAGCCGGGCGCGGGAACGCCTGGCCGCGGCCCTCGGCGGCATTCCAGGCCCCGAGGCCGAGCTGACCGAACCGTAAGCGCACCCCCGGTGGCCGGGGTCCGGGCGCGACGACTCGGCACGTCCCAGTCGTGGCTGTAGCTCTCGCGCGAAACCTGTGGGCGTACGTCCCCAAGTCGCACTCCGACATGGTCGCCGCGGTGTTTCGCACGATCTTCGCCCAGCCCGATCCCGCCACCGCGGCCTTCACGTGGGACGAGGTCCGCGATCAGTTGGCCGGCCGGTTCCCCGAGGTCGGTCCCTTGATGGACCAGGCGAAGTCAGAGGTACTGGCGTTCAGCACATTTCCGCGGGCACATTGGTCGAAGATCTGGTCGACCAATCCGTTGGAGCGGGTAAACAAGGAGATCAAGCGCAGAGCCCGTGTCGTGGGCATCTTCCCGAACGAGGCGGCCGTGATCCGACTCGTCGGTGCGGTCCCGGCCGACATGCACGATGAGTGGCAGTCCGGCGAGCGCCGCTACCTCTCCGAGGGGTCGATGGCGTTGCTGGATCCCAGCGGCGATACGGGGACCATCGCCGCGATCAACCGTGGCGAGTAGGCACCGAGGATTCGACCTCAAAGCCCACCACCCCACGGGGCTCTATCACCGAATCCGGAAGGCCGCGACCACCGGCTTCACCCTCCGGAAAAAGGGAAGCACCAACACGGGCGCCCTCGAGTAGTGGGGCGCGTCTTCTCTTGCCACTAAGCCGAACTCCTGTTTAGATACAAGTTGTGTCTAAGACTCCGTCGTCGTCCGACCTGGTCTACGCGACAGTCAAGGAACTCATCCTGTCGGCTGAACTCCCCGGCGGTGAGCTGATCAGCGAAGGCGACATCGCCACGCGAGTGGGCACGAGCCGGACACCGGTTCGTGAAGCATTTCTTCGGCTCGAAGCCGAGGGATGGATGAAGTTGTATCCGAAGCGCGGGGCATTGATCGTTCCGATCGCGGACGGCGAGGCCGAGCACATCGTTGCGGCCCGGCTGCTGGTGGAGACCGGCAGCCTGTGCTCGTTCAGATCCGATACGGGGCGTCGCGAGGCTGCCGCGGCGGAGATGCGCGCCAGCGTGAACCGTCAGCGCGACCTTGCCGCGTCCGCCGGCAGTGCAGCATTCACCGCGGAGGACGCCGATTTCCATTCGGTGGTGGTGCGATACGGCGCCAACCCCTTGCTCGCGGCGTTCTACGTGGGTCTTCGAGATCGGCAGCGACGTATGACGGCATGTTCGGTCGGCCGGGATCCGATGCAGATCGACCGAATCATCGCCGATCATGCCCAACTTGCGAGTTTCGTCGAGCACGGGAATGTCGAGGAGTTCGACACCCTGCTTCGCAGCCATATGCGTGAGGTTCATCATCTGACTGCGAGGCGATAGTGCGCCGGCAACTACCCGAGTCCGCTACCTGAGATCGAGTGTGCGTCCCAGCCAGGTGTCGCTCGGAGAACATCGACGTCGACCGCATTTCGGCGAGCTACGACAACGGTGTCCTCAGCATGATTCTGCCGGTCGCCGAAAGAAGCGAAACCGCGGCGCATCGAAGTAGCCCGTAACGCCTCAGTTGTGGGGTGCGGTGACCGCCCCCGACGATCAGCCTGGCCCCGGTCACCACACCCGTCACCCGGCCTCCCGTCATCACGACGACCGAGAAGACCGTGCCCCGGATCACGGCCCCGCCGACGGCGGCACCCGCGGAGCCGGTCCGGTGATCACCATCCCGCCCGTCACCACCAGACCGCGGGGCTGACGCCGCTCAGGTCCGCCTGCGCGCCACCAACTGGGCCACGGCCACCCCGGCCCCCAGCGCGGCGACCAGGCCACTGAAGACGATCCCGGCCGTGCGGAGGTCGGTGACGCGTGCGAGCACACCCACACCGACCGCGGGGACGGCCAGCATCACGTAGATCCCCGCGAAGAACGCCGAGGACACTCCGCCGCGGAACTGCTGTTCGACCCGTTCGACGGTGGTGGCGAGCGACGCATTGAGGCACAGGCCCCCGGCGACGCCGAGCACCACCGCGGACGCGAGCAGCGGCTCGAGGACGGTGTACGCCAGCGCGAGTGCCAGCAGCGCGGCGGCGGGGACCAACGCGAGGCACCCGACGAGCATCGCGGTGGCCGTCGACAGCCGACGGGCCAGGAGCTGCCCGACCGCCATGAACAGGAAGGTCAGGAACACGACGAGCCCGGCCATCGAGTGGCTGGTCGTCCCTAGGTACCTCGTCAGGAACAGCGCCGACACGGCGGTGAGCACGCCGGTCACCGCGAATGCTGTTCCGGCGGCGAGCACCGCGGTGACGAAGGCGCCGCGGATCGAGGCGGGAACCTGCAGTCGCCGGGGCCGGATCCGCCACGTCGGACTGGTGGCCGGCGCGGGCGCGAAGATCCACAGCGCGACTCCCGCGAGGACGGCGAGCACGAGGTTCACCACGTAGGGGATGGTCAGTGGACTCGAGGTGACGTCGGCGATCACCCCCGCGCTGAGCGTGCCCAATCCGAGACCGCCGGTGTTCACCGCGACCGCGAGCATTCCGCCGACCGCCTTGCGGTCGGGTGGGAACAGGTCGATCACCGCGGCGGTGCCCGTGCCGGTCATGAGACCCGCGGACAGTCCGGAGATCACCCGGGCCACCACGAACACCGGAAGCGTCGACGGCAGCAGGAACAGCACGGCACTGACCGCGGCGAGGGCGACCGCGACGAACAGCACCGGGCGCCGACCGACGTCGTCGGACAGCCGGCCGAACAGGGCGAGCGCGACCACGACCCCCACCGCGTACACGGCGAACAGGATCGTGACGGTGAGCGCGCTGAACGCCAGCTCCTGCGCATAGATGGAGTAGAGCGGGGTGGGCAGTGTCGTGCCCATCATCGTGACGAGAAACGCGAACGACGTGGCCCCGACCGCGAGGACGGACGACCGCCGGGTGCGCGTTCCGGACAGTGTGGGCGAGAACGACGGCATGGGTCCGAGCCTTCCGAGATCGGGAGCGGTGACAAGTCATGTACAGGAGTCGGTAAGGTGGCTTCCCGCCGGATTGGGGGGTCCACTCCGGGACCGCAACAATCATGACGCCGGATTCCAGCCGGTCGCCGATCACCGTTGCTGCCGCGGCGGTGCGCGGGTGCGGCTACGAACTGGCGCTGGTCTCCCCCATCGCGTCACCTGATGATCTCGCAGGACCGACGGCGGTCTTCTGTTCGCTGAATACGTCGAGTTCGGTGGGCCGGCGACGCTCGTAGTGCTTACCCAGCAGTACCCCAGCCCTGTGGGTTACCCGTCCCATCCCCTGGTTCGAGACTATTTCTGTTATGCAAGGTGAAGCGCTGGGGCGTTCAGGAACAACGTTGCTCCGGAACCGTTGGAGTGGTCTTGAATCTGTTGAACCACCTCTGCCTCTTTCGCTCTGCGGGCGAGAGTCCGCCCCAGATCCCGTGGGGCTCTTTGGCATCTACGGCGTAGTCACGACAGTGGGTGAGGACGGGACAGTGGTTGCAGATCGCTTTCGCGGCGTGTTCGTCGGTGGAGTCGTCGGCGGGGTCGAAGAAGAGGTTGGCGTCGAAGTAGCGGCATCTGGCGTGTTGTCGCCACTCCCACTCGTTGGGTGAGAGCGCGGGAACTGTGGGGTTTTGTTCGCGAAGCATGACCTTCCTCTTGTGTAGTCCGGCGGTCGACCGCAGGGTCGCGGGCGGAGTCCACGAATACGAGGATCGTTGACTTGGAACCTGTGTGGAGACTTGGGTTCGAGGCAAGTCTCCACACAGGGGTGCAGGGACACTGGATTCTGCGATGGGCGGTTGCCGGAACTCGCCGAATCAGGTGCCGGGGCTGAGGTTCAGATCTGGTGTGGTGAATGTGCGGGGTTACTCAGAAGATCGGTTCGTGAGGAGCCCCGCACGTTCTTCTCAGGTTCGATCGACCGCGAGCAGATGTTCGGCGGCCAGTTCTTCGGCGGCCGAAGCGATCAGATCGGCAGCCCCCGCCATCGAACGTGCGACGTCGGGTTCACGCTCCCGTAGGGAATAGATGGCGGCGAACTGAGAAGCCGCCTCCTCTTCCGGGGAAAGCCGCGACACCCCGACAATGGCGTATGTCGGAACGTCGCGAGCGGTGGCATGCAGGCGCACCCCGATCGGGGCTTTGCCGTGCAAGGACTGGTGATCGAGAGAGCCCTCACCGGTGATGACCGCGCACGCGCCGTCGAGGTGCTGATCGATGCCCACCAGCTCCAAGATGAGGTCGATTCCGGGGCGGAACTCCGCTTGCAGAACGGTCAACGCAGCGAATCCCACTCCCCCGGCCGCCCCTGCCCCGGGGCTGTCTCGGGCGTCGCGACCGGTGGCCGCTGCGACGCGGTCGGCCCAATGTGCCAGTGCCGCATCGAGTTCGGCGACTTGTGTGGGAGTGGCGCCTTTCTGGGGTCCGTAGACCGCGGCGGCACCAGTGGGCCCGTACAGTGGGTTGTCCACATCGCTGGCGAGGGTGATCTTCGCGTCTCCGAGTCCCGGGTGCAACCAGGAAACATCGAGCATCGTGGCCTGAGACAGGGCGCCGCCTCCGTCTCGGATCGGGCTCCCGTGAGCGTTGACGACCTCGGCGCCGAGCGCACGCAGGAACCCGGCCCCGCCGTCGGTGCAGGCGCTGCCACCGATACCGAGCACGATCTCTCGGCATCCGTCGTCGAGGGCGCGGGCGAGGACTGTGCCGAGACCACGGCTCGACGCGGTCATCGGACGCAGTACCCCGGCGGGCAGTCGGTGCAAGCCAGAGATGTCCGCCATTTCGATCACCGCGAGCTGCCCTTTCCGTGCGTAGGCAGTCAGCGTCCGCTCGCCGGTCGGCCCGGGCGCAGCGACGGGGATCCTCTCGAAGCCGGCCGCCAGAGCGGCGGCGAGTGTCCCCTCGCCGCCGTCCGCGATCGGGCACTCGATCGTCCGGATCGTCGGGTCGCGCCGCTGGAGTCCTCGGCTGATTTCCGCGGCGGCATCGGCCGCAGAGATCGACCCCTTGAACTTGTCGGGAGCGACGACGACATGACGGGGCATCTCAGACCACCATCCAGCTCAGCACCGGAGTCGCCTGTAGGTACACCGGGATGCATATCAGCAGCAGCGGCAGCAGGCTCCACCCGAGCGCACTGTGGAAGGGGCCACCTTCCTTGCCCTGGAGGCCCGCCGCGGCCGCGGCGGTCGCCAGGGATTGCGAGGAGAGCATCTCGCCGATCACACCACCCGAGGAGTTCGCCGTGGCAAGTAGATTCGCGTCCGGCCCAGCGGCGTGCGCAGTCTTGGCCCGCAGTGAACCGAACAGTGAATGCACGGATATGTCCGATCCGGTGCCCCTCACCCCCGGCCGCCCAATGGCCGGAACCCGGACAGGCGGACCGCAGCGGCCATAGCTGCAGGTGAGCGCGCCCCTCACCAGGGCATAGTCGGGCCGAAACATCAGATCACAGCTCCCGGGTTCAGGATGTGCTGCGGGTCCAGCGCGGACTTGATGCGACGGGTCAACTCCATGACGTCCTCGCCGACCTGGTTGGGCAGCCACGCCTTCTTCAGCCGGCCGACGCCGTGCTCGCCGGTGATGGTGCCGCCGAGGGAGATCGCCAGGTCCATGATCTCGCCGAAGGCGATGTTCGCGCGTGCGGTCTCGTCCTCGTTGGCAGGGTCGTGCACGATCAGCGGGTGGGTGTTGCCGTCGCCGGCATGGGCGATGACCGCCACGAGGACCTCGCGCCGGGCTGAGATGTCTTCGATGCCCTGAATCAGCGCGGGCAGTGCGGGCAGCGGGACCCCGACGTCTTCGAGGAGCAGGTTGCCCAGACGTTCGACGGCAGGGATGGCGAACCGTCGTGCCGCGGTAAAGGCTTCGCCCTCTTTCGGGTCGTCGGTGGTAAACACGTCGGAGGCGTTATTGTCGCTGAACACCTTGGCCATGAACTCGGTTTCCCGGGCGCGGTCCTCGCCGGGCGAGTCGGACTGGGCGATCAGCATGCCGTGCGCGGTCAGGTCGAGGCCCATGTTCATGCCAGCCTCGACGGCGCCGATGGAGGCGCGGTCCATGAATTCGAGCATGGCCGGGCGCATCACCCGGGTGATGTCCAAGATCGCGTTCGTCGCGTCCTGCACGGTGGCGAATGATCCGACCACGGTGCTGGCCGGCGCCTGGGCGGGAATGAGGCGGACGGTGATCTCGGTGATGATACCGAGGGTGCCTTCGCTGCCCACGAACAGCTTGGTCAGCGACAGACCTGCCGAATCCTTCAGGCGTGGGCCGCCGAGTCGGACGACGGTGCCGTCGGCCAGGACGACCTGGAGGCCGAGGATGTAGTCGGTGGTCACGCCGTACTTCACGCAACACAATCCGCCGGCGTTGGTGGCCGCGTTACCACCGATCGAGCACATCTCGAACGACGAGGGGTCCGGCGGGTACCACAGTCCGTGCTCGGCTACTGCCCGCTTGACCTCGACGTTGATCAGACCGGGCTGCACAACGGCGGTCCGCGTCACCGGGTTGACCTCGATGTTGCGCATCAGTTCCGTCGTCAGGACGATTCCGCCGTCTACGGCGGTCGCCCCTCCGGACAGACCCGATCCTGCGCCGCGCGGAACGACGGGGATGTTGTGCACCGTCGCCCACCGCATCACCGCTTGGACGTCCTCGGTGGACGTGGCACGCACGACCGCCAGCGGCCGGCCGGCGTCAGGGTCGCGTGCCCAGTCCCGCCGGTAGCTCTCGGTCACATCGGGGTCGGTGATGATGGACGCGTTGGGAATCCGAGCGTGCAGGTCACCCAGTCGCTCATCTATCACAGTCATCGGATCTCCTTGATCAATGTGGTGCCAGTCGGCCCGGAGGGCGCATGTCGTCTTGGACCGGTTACTTTCGGGGCGGGGCATTTCCGGAATGGAGCGCCGTCTCAGGGGGCTGGCGGTGACAGACCGCCGGCAGGTAGTCGGCAGGTGTGCCGTGCGTTCGGTGCTGCAGCGAGACCGGCTCGGTCTGCACGAGCTCGGGAGCACCGACGCGCTTGCGTGCCATCAATCGAACCTCGATCTCATCGAGAGCCATCTCTGAGAATGCCGGCAAAGATTCCTGCCGCCATCCGCCCAGTTTCCGTTCTTCGAGAATATACTTTCGCATTACGAGAGTGGCAGGGATCACCCCCATTGTCAATACCTCGCGCTCCGCCCCACCGGGCGACTTCGAAGGTCGATCACCCCGACCACGATTCGCCTGCAACGCAGCCGTTCCGGGATTCGGCCGAGGCGCCTCGACAGTGCACTCTCGACGCACCCCGCCGCCGTCGGCGTGCATCGCGGACAGCCCGTCCTGCGGCATGCGCCAATCGGGCTGCGGCACTCCGCGGCCGACGTGAGGGCTTGACAGATGCCCGGTAGCCAAGTTGACTCAAATCGCACAACGGAAAATTTCTTCCACATTACGGAATATACGAAGAGGAATCTTCAGTTTTCCGGCTTCGGTTTGCCAGAGAAGCGCTCAGCTGTCTGGGCAGTGGCGGACCAGCGCGCCGAACTTCCATCACCACGACAACCTCACCCCGCATCCCCCTGAAAGGAACGTTCCCGGATGGTTAGCCCTGCTTACACTGTCAATTGCTCGATTCTGCTGACCGATATCCCCTTGCTCGAGCGACCGCAGGCTGCCCGGGATGCCGGATTCGACGCCGTCGAGTTCTGGTGGCCCTTCGCCACGCCCGTCCCCGCCGACGATGAGGTCGACTCCTTCGTTCGTGCGATCCGCGGCGCCGGCGTGCAGCTGACCGGTCTGAACTTCGCCGCAGGCGACATGCCCGCCGGCGACCGGGGAATCCTGTCCGACCCGGGACAGGTCTCCGCCTTCCGCGATAATGTCGACGTCGCGATCGGTATCGCAGAATCGTTGGGCACCAGAGCATTCAATGCTCTCTACGGCAACCGGCTCGACACGGTCGAGGTGGACCGGCAAGACGCGATCGCCGCCGAGAACCTGGCGTACGCCGGGCAGGCGGCAGAGAAGATCGGTGCGGTCGTACTGATCGAGCCGGTCAGCGGGGCGCCGGCCTACCCGCTCAAAACGGCCGCCGACGCGGTCGCGGTCATCGACCGCGTACGCAGCGAGCACGGCGTCGAAACGCTGCGGCTCCTCGCGGACCTCTACCACCTCGAGGTCAACGGCGACGACGTCGGCGCCGCGATCGACACCTACGCGGACCGCATCGGGCACGTACAGATCGCGGACGCACCCGGCCGCGGCGAACCCGGCACCGGAACCCTCGACATCGACGGCTACCTGAAGAGGCTCGCCGGACACGGCTACGCCGGCTATGTCGGGCTCGAGTACAAAGCCACCCGGCCGGACACCTTCGACTGGCTGACCCGTGAGCTGCGCGGCGCGCGCCGCGTCGAGGCCTGACACCTTCCCCCAACGAACGACTTCGAGGAGACCTCATGAGCACCATTGCATTCATCGGACTCGGCATCATGGGCAGCCCCATGGCCTGCAACCTGGCGAAGGCCGGCCACCAGGTGGTCGGATACAACCTCATACCGGACCGCACCGCGGCACTCGTCGAGGCCGGCGGCACCGCAGCGGACTCCATCGCCAAGGCCGTTGCCGGCGCCGACGTCGTGGCCGTGATGGTCCCCGACTCCCCCGACGTACAGGCCGTACTCACCGGTGAGGACGGAGTCTTCGAGCACACCCCGTCAGGCGCGCTGATCATCGACTTCTCCAGCATCCGGCCCGACGTCACCACCGCACTCGCCGCGCAGGCGACCGAGCGTGGATTCCGGCTGATCGACGCCCCGGTATCGGGTGGCGAGGCCGGGGCGGTCAACGCCGCACTGTCGATCATGGTCGGCGGCGCCCCGGAAGACTTCGAGTCGGCCCGCCCGATCCTCGACGTCGTCGGGAAGACCGTGGTCCACGTGGGCCCGAACGGCTCCGGACAGACGGTGAAGGCAGCGAACCAGCTGATCGTCGCCGGCAACATCCAGCTCCTCGCGGAGGCGATCATCTTCCTCGAGGCCTACGGTGTCGACACCGCGGCCGCCGTGGAGGTACTCGGCGGCGGGCTCGCCGGATCCGCCGTCCTGAACCAGAAGGCGCAGAAGATGCTGGACCGGTCGTTCGAACCCGGATTCCGCATCGACCTGCACCACAAGGACCTCGGCATCGTCACCAGCGCTGCCCGTGAGGCAGGCGTCGTGACACCCCTCGGCGCCGTCCTCGCCCAGCTGATGGCCTCCGCCCGTGCGAACGGTGATGGTGGCCTGGATCATTCGGGCCTGCTGCGCGGAGTGGAGCGGCTGTCCGGCCGCCCCTCCCAGTGACCCGCCTCAACTCGTAATCCTCGATGGAGAACTGATATGCCTCGTATGCGCGCCGCTGATGCAGCGGTCAAGATTCTGGAACTCGAAGGTGCCACCCAGGCCTTCGGCCTCCCCGGTGCGGCGATCAACCCGTTCTACGCAGCAATGCGCGACCACGGTGGGATCAAGCACGTCCTCGCCCGCCACGTCGAGGCCGCATCCCACATGGCCGAGGGATTCACCCGCGCCAAGGCCGGAAACATCGGTATCTGCATCGGGACGTCCGGGCCGGCCGGGACCGACATGATCACCGGCCTGTACTCGGCGATGGCGGACTCGATCCCGATCCTCGCGATCACCGGGCAGGCCCCGGTCGCACGCCTGCACAAGGAAGACTTCCAGGCCGTCGACATCGCCGCGATCGCGGGTCCGGTCACGAAGATGGCCATGACGGTGCTCGAGCCCGCCCAGGTTCCGGGTGCGTTCGCGCAGGCATTTCACCTGATGCGGTCCGGCAGGCCCGGACCGGTTCTCCTCGACCTGCCGATCGACGTGCAACTGGCGGAGATCGAGTTCGACCCGGACACCTACCAGCCGCTGCCCGTGTACAAGCCGGCGGCGACCCGGGCGCAGGCGGAGAAGGCCCTCGACATGCTGGGGTCCGCCGACCGCCCGCTGATCGTCGCCGGCGGCGGCATCATCAACGCCGACGCCGCGGATCTGCTCGTGGAACTGGCGGAACTGCTGGACGTTCCGGTGGTGCCGACGCTGATGGGCTGGGGCACCATCCCGGACGACCACCGCCTCGCGGCGGGCATGGCCGGTCTGCAGACCGCCCACCGGTACGGCAACGCGACCATGCTGGCCTCGGACTTCGTCCTGGGCATCGGCAACCGCTGGGCCAACCGGCACACGGGCGGCCTCGACACCTACCGCAAGGGGCGCAAGTTCGTTCACGTCGACATCGAACCCACCCAGATCGGGCGCGTGTTCGCACCGGACTACGGGATCGTCTCCGACGCCAAGGCGGCGCTCGAACTGTTCGTCGCCGTCGCGAAGGAGCGCAAGGCCGCCGGAACCCTGCCGGACCGCAGCACCTGGGTCGAGGACTGTGCCACCCGGAAGCGGACCATGCAGCGCAAGACCCACTTCGACGACGTCCCGGTCAAGCCGCAGCGGGTGTACGAGGAGATGAACCGCGTCTTCGGGCGCGACGTCCGGTATGTCAGCGCGATCGGGCTCTCGCAGATCGCGGGTGGGCAGTTCCTGCACGTGTACAAGGAGCGGAACTGGATCAACTGCGGGCAGGCCGGCCCGCTGGGCTGGACTCTGCCGGCCGCCCTCGGTGTCGTGACCGCCGATCCGACCGCCACGGTGGTCGGGCTCTCCGGCGACTACGATTTCCAGTTCCTGATCGAGGAACTGGCGGTCGGCGCGCAATTCAACCTGCCCTACATCCACGTGGTGGTGAACAACTCCTACCTGGGACTGATCCGGCAGGCCCAGCGCCAGTTCGACATGAACTTCTGTGTCTCGCTCGGATTCGACAACATCAACACCCAGGAAGCCACCGAACACGACGTGCTGCCCGCGGTCCCGAAGGGGTACGGCGTCGACCATCTCCGTGTGGCGGAAGGGCTCGGCTGCAAGGCAATCCGAGTGACCGAACCCGGTGAGATTGCCGGGGCCCTCGAACGGGCCAAGACGTTGGCGGGCGAGCACAAAGTCCCCGTGATCGTCGAGGTGTTCCTCGAACGCATCACCAACATCGCCATGGGAACCGAGTTGGACAATGTGAACGAATTCGAGGCACTCGCCGAGAGCCCCGACGATGCACCGTCGTCCTACGCCCTGCTTGATTAGCAACTCGATCAGCAGATAAGCATGGATGTCGGTGCCACGCGTCCGGGAGCCGGCTCTCACCGTTTCGGCTCCCGGGCTCGATCGATCGCGCAGGTATGGGGGAACCGCCGGACGGCGGAATCGATACCCGCCACACCCCTTCTTCAGGCTGGTCACCTCGGACGCTACCGACCGCGGTTCGGCGGCTCCCACGCGGTACATACGTCCCCATCCGAGGAGGAGAAATGATCGATACCACCACTGCAATAGTGCACTTCGCACAGAAGTGGCGGCACTGGGGCGGCGGAGATCCGACGCCGACATCTTTGTCGAATTCGGTCTCACCCCCGTCCAATACTTCCGCCGATTGGAGCAGATCCTGATGAAGAAGCATTTCCTGCACAGTCTTGGTATCACCCCGACGGTCTCGGCTCAGCTCCAGCTGATCTGCCAGGTCCGGCTCGCATGCCACTCGACCAAGAACGCACTTGCACACGATGACACCCGGCTGAGTACGCGATGACCGAGTCGGTCACGCGCACCGCACCGCACCGCAGTGAAGTCGTCAGCGAGTCGGCGAGCACCACACGCCACTTCGACAGCCACACTGCTCCACTACGCCACACGAAGATCGTATGCACACTTGGACCTGCTACCGCCACCGGTGACCGTATTCGCGAACTCGTCGAAAGCGGTATGGACGTGGCGCGGCTGAATTTCAGCCACGGCGAACACGCCGACCACGAGGAGAACTACAAACGCGTCCGGGCGGCCTCGGACGCGACGGGGAAGGCGGTCGGTGTCCTCGCCGACCTGCAGGGCCCGAAGATCCGGCTCGGCCGGTTCGCCGAGGGGCGCACCACGTGGGCCAACGGTGAGGAAGTGCGGATCACCGTCGACGAGGTCGAGGGCACCCACGACCGGGTGTCGACCACCTACAAGCAGCTCGCCGAGGACGCCAAGGCCGGTGACCGCCTGCTGGTCGACGACGGCAAGGTCGGTCTCGTCGTCTCCGGGGTGGACGGCAACGACGTGATCTGCCGGGTCACCGAGGGCGGCCCGGTCAGCAACAACAAGGGTGTGTCCCTGCCGGGGATGAACGTGTCGGTCCCGGCGCTGTCGGAGAAGGACATCGCCGACCTCGAGTTCGCGCTCGGTCTCGGTGTCGACTTCATCGCCCTGTCGTTCGTGCGGTCGCCGGCCGACGTGGAACTGGTTCACGCCGTGATGGATCGGGTCGGTCGCCGGATCCCGGTGATCGCGAAGCTCGAGAAGCCGGAGGCGATCGACAACCTCGAGGCGATCGTGCTGGCGTTCGACGCGGTGATGGTCGCCCGTGGTGACCTGGGGGTGGAGTTGCCGCTCGAACAGGTGCCGCTGGTGCAGAAGCGGGCGATCCAGATCGCCCGGGAGAACGCGAAGCCGGTCATCGTCGCGACGCAGATGCTGGAGTCGATGATCGAGAACTCGCGGCCCACCCGCGCCGAGGCGTCCGACGTCGCGAACGCGGTCCTCGACGGTGCGGACGCGGTGATGCTGTCGGGTGAGACGTCGGTGGGCAAGTACGTGATGGAGACGGTGCGCACGATGGCGCGGATCGTCGAGGCGGTGGAGAACGAGTCCACTCAGGTGCCGCCGCTCACGCACGTGCCGCGGACCAAGCGCGGTGTCATCTCCTATGCGGCCCGCGACATCGGGGAGCGGCTGGATGCGAAGGCGCTGGTCGCGTTCACCCAGTCCGGGGACACGGTGCGCCGGTTGGCGCGGCTGCACACGCCGTTGCCGTTGCTGGCGTTCACCCCGCTGCCGGAGGTGCGCAGCCAGTTGTCGCTGACGTGGGGTACCGAGACGTTCATCGTCGATCCGGTCGAGAGCACCGACGCGATGGTGCGGCAGGTCGACCACGCGCTGCTCGGGTTGGGCCGGTACCAGAAGGGGGAACTGGTGGTCATCGTGGCCGGGTCGCCGCCCGGCACCGTCGGCTCGACCAACCTGATCCACGTCCACAGAATCGGCGAAGAGGACCACTGATGGGCAAGGACTGATCAATCGGCACGCCCCCAATAGCACCGGCCCGACACCGGAGCCTGCCTCCCCCACCGCTTTACAGAGCGGCATCCTTGTCGAACTCGGTCCCCAGCTCCAGCGCCACCCGCTGGAGCAGGGGAGCGATCTCATCGGCGGACTCGACGGTCACGCGCGCCGCCGGTCCCGAGATCGACACAGCAGTCGGGGTAGGCGCGTTGGGGACCGGCACGGCGAAGCAGCGAACACCGATCTCCTGCTCACCCTCGTCGATGGCGTAGCCGCGTCTTCTACTCACCTCGAGATCGGCGATGAGCGTCTCGGGATCGGTGATGGAATTCTCGGTGTACGACGGCATACCCGTCCTGGTCACCAGCGAACGAACCGTCTCGTTGGACAGCTGCAGAAGCAGCGCCTTTCCCACTCCGGTGCAGTGCGGGAACACGCGCCGACCGACCTCGGTGAACATGCGCATCGAGTGGGGGGACGGAACCTGTGCCACATAGACCGCCATGTTCCCGTCGAGCACCGCCATGTTCGCGGTCTCGCCGGTGCGCTCGACCAAATCCGACAGGTGAGGTCGCGACCAGGACCCGATGAGCTGGGTAGCACTGTCCCCCAGTCGAATCAACTTCGGCCCCAACGCGTATCGGCGGGTCGGCAACTGACGCACGTACCCCCGATCCACGAGGGTGCGAATCAGCCGGTGAATGGTCGGAAGGGGGAGCCCCGCCCGGTCGGCCAGCTCACTGACCCCGATCGCGCCGCCGGCCGACGCCATGAGCTCGAGGATGTCGAACACCCGCTCGACCGATTGAACTCCACCGCCGGCGCTGGCCCGAGTTGCTGTTGTCATGCCTGATCTCCATTCTGCGGTCACCGGCCCATCAACGTATTCCACGAAGCGGAAGGCTTGGTTCGAGCGATGATAGCGTGGCCCCCTTGTGCCTGACGCGATCGCAGATCCTCCGCACCACGGATCACAATATTATCTCATTTTGCGGAAGAATATTTCCGAATTACGAAATCGCTATGGTGCGCTCGCTCGACCTCCGGTACGTGGACGGAAGCGCCGGCGCCCACGAGCCCACCACTAGCTCCTGACTCTCACCGTTCGGAACGCGGCAGTCGACCTGCACACCAGCACCCCGAGGAATCCCCTATCGCGGAGATTCCCGGTCCCTCGTCCGCGGCGCAGGCGAGTAGGCGAAGCGCGCTGAACCCGCGAGAACCGAGCTCACCCACCTCGCCCCCTGAGGGCGCCCCCAGCAAGCAAGGAAGCGGTCTGCCGAAGCTCAGGCGAGAAGTCAGATCGCCGTCCCCGCCACTGCCCCGGTCGGAGCCAGCACCACCTCGACGCTCACCGGGGCGATCGCATCGGTCAAGGGCGCGAGGACCGCCCTGGGCGTAGTGGAGAGGCATCCCGACCACATCGTCATCGACCCGCGACGCGGCGAACGTTCGAACAGCCGAGTAGATCACCACTGCAATCGCGCGCATCGTCTGTCAGCGCACCGGTTCCCCGTCAGGAAGGTCGGCGGCCCGCCCCTCTGTCTGCGGGCCGGATGTGCCGTCTGCGGTCGTTCTCGGACATCCCGCCCCACGTTCCGTACGGTTCGGCAGCGGCCAGGGCGTACTCGCGGCATTCGGTGAGCACCGGGCAGTCCTGGCAGACGCGTTTGGCGTGCGCTTCGCGCCGCGCCCGGTCCCGACCACGCTCCCCCTCTGGAGAGAAGAACAACGACGACTCGACGTTCCGGCACGACCCCAGGATGCGCCAATCTCCACGATCACGGTCGGCGGGCGGTCCGGTCCGTGGCGTACCTTCACCGCGGGAAGCCGGCACAGTGCTCGGCGCACGAGCGGATATACAAGTCATCGGATCGGTCTCACTCATCTCACTCACGGGTATTTGTGCTGCGGACCTGTCACCGCGGTAATCCTTTCGCAAACAACATCCTTCACAATCAGTCCGGACGGTCTCTTCAAGTTCAGGTGCCCAGCCAGAACCTTCGACGAGCGACGGTGATCACTTGCTCGACCAAGCGGCCGCAGCGGTGCCGGCGCGGCGACGTCGAGATACGCGACCAGTGCCCGACAGAACGCTGCGGTGTCCATCCTGAAATCGGTTCTGATCACCTCGGGAGGGCCGCCGCCGTGGGCGCACCAACGTGGGGCCTCGCACCACCGGGAGGGGCGACCCCTCGACGCCCCACCGGTAAATTCCAGCGTCTGTTGATCACTCCGAATCAAACTAGAACCGCAGGGCGTCGGCATGTCCGATTGTGAAACACACGCCTGTGACACCGGGGCGCGTGTGCCAGCATCAGTTAACGCAAATGCCTGCATGAACTAACTCATGCATGCCGGTGTGGTCCGATGAGACTGTCGAGGTAGGCGACCTGGGCTTCGAGAGCTGCGCGGACGTCGTCGATGTCGTTGCGTAGCGCGGAGGTCCGATCGATTGAGTACTCGGCGCCGACGATGTCTTCGTAGAGTCGGTCGACGTCCGCTCCCCCGGTAGCCATCTCGGTGACGACAGACGGTATTGACATCCCGGGTGACCCCTGTCACTATTCGTAGAACGAAAGTATATTTTCGCAATACGGAAATTACGATCGGGTCGTAGAAGTGCACCCTCCCGTGGACTGCTTTCGCTTCCGCACTCCGCGACCCGATTTCGATGAGGTTCCAGGTCTGAACGATGACTCGACCTGTTGGTGAGGCAACCGTGTGCCACTGGTTGCCCCGACCGCCTCGACCTCGCTGCTCGGTACTACCGGTCGGCTCGAACGAAAGGCCTACCCCGTGTCCCCCACCGATCCTTCCCCGCTTGCCACGTCATCCCGGAGCGGCCCGCTCCCCGATGCAGATGACCAGGAATGGGCGTCCGGCAAGCCCTCCGACGAGGTCCTTCTGAAGGGCCCGCCCGAGCACAGCCGCAAGTTCCTGCTGACGACGTCGATCGTCTGCTTCCTTGCCTGGGTGTTCTCGGTCTATGACTTCGTCCTCTTCGGCACCCTGCTACCCGAGATAGCGAAGACCTTCGAGTGGTCCACGAGTACGGCCACCGCAGTCGCCACCTGGGTCACCTTGGGCACCTTCTTCGTGTCCCTGGCAGTTGGCCCGTTGCTCGACCGCGTGGGACGCAAACCAGCGTTGGTCTTCTGCACCGTGGGCGCCGCGCTGACATCGGGTCTGACGGGTCTGGCGAACGGCGCGCTCGCCTTGATCGGAATTCGTGCGATCTCGGGTCTTGGCTACTCGGAGGAGGTCGTGAACAGTGTCTATCTCAACGAGATCTACGGTAAGAGTCGTCGTCGGGGATTCATGTTCAGCTTCGTCCAAAGTGGTTGGCCCGTAGGCGCTCTACTCGCCTCGGCCTTCGCCGCGGCCCTGCTTCCGTTTGTGGAGTGGCGCTGGATCTTCGTCCTCGCCACCTTCCCCGCCATTGTGGTCGTGTTCCTCGCGCGCCGTCTGCGGGAGTCGCCGGCGTTCATCGCGCTGCGGCGCACGAGAGAATTGCGTAAGGAAGGCCGGGCCAACGACGCGGAACGCCTCGCCGCCCTCTACGACCTGGATATCACCCGGGATCAAGAGTCCGGGCTGCGCCAGATCTTCGCTCCGGACCTCCGTCGGCACACGATCTGCCTGTCGGCGGCGTGGCTGTTGAATTGGATGGGCATTCAGGTCTTCGCCGTCCTCGGAACCACGATCCTCACCGACGGCAAGGGCGTATCGTTCGGCAACGCATTGCTCATCCTCATCGTGTCCAACGCGGCCGGCTTCCTCGGCTACCTCGCCCACGGCTATGTCGGTGATCGTGTCAACCGGCGGACCACCATCATGGTCGGTTGGATCATCGGCGGCGCCGTCATGACAGTGATGCTCTTCGGTCCGAATAACGCCGGTTTCGTCATCCCCCTGTATGCCCTCGGAATCTTCTTCTTGAACGGCCCCTACGCTGCGATGCTCTTCTACATGAGCGAGTCCTTTCCCGCCCGTGTACGCGGGACGGGCCCCAACGCCGCGCACATCATGGGCCCGGTCGGCGCCATCCTCGGCGCGGGTCTGCTGACGATCATCCTGTCCACCGGCGTTGACGTCCCGATGGCCGCGTTCATCGCGGGAGCCGTGGGAATGTTCGGATCCGGCCTGGTGATGCTCGGATGCCGCAAGGTCGATCAGAACCACCACCACGGTGACGTCGACGACGACGTCGACGTCGACGTCGACGACACGGACGCGGTCACGGCCTAAAGAACCGCCACGTCACCACCAGCGTGGACCTTTATACCCAGCCCGGGGCGGTCCACGCCTGCATAAACCAACTACCAGTGAGAGGTAAGTTCCGTGCCCCACAACACCAGTACCCCCACCCGTGATGACGGCCTGCAGGGCAAAGTCGCGCTCATTACCGGAGGATCCAGCGGCATCGGCCAGGCCCTGGCGGTGGCCTACGCCCGCGCCGGCGCCACCAGCGTCATCGGCTACTACACCGGCGATCCGCACGACGTCAACGACACCGTCAAGCAGGTCGAGGCGATCGGCGGCCAGTGCACAGCGGTTGCGGTGGACGTGCGCGACAGCGGCCAAGTCGAGACGTTCGCACAGAGCGCCATCGACATCTACGGGCGGCTTGACATCGCCGTCGCCAACGCCGGGATCCTGCGGCAGGCGTCTTTGGCCGAGTTGGACGACGCCGCTTGGGACGACATGCTGTCCGTGGACCTGACGGGTGTACTGCGCACCTTCCGGTCGGCGGCCAGTCGAATGACCGGGCCGGGCGCGATGGTGGCCATCTCCTCCATTGCCGGCGGAGTCTACGGCTGGGATCATCACGCACACTATGCGGCCGCGAAGGCCGGCGTGCTGGGACTGTGCCGTTCGCTCGCAACGGAACTGGCAGAATCCGGTATTCGCGTCAACGCGGTCATCCCGGGCCTCATCGAGACCCCGCAGTCCCTTGACGGGGTCAACTCCCTCGGCCCCGAGGGACTCGCCGATATCGGCAAGATCATTCCGTGGGGCAGGGTGGGGTGCGCCGACGAGGTGGCACGGGTCGTGCGCTTCCTCACCAGCGAGGACGCGGGATTCGTTACAGGGCAACAGATCATCGTCGACGGCGGCCTGACCGTCCGCTGGCCGAAGTGACCGGGTAAACGAGTGGAAGGCAGAAGATAATGGGTATACTCGAAGGGCGTACCGCGATCGTGACAGGTGCCGCGAGCGGGATCGGAGCAGCCATCGCCGACGCCTACGCGGCCGAGGGCGCACACCTGCTGCTTGCCGATCGCGACGAGGAGCGCCTCGCGGCCGCCGTGAGCCGTTACTCGGAGGGCGAGGCAAAAGCGGTGGGTGTCGTCGTCGACGTGACCGATCCCGACCAAACCAAAATGATGGTAGATCGATGCCTGGCGGAATTCGGTGCACTCGACATCCTGGTGAACTGCGCCGGGCTGCTGACAGAGGTCCCGTTGGCCGAGATGGACGTCGCCACCTGGGACGAAATGATCTCCGTTGATCTGCGCAGCGTGTTCCTGTGCTGCCGGTGGGCGGTACCGCACATGCTGGCACAAGGGTCCGGTCGCATCATCAACATCAGCAGCCAACTGGGGATCAAAGGCGGTGTCGGCCTGGTCCATTACTGCGCCGCTAAGGCGGGTGTCATCGGACTGACGAGGGCGCTGGCCCGCGAATTGGCCCCCAGTGGGGTCTTGGTCAACGCGATTGCCCCCGGACCGGTCTGGACCCCGCTCT
Organism: Rhodococcus jostii RHA1; assembly: GCF_000014565.1. Classification (NCBI taxonomy): domain Bacteria; kingdom Bacillati; phylum Actinomycetota; class Actinomycetes; order Mycobacteriales; family Nocardiaceae; genus Rhodococcus; species Rhodococcus jostii. The sequence continues at coordinate 3,400,516 of NC_008268.1, read as the reverse complement.
TCGCCGGCATCACCGAGGACTGGCGACAGGCGAAGGAGGCCGAACTGCCGCTGGGCCGATTCGGGTTGCCGCACGAGATCGCGCCCACCGCGGTCCTGCTCGCCAGCGACCCCGGAGGCAACCTGTACGTCGGGCAGACCTTGGGGCCCAACAGTGGCGATGTGATGCCGTGAGCGTTGATCCCCCCGGTCCAACCCCGGCCAGTCGGTACGGGCCGCGAGCGGCCGCACAATTTCCATACGATCTGATGTGAGGAGTCACACCATGGCACAGCGCGTGATCGACCTATCTCTTCCGATTGACGACAACATGCCCAGCCACAAGTTCTTTCAGAGCCCCGTTCACGTCCCGCATACCCGGCACGAAGACTCGGTCAAGCTCAACCTCGGGACCGACGACGATCCGATGTCCCTGGCCACGTCGTACATCGGCACCCTCGACCACATCGGCACCCACGTCGACTCCTTCTTCCACGTCAACCCCGACGGCCTCAAGGTCGGTGAGATGCCGCTGGAGATGTTCTTCGGAAAGGCGGTGTGTTTCGACATGACGCACATCCCCGACCTGGGGATGATCGAGGTCGAAGACCTGGAAAGGGGACAGGAGCAATCCGGGGTGACGGTGGACGGCCATATCGTGCTCCTCAACACAGGTCTGCACAAACGTCACTATCCCAACCATTCGGTGGTGACCAGCAACCCCGGCATCAGTACGGACGCCACGCACTGGCTCGCCGACCACGGCTCGAAGGTGCATGGGGTGGAGGGGCCGTCAACGGATGCCCCGAATCACAACTACTTCTACAACCACCGTGTGTGCCGAGACCGCGGCATCACCCACTACGAATGGCTGGTCAACCTCGAGGAACTGGTCGGTAAGGGCGAGTTCATGTTCTTCGGAGTGCCGCTCGCGCTCATGCATGGCACCGGCGGGCCCACTCGTGCGTTCGCCATCCTGGACGAGTAGCTCGGGATCCGGCCATTCTCGACGCGATCGCTGAACAGCAGTTGTTCCTGCCCGCTTCGATACATGGTGTATCGACCTCCAGCCGCAGTCAGGGCGCCGACTCGGCCGCCCTGACTGCGGCGTGGTGCCGTCACACGTAATTCGATGGGGACGTCCCTCCGCACGGCCAAGTAGGAAGAGCGAAACGTCAAGTGAGCATCGATTTTTCATACCTCACCGCCTTCGAGCTGAGGCAGCTGATATCCACCAAGCAGGTGTCACCGGTCGAGGTCACCGAGGCGGCCTTGACCCGGATGGACGACCTGGAACCGACACTCAACGCCTTTGTGACCGCAACACCTGATGTGGCCCTGAAGGCCGCTCGCGCCGCAGAGGCCCAGGTCCTCGCCGGCGGGCAGCTCGGAAAATTACACGGAATTCCGCTCTCGGTGAAGGACTTGATCGACGTCGAGGGCGTCCGGACGACGTTCGGGTCCAAGACCAGGGCCGACAACGTCGCGCGTGCCGATGCACCCTCGGTCGAGCGGATCAAGTCAGCGGGATCCTGCATCCTGGGCAAGACCACGACCACGGAGTTCGGCGCCAAGGCCGGTGGCGGGGACAGCCCTCTGACCGGGGTGACCCGCAATCCGTGGAACACCGACAAATCGCCGGGTGGCTCCAGCTCGGGCGCAGCGGCCAGCGTGGCGGCCGGGGTGACGCCCTTCGCCCTCGGAACCGACGGCGGCGGATCCGTCCGGATACCGGCCGCCCTCTGTGGGTTGGTCGGCGTCAAGGCGCAGTACGGTCGAGTCCCCGTCTTCCCGACCAGTGCCACCCCCTCCCTCGGCCACGTCGGCGCGATTGCACGGTCGGTCCGCGATGCCGCGCTGTTGATCGAAGTGATGTCCGGGTTCGACGCGCGCGACCCGTCGAGCGTGGCACAGGATGTCCCCGATCTTGTCGGCGCCTGCGGTCGCGGGACGACCAACATGCGAGTTGCGTGGAGCCCGACCCTCGGTTACGCGTCCGTCAGCGACGAGGTGCGAGAGCTCTGCGAATCCGCCGTCGGGCGATTGGAAGAGGCGGGTTGTCATGTCGACCTGATCGACGAGGTGCTACCTGACGATCCCATCGGGCTCTGGGAGGCCGAGTTCTACGCCGGGGTCGGACTGAAGTTGCGCGAGGAGCTGGACCATTCCCGGCACTTGCTCGATCCCGATGTCGCCGAAGCGATTACGCAAGCGCTGTACCGCGAGACACTCGCGGACTACTTCGCCAAATTCTTTCAACGGTTTGAACTCAGGGAGCACGTACGTCAATTCTTCAGCCGGTATGACGTTTTGGTCACCCCGACTCTTCCCGTCGCCGAACTGGGCGCCGGCATCAATGTCCCCCCGGAGCTGCCGGACCGCGGCCTCGTGTCGTGGGCCTACTACACATACCCCTTCAACCTGACCGGCAACCCCGCAGCCTCCATACCGTGCGGCTTCACCACGAGTGGGATGCCAGTGGGCCTGCAAGTTGTCACGGGAACGAATCGCGACGCCGACCTCTTCCGAATCGCGGGGACGCTCGAGGAGGCCTCACCCTGGGGTCATCTCAGACCGCTCTAGTCGGCGAGACTGGTCGCGCCGATTTGAGGTTCTCCGCTCCTACACCGGGGTCGTTGTCGCGCGAGTGTCGCTGCTCCGCCTCACTATCAATTCGGGCTCGAGGAGTACAGACTCCGGTGTCCTGCCGGCCAGGACCTCGAGCAACAGGCGGAGGGCGTGTCGACCCAGCTCATGCATGGGAGAGCGGATAGTTGTCAGTGGGACGGCGCCTCCCTCGGCCAAGGGGGTGTCGTTGTACCCGACAAGCGCGACGTCGTCGGGTACGTGGATGCCCCTGTCTCGGAGGGCTCCGAAGGCTCCCAGTGCAGCGAAATCGTTGGTCGCGAAGATCGCATCGGGCACCGGTCCTGTCGCCAGAACCTTCTCGACCGCCGCGCGTCCACCCGCGGGATCAAAGCCCGAGTACACGATGCGATCAGTCGGTACCTCGATTCCGTTGTCGGCCAACGCTTCGACCGCCCCCCGTGCGCGATCGCGTGCTGTGGACGCAAATTCGAGACCCGCCAGAACCGCAACGTTTCGGCGGCCGGTATCAGCCAAGTGTTGTCCGACGAGGCGACCGCCCTTGACATCGTCGACGGTTGCCGAGGTGTAGCGGCCCGCGCGCCGGGAGGCCAAGGTGAACTTGAGCCCCTGGTCATGGACTTCGTCGAGGAATTGGTGGTCGAGGTGGGCATCGCCGAAGATCATTCCGTCGACGCGGCGATCGATCATCATTTGTGTCCGCGCTCGTTGATTGGCCGGGATGTCCAGCGAGTTGGTGACGAAGGTGGACAGTCCAGATTCCCACGCCGCTTCCTCAATGCCTCCGTAGATGGTCGCGAGCACGTAGTCCTCCAGGCGTGGCACCAGCACCCCGATGAGGCCGGACCGCCGCGTCCTCAGACTCGACGCTTGAGGATTGGGGGAATACCCATGCTCCTCGGCGAATGCCCGGATTCGGGCCACGGTTTCGGGGGATCCCCAACGCAGGGCGGCGTCGCCTTCAGTGTTGAGGACCCGCGAAATCGTCGACGGGCTTATCCCCAGCTCGGTCGCGATCATGCGGAGTGTCAGCGGGCCTTTCTGTGACGCCTTCAACGGCTCGCCTCCCTGGTCATCGACATCGAACTCGATCTCTCGACCTCAGACTACCGAACGAAGACCCCCACAACGATCAACACACAAACGTTTGTGAAAAGTAAGCCCAAACGATTGCGGCAAACGTTTGTATTGTGCTTCACTTCTTGGCATGCCGTTGCGAATAGCGATCATCGCTACCGGAGGCACAATCGCCTCCACGACCTCCGAGGGCGGTGTCGTCGCGAACCAGACGGCGGCCACTCTTCTCGAGGGCACCGGCATAGCCGGCGTCGAGATCGAAACGATCGACCTGATGACCATCGGCTCGTACCAGATGACGCTCGGTCACCTGCGCCAGATCAGTGACCAAGTCGCCGACCTGCTCGCTCGCGAGCACGAGCGTGTCGACGGAATCGTCATCACCCACGGCACCGACACGATGGAGGAGACAGCGATCCTCCTCGATCTCGTGCACGACGATCCCCGCCCCCTCGTGTTGACCGGCGCACAGCATCCCCGTGACGCTGTCGCCGGTGACGGCCCCCGCAATCTTGCGGACGCCGTGCGGGTTGCGGCCTCGCCCGACGCCCGCGAGCTGGGTGTGCTGATCGCCTTCGCCGGGCGGATTCTCCCCGCTCGGGGAACGCGCAAGATGCACACGACCGCTCTGGCGGCGTTCGACTCGATGGTCGGCGGCAGCGTCGGCAACGTCAGCGGAGGCGCCGTGTCGATCATCTCCGCCCCCCGCCGTCCCAAGCCGCTACCGCGGCCCACCCTCGCGTTCGACGACACCCGCGTCGATCTGGTCGAGATGTATCCGGGCGGCGACGCCGCGTTGATCCATGCAGCCGTCGCGGCCGGGGCGAAGGGTGTGATCGTGGCCGGCACCGGCATCGGCAACGCCAACCCGGCGGTGGTCGCAGCCGCGCGGGATCTCTTGCCGCGAGGAGTATTCCTCGTGCTGTCCACCCGAGTCCCCGAAGGTCCGGTCGCCGGCGTGTACGGAAATGGTGGCGGGGCCGACTTGGTGGCCGCGGGCGTTCCTGCGGCGTCAGGCCTGCCGGCCACGCAGCTCCGAATACTCCTGGCCCTCTGGCTGTCCCAGCGAGTGGATGCCTCGGAGCAGGTCAACTCCCTGATCGATATCTACGCAGACAACAAGGAGGACTGAACTATGGCCAAGGAGATTTTCGTCGCCTTCGGTATCGACGTCGACGCGGTCGGTGGCTGGCTGGGTTCGTATGGAGGCGAGAACTCACCCGGCGACATCTCCCGGGGCGTCTTCGCCGGCGAAGTCGGCGTCCCCCGACTCAACAATTTGCTTGCCAAGTACGACCTGCCTGCCACCTGGTTCTGGCCAGGGCATTCCATCGAGACCTTCCCGGAACAGTTCGACGCCGTTGTCGCAAGCGGACACGAGATCGGTCTCCACGGATACAGCCACGAGAACCCCATCGCGATGACACGTGAGCAGGAGTCGGAGATCCTCGACCACTGCATCGATCTCATCACCACTCGCACCGGTAACCGTCCCACCGGCTACGTCGCCCCCTGGTGGGAGTTCAGCAAAGTCACCAACGAGCTCCTCGTCGAGCGGGGCATTACCTACGACCACTCACTCATGCACCGCGATTTCGAGCCGTACTACGTGCGCGTCGGCGACTCGTGGACTCCGATCGACTATGACAAGCCCGCCGGGCAATGGATGAAACCCCTCGTCCGGGGCGAGGAGACCGATCTGGTCGAAATCCCCGCGAGCTGGTACCTCGACGACCTGCCGCCGATGATGTTCATCAAGGGCAGCCCCAACAGTCACGGCTTCGTGAGCCCACGGCACATCGAGGAGATGTGGCGGGATCAGTTCGATTGGGTCTACCGGGAGAGCGACTACGCCGTCTTCACCTTCACCATTCATCCCGATGTCTCCGGTCGTCCTCAGGTGCTCCTGATGCTCGAACGGCTCATCGAGCACATCAGCTCGCACGACGGCGTCACCTGGACGAATTTCAACACCATCGCCGAGGACTTCAAGAAGCGCTCACCACGCCGGTGAGCCACACCCCTATCCGTCCTCCCACCTGTATCCCCCAGTGAACCCTCTAGCAAGAGAGCAGACTGATGTCTCACGCACATGTCGCCCCGCCCCCGGGACTGCGGCGCGTCACCGGTAAAGAGACTCGCCGTGCGTCCGGTATCGCTTTCTTCGCCTGGACCATCGCTGTCTACGACTTCGACGATGACTGGAAGCGCGCCAAACGTGCGCAGTTGCCGCTCGGCCGGTTCGGACTGCCAGAGGAGATCGCTCCCACAGCGGTGCTGCTCGCCTCGGATCCGGGGGAAATCTGTTCGTCGGACAGGTCCTCGGCCCCAACTCGGGCGACGTGATGCCCTGATGTGCGGCGGATGCGGCGGCGCGCCACTCGACTGGGCCGCTGAGCTGGTCAGCGGACCACGGCAGCGGACCGCAGTGGCCCGTCGAATCGGGGGGCTACTGCGACGGGACACGGTTCGTGCCATCACCGCTGGCTGGGTGGTTAGCAGCCCCACCGGCGCATCCGTGGTGTGCCGGACGTATGACGACCTCGTCGACGCGGTCAGCGAACGCTCAGATCGACCCATCTCCGAGGTTCGGGCACACGGACTTGCCGACTACACAAACGTTTGCCACAATCGTTTGTTTAGGCCGTAGGGGCATGCCCCAAGCGCCAGGGCAACAGATGTCATCAACGACATGCACGATCACTATGTTCGGGAAGGCCCCAAATGCAACACACGTCTACAACGGCAAGCACCCTGTTCTCACCGCTCAAGCTGGGATCGACGGAGCTGGCCAATCGCGTTGCACTCGCACCGATGACACGGGTGAGCGGCGACGAGGACGGGTCGGCGAACGAGTCGATCGCGTCGTACTACGAGGTTTTCGCGAAGGGAGGGTTCGGCCTTCTCATCACCGAAGGCATCTATCCCGACACGAAGTACAGCCAGGGGTATCTGAACCAGCCCGGATTAGCGACAGCCCAGCACGCGGACTCGTGGAAGCCCGTGGTTGAGCGGGTTCACACCGCTGGCGCAAGAATCTTCGCCCAGCTGATGCACGCGGGTGCGCAGTCCCAGGGCAACAGGTACGTGACCGAAACGATCGCACCCTCGACGACACCTCCACTCGGCGAGCAACTGGGCTTCTACGGAGGTACAGGCCCGTACGCGACGCCGCGCGCCCTGTCTCTGCGGGACATCGACGACGTGTGCGCTGGATTCGCCCAGGCTGCCCAGCATGCGGTAGCCGCCGGATTCGACGGGGTGGAGATCCACGGCGCCAACGGTTATCTGCTCGACCAGTTCCTCACCGATTACATGAACCAGCGTGATGACGAGTACGGCGGATCCCTCGCCAACCGACTGAAGATCTACCGAGAGGTCATCGCCGCAGTTCGGCAGGTGGTTGGCTCCAAGGTCACTGTGGGAGTGCGGATTTCGCAATCCAAGGTGAGCGATTACAATCACCGTTGGGCCGGAGGTGAGTCCGACGCGGCGGAGATCTTCCAGGGGCTGGCCGAAACCGGCGTCGACTACATCCACACCACCGAGTTCGATGCCACCGCACCTGCCTTCGCGGACTCAGGCACCACGCTTGCAGCCTTCGCGACGAAGTACTCGGGCTTGCCTGTTATCGCCAACGGGCAACTCGGTGACCCCGCGGCAGCAGACGCGCTGATCGAGAACGGCTCCGCCCAGGTGATCTCGCTAGGCAAGCCGGCACTGGCGAACCGTGACTGGCCACAGCGTGCCCTCGATGCCAAGCCGATCCAGTCGGACGTCGACCCCTCGGTATTCAGTCCCATGGCGACCGTAAAGAGCTGGGAGCTTTCGGCGTAGCCGACTGGGTACGTCGACAACCTCATCAGGCTCAATGACGCGCGGGGATATGTTGTTTCGGCATGCCGCGGGCACTAAGAGCTGCGCTAGCTTAGTTAAAGCCAGTCGACGAACGCCTGGCTATCGACCCCGGGTGTGCAGAACCGTCGGCTCTTCGCCTTTTCTGGCGAAGAGCAACACCCCGGGGTCGTCGTCTTCGGGCAGAGCCACGCAGGAGAAACGCAGTCACATTCCGGTCCGGCCAGAACAACCGTCAACGATCTCCGGGTTACTTCTTACCTCGATGTGGAGGTTCCAGGTTTGAGGTGTTCGGCTAGGCGCGGATGATCGTAGTGGCTCGGCGGGGGTGGCGGTCGGTTGCGTGCGTCGCGGCGGAAGTTGTCGTTCTCGATGGTCAGTACGTGCAACGCGCGAGCGAACATTTCGCTGGTCAGGCGGTAGCGGTCTCGGTCCTCTCGCAGTGACTGGTTGGCCTTTTCCAAGGTGACGATCTGCTCGCGGAGCTTGGCCTCGTTGTCGGGGACGCCGTCGCGGGTTCGTCGCTGCGCGTAGAAGAGATCCTTGAGGTCGGTGTGCTTGTGGGTCAGCTTGTTTCGTTTCACCCCGGCTTCTTGCGCGAGGGTGACGATATCCAGCTTGCCCGAGGAGCGCAGCGGTGTTCCCGCGAACAATCGCTGCATGGCCGCGGTGATGGCACGCCGGTCGTTCTCATCGGTCAACGTCGGTCTCCTCGCGGTTCGTGGTGCGGGTCTTCTCGTGTTGTTCGACGAGCTTGTTCAGGTGGGCTGCTCGTTGACGGAGGCGTTCACGCAGCGGCATCGGGGTGGCCGGCTCGACGATTTCGTCGCGGAGTCGGGCGATCTCGGTGCGCAGTGCGGCGATGTGGGTGTCGGTGCGCGCGATGTTCGCGCAGGCCGGATCGCACCGGTCGATCGCCGGGGATGTCGACCGGCCGGACAGGTGGGCGCGATCCGGGTGGCAGAGCGCTTTGGCGGGGTCGTAGTTGCAGGTGAGGAAGGCCTCGGGGTTGTCGTGAACGTGGAACTGCGGAACTTTGAGCAGGGCGCGGGCCTGTGTGGGGGTCAGGAACATGCCCTCGAACCGGTTCCGGGCTTCGGTGGCGGCGCTGATCAGGCGGCGGGCGGCGGGTCCGGAGACGTGTTCGCCGTGGTGGAGGCGGTCGGCGACGGTGTCGAGGTAGTCGGCCATGGCGCGGGCGGTTTCGATGTCGAGGATCCGGCGTAATCCGTCGCGGGCTCGTCCGGCGTAGCCGTCGGTGATCGTGGACGCGCGTAGGTGTCCGTACTGCACCGCGAGGGCGATGCGGCCGCCGGGCAGGCGGGCGATGTGCCAGGCGAGGGTGCGCCGGAAGCGGTTGACGTGAACCGGGCCGTGCGGGTCGTCGGGGATGCGTTCGTCGGGGCGGGTGCGGGCCGTGTAGTCGTTCAGCCATGTGGTGAAGGCCGAGATCCGACCGTTGGCGCCCTGACAGGTCAGTGCCTCTCCACGCCGCTTCCGGGAGCCCGACGTGGTCGAGGCCCAGGCAGTTTTCACGGGGAACAACAATGGCCCGTCCGCCATTCGCTCGAGCACGCGTACCGCGCGGACCACCGGCGCGATCGCGGTCCAGGGCGTGTCCCGGGGAAGCCCACCGACCACGTGCTTGCCGTCGTCGTCGCGGGCGCCCTTGAAGTAGTTGCCGTGGATTTGGTAGCCGTGGGGGCGCGGGTCGTCGGGTCCGGGTTCCGGGCAACACCCGACCCGCAGTTCGAGCGCTTCGCCGGGTCTCATCCCGGTCAGGTACAAGAGGACGATCAGGCAGGCGGTGGACAGTCGGTGCATGAGCTGCGGGGCTTCGTGGAAGGTGATGTGCTCGAGCCACGCTCGCCCGTCCAGGCGCCCGCGAATGGGGCTGCTCAGCGGTGCTTCCCCCGCCACGGGCAGGTGCGGTCCGTAGGCCCGGACGGCGTGGCTGGCCTGTTCCTTGCTGGCATTGGCGCGGCCGGCGAGGTAGGAGATCGCGAGCATCGGGCGCCCGTTGTGGATGCAACCGGGTAGCGGCCGATTCTCGGCGGCGTACTGTTCGACCAGCTCCCGCATGGTCGCGGTCGCCGCGGGGTCGGCGTGCGGCCGGATCCGGCCGGTCAGTGTGTGGTGTTCCTGCCAGGCGGCGAGGATGTCGTCGGCGAAGTCGTCGACGAACCGCATCGCCCAGATCAGCAGCGGCGACATCACCGCCGGGTGGATCGGGGGTGTGCCGTTTTCGTTGGCGGTGTCGGTCCGCGGCAGGTAGTCCCGGATGCATTCGGCGTGCCACGGTGGCATCGGAATGCGGTCGCCGGGCGGCAGGTGCGGGGCGAAGCCCCACAGCAGGCCGACGGCGGTGAGGCGGTTCCTCGCTGTCGTCGTGGAGATCTGGAGACGACTGACCTCGATGGCGTAGTCGGAGAGGTCGTCGACGGTCAGCGCGCCGAGTTCGGTGATGTTGCGGGTGAGCATCCACTGCGCGAGTTGGCACCATTGGCCGACGACGTTGCGCATCGAGGCCGGGTGTAGCCACTTGCGTCGGTGAGCATTTCGACTCCCCAGCAGCGCGTCGGGGGTCGGGAGGTTGACCAACGCCCACCCGGCCCGTCGGAACGACGCGCGTAGTGGCAGTGGGAACAGCTGCCAGTTCAGGCAATCGTGCCCCTGGTGGTCCTGGGTGTTGAGTGGGGACAGATCCCACCGCAGGTCACCGAACCGGGACACGGCCCCGGGCTGAAGGGTGTCGGGCAGTCGGTGCGGATCGAGGAAGGGGTCGTCGTCGTGTACCGGCCGGTGTCCGTCGGCACCGGGGTTCGATGCGTCCGCGGTGGTCATGCGTCGAAGGTTCTGCGGAGCAGCCGGTCGATGGTCGTGCGGTCCGCATCGGTGATCCGGGTGCGGGCGTCGGATCGTTCGGCCGCGGTGGTGTGGGTGTCCAGCAGCGCTGAGATCCGCTCGAAGTGCTGCTGCCACTGCCGGTCCCAGACGGCGGTGTCCAGGACGGTGTGCAGTTCGGTCAACCCGTCGTGCAGGTGGACCAGCCGCGGTAGGTGCCGTCGGGTGGCGACCGCGTTCGGGCAGGCCAGACACAGCAGGAACGACGCGGTGCAGGGCAGGCCCGGGTCGTTGTGTGGGCTGTGGGTGAAATCGGTGCAGGCTGCGGTGGCGGTGTCGAGGTCGCCGCGTTGGATGGCTGCGGCGAGTTCGGGATCGTCGGACAACTCGACCAACGTCTCGGCGTCGCCGCCGAGGACCAGCCGCATCGCTCCGATGAGGTGGGCGTGCTCGGCGGCGTCGGTGAGTCCTCGGGCGATCGTCTCGCCGGCGGCGGCGCGGCCGGCGGGATCTCGCAGCATGTAGACGGTGTCGTGGACCTGCTGCGTGTTCTGGGCGGGTTCCTTGCGGATCAGCACCTGCACGGTGCGCCGCAGCCGGCGCAGGCTCACCGATTCGGTCCCGACCGTCAGGCTCTTGGCGATGCCGAACGCGAATTCCTGCCCGCGGCGAGACGGACACGCGGTGCGGTAGACCAGCAGCCGGTCGGTGGGCCGGCCCAGCACCGCCAGGGTCTCGCGGGCCGGGTCGGTGGCCTCGATGACGTGGCGCAGCAGCCGTCCCGCACTGCTCGGGCCGTTGTCGAGGAGGTTGGCGCTGGTGTGCCGCAGCCGCACCGGTCGGCGGGGCTTGTCGAGGTGCACGGTGAAGACGTCGACGTCGTCGGTGAGCGCCGGGTCGTGCTCCGGGATCCGCATCCGGTGCAGCACGGACTTGTTCCACGATTCGCTGGCCACCAGCAGGATCGCCGCCGCGAATACTTCGCGGCGACTGAGGAACAGCCGGCCCCAGGTCTGCTGCGGTGCACGCCCCCCGAGGGCGCCCAGATGCCGGCGCGAGGGCCGTCGCCCGCCGCCCGGCCATGCGGCGAGCAACGGCACGTCACCCGTGCGGGCCACACAGTCCAGCGCCTCACCGAGCAACCAGTCGCTGCTCGCCGCCCGGAACTCGCCGGTCCGCCAGCGGCGCAGATGTTCGCGGTTGTCCCGGATCCGGATCAGGGCGCTGTTGAAGACGGTCGCCGCGGCCGAGCGGATGCGCAGAAACTCCTGGTAGGTGTAGGCGCTCTCCGTCGACGCCGGAGCGGGATCGACGCGCCGGTCGACGACCTCGAGTGTCTCGGGCGGAAGCTCGGGCGCCTGGGCCAGCAGCGTCCGGAGGGCGACCAGATGGTGGCGGGTTCCGGCGGTCGGCGGCAGTGACATGCGCCAAGAGAGCCACATGGCGGGGGTGATCTGCGCCATCGTCTCCGGCGGCCGCTCCACGGTGGCCAACCCGGTCAGCAGCAACCGAGCACTTTGATAGCCGCAGTAGCAGGTGTCCCAGGCACGCCACGGGCCGTCCGGCCCGATCTGGCGATCGAACGCCGCCGCGAACTGTTGCCGCAGCACCAGGGTGCCCGGCAGTGAGGTGAAGTCGAAAACGCCTTCGGCGATCCCGTTTTCGGACCACAGGGTCACCACCAGGCCGGTGCTGTCCACCGGGGCTGGACGTCGATACTCCGCGGCAGGCAACACCGCCCTGCTCCGATGTCGGCCCGCCACGCTAGGCTCCCTCATCGGGTGCGATATCGACGACCCGGCCGGTGGACGCGGAGACCTGCGCGAGGACCGCACTGAGGTCGTCGCTGCCGTCCAGGATCATTCCGAGGCGCAGACCGTTGAGCGGTTCGAGATAAATTTCTCGGGTCGTCTGTTCGCTCCGGTGTCCAAGAAGGTCTTTGACCAGCGTGAACGCATTTCCGTAGACGTTGCGCAGGTGGTCTCGCTCCGCCTTGTCCAGGCCGAATCGGGCATCGAGCCCACGCTGCAGGGTGACCAGCATCTTCAGCGCGAAGGAATGTCGGCAGCTGTGCGGAGTGATGCCGATCGGTTTCCCGAACCGCAGGCACCGGGCGTTGGCCGCGGCGAACACCGCCTCCCAGGAGCGGTAGTCCATCGGCAGACCGGCATCGGTGAGCCACAACTGCAGCGGCTCGAGCCCCGCCTCTCCCTCGACGAACAACCGACGCCGCTGCCGCTCGTCGATCGCCGTGACAGGGAACTCACCGCGGCGCCCCAACCCGTCTTCCCAGGCCAGTCGGCGCTGACCCGGCGACGTCTTGGTGACGATCAGCTTCCCCGCCAGCCGGTCGTATCGGCCCGCCCGCTGCGCACGACGAATCGCGTCACGCCGGGTCGTGGCGATGTAACCGGCGATCCCGCTCAGTGTCTCGACCGGGACGTAGAAGCAGCGTTCGCGACGCTTCGCGGTCGCGGCCGCCACTGGGCCCTCGCAATAGACCTGACCGGTCATCGGGACCGGAACCTCGACAGTGAGCAAGCAACCGCCCTCCCGCAGGCGCAGTCCGCTGTCGAACAACAGATCCGCGAAGGCCGTGTTGCGGCCGTCGTTGCGGCCGCGCCAACCCGGCTCCGGCACACCGTCGCCCGAGTAGCCGCGCAACCCGATGTCGCGCCACAGCCGATAGGTTCGCGGGGTCACCCACTTGACGTTGGCGACCCGCACGTCCTTCGGTCGACTGTCGGCCACCTCGACCACGGCGCCGTCGCGCCGGCGCACCGTGTGCGTCGCCACCGGGCTACGCTGCACCGACCCGGTGACCACCGCCCAGTCGAACAGCAACTTGAACGCGGCCAACTCCCGAGCCCACTTGGCTCCACCGACCCGCCGCGGGTTGTCCGTCGACCGGCGTCGCCACGCCTCGTAGTCGCCGATGTCGTCGTAATCGGCCTGATCCCAGTACTTCCCGCGCCGCCACAAAAAGCTGAAGAACAGTCGGTAATCCTTCACATACGACTGCCGTGTTCCCTCGGCGAGAAACGCGATCCGCGACCGACGGAAGAACCTCGCCAGTCGCGGATCGATCCGACCGACCGGGTCAATCAGGATCGGCGTAGCCTCGTCGACGCCCAGCGCCCGCTCGCGGGTATCGATCTCCCCCCACCCGTCCAGCGCATCGTCGAACCCGACAGGCACCTCGACACCACGAGTGGTCCAGTACAACATCCACTCACCGCCATCGGGCCAGTCCGAATTCCCTCCGGAAACCGCGTCCGCAGTGGGCACCCTGCGAACGTAACTCCGTCAAGGCCGAACTCGTCTGCAACACGCCCAGACCTTCGAGGGAACGCACCCTTGCCGCCCGCGACGCCGGGCTGACCAACCTCCCCGCCCTGGTCACACCGGACACCGCCACCAGTGACGCCGAGCGCGGTATCCAGCGGATCACCCAGCAGGTCGTCGCGAACGATCACCGCAACGACCTGACCGACGGGCAGCGCGCCGCCGGTATCGCTCAGATGCTCGATCTGGGCGCGTCGGTGACCAAGATTTCCAAAGCGGTGCACCTGCCTCGTACCCAGGTCAAGGCCGCCGCCGCCGTCGGCACGTCGGCCACCGCGCGCACCGCCCTCGATTCCGGTCAACTCGATCTCGAGCAAGCCGAAATCGTGGCCCGGTTCTTTCTTATGTGGACATCTCACGGCGGGTCGTCACCCGGGGCAGGACAATCAGTGGTGGGCTGGGGTCGTGCACGTGCAGACCGTGAAGACGGGCGGGATCGTGTCCTCGGTGGTCCTGGTCGGAGCCGATGGCGAGCCGGTGCCGCCGGTGACCCGGTTCCTGCGGTACGTGCTCGATTCCGGCCGGAGCCCGAACACGGCGTTGGCGTACGGCTACGACCTGCGCCTGGCGTTCGAGTTCTTCGCCGAATGCGGAATCGACTGGCGCGAATTCCGGCCAGCGCTGGCCCTGGAACTGCTGGGATGGCTGCGCCGCCGTCCGGTGCGCGGACCTGCCCAGCGGCTGGGTCTTGCACCGGTCGGGTCCGGCGGACGTCTGTTGGCGCCGGCTAGCGTGGCGCGAGTACTGGCCGCGGTATCGAGCTTCTACGACTGGGCGATCGTCGCCGAACTCGTCATCGGCGAGAATCCGATGCGCCGCCGTCGCGATGTCGCGTTGGCGATGGTCGCCGAGCGACACCGCCCGTTCACCGGAAACGCGAGTCGGCAGCAGCCGGTCAGCCGGGAGGTACGGGTCCGGTTGCCGCGCCGCTTGCCGCGGCCGCTGCGTGAGTGCGAGGTGACGGCGTTGTTGGAGAGTATGCGCAGTTTGCGGGATCTGGCGATGGTGCTGTTGATGCTCGACGGTGGCCTGCGTCCAGGAGAGGTTCTCGGGCTTCAACTCGGCGACATTGCTTATGGCCGAAGGCGAGTCACGATTCGCAAACGTAACGACCATCCGCGGGGTGTACGTGCGAAGTCGCGTCAGGAGCGGGTCGTCGACCTGCTTGAGCCGCGCACGCTGGATGCGGTGAATCGGTATGTGCTCCATGAACGTCCGGTCGATGCACCGAGTCCGTTCGTGTTCCTGGTCGGTGGGCGGGGTGCTCGCCGCTGCGTGCCGCTCTCGTACGACGCGTTGGTGCGGATGTTCGCCCGGCGGCTCGACACGCTCGGATTTCGTACGGCCGACAAAACTCCCCACGCCTTGCGGCATACCCACGCGACGGCGATGTGGGAGGCCGGGATGCGGGAGCTGGCGCTGCAGCGACGCCTCGGACACGCCTCACCGGAGTCGACCCGGATCTACACCCGAGTGTCCGACACACAGGTTCGGGACGAGTACGCGACCGCGTTACGAGATCGCCGATGACCGGGCCGGCGATTGAGCGGCCGGCACCGGTCCCGCGCCCGCGACGACACGTCGACGAAGGCGAATACCAGGCGTGGGTAGACACCCACGTGCCCCAACTTCCGGCCCGGTGGGAGCGGATGGGTGCCTATCGCCGGTTCGTCGAGCGGTGGCCGGACCTGGAAACCTGGTTCACCGAACCCCTGCCGGTGCGGCTGGGATTCGTCGGCGAGGGCATGCGCTCGAACGGACGGACCGACTCGCATCGTGCCAGCGGCTACCTGGTGTATCTGTCCATGGTGCAGGGGGTCGGCCTGGACTTCGAGTTCCTTCTCGGCCGCAAGTACGCACGTTTGCTCGACCGGCGGGGTGGCGGCACCGGCCTCGGCGTCGATCTCGCGCTGCTCGAGCAGTGGGTCGCGCGGCTGACCGAACTGGGCCATTCCTCGGTCAAGGCGCGCAACAGCCTGATCTGGTGCCTGGGCCGGCTCATGCTCCATCGCGGCGACCCCGATCTGACCGCGATCACCGACGCGGATCTGTTTGCGTTCGGGTCGGCCATCCGCGCCTTCGCAGCACGCGAAGATTTCAATGTCCTGCGCCGGATATTGTTCGCGAACGGCCAGTTCCTCGATGCTCCCGACGCCAATCTCATGTTCCTCCGCAACCACCTCGCGAATCTCCACGGCACCCATGTGCTGCTGTACAACGTCGGCCAGGTCACCACCGCGCCGCGCATCGGCACGCGAACGATCGCAAACTGGACCGACCGCCTGCTCCCAGAACCGTGCCCGCCCAAGATTCGGGCGGTCATCGAGCGATACCTCCAACTCCGCCTCGACGCCAAGCTGGATCGGCCGCAGACGGTGCACAACGTCCGGCAGGCAATGCGCAGGTTCGTCAACTGGCTCGGCGTCCACCAGCCAGAGATCACCAGCCTCGCCCAGCTCGATCGCGCCACCATCGAGGAGTACATGCGGTGGCTGCCCACCTGTCCGAGCCAACACACCGGCCAGCCGTTGTCGACGACCACGGTCAAGCACGAACTCAACGCGATCGCCGGGTTCTGCCGCGACACCGCGGTGTGGGAGTGGGCCGAGGTCCCCGGCCGACCATTGCTGACCTCCCGCGACACACCCCGGCGCCCGGAATCGATTCCCCGCTACCTCCCTCAACACGAACTCGATGCGATCATGACCGCGATCGGCGACCTGTCCGATCCGCTGCAACGAGCCGCACTGTTGCTGCTGCGCTGGTCCGGGGCCCGCCGCGACGAGATCCGCAGACTGACCTGGGATTGCCTCGACACCTATCCGGGCGGACATCCACGGCTGCGGATCCCGGTCGGCAAGGGACACAGCGAACGGATCGTCCCCCTACACCCGGACGCGGCCGCCGCCCTCGACCATGCCATCGGCCTGGCCCGGGCCCAACGCTCGATCGCCCGGATCGACGAGGTCACCGGCCGCCGAGTCGATTACGTCTTCATCCGCCGCGGCAAGCTGCTCTCGGTCAAGACCCTCTTCGACGAGGCGTTCCGGACCGTCTGCGCCGCTACGGGACTGGTCGATGACCGCGGAGCCCCCACCGTCAGCGCACACCGATTGCGACACACCCTCGGCACCCAACTCGCCGAGGGCGGCGCCCGCATCCAGACGATCATGGCAATACTCGGCCATCGCAGCGCGACCATGTCCATGATTTACAGCCGAATCTCCGATCCCGAGATCCGCCGTCAATACGAGACGGCGCTCGCCGACGGGCACCGGATCGCCGGCCCGGCGGCCGATGCCCTGCTGCACGATGCCCTCGACGACGACACCGTGGACTGGCTGAAGACGAATTTCCTCAAGACCGAACTCGAACTGGGACACTGCCTGCGGCTACCTGCGGAGGGTCCGTGCGAATGCGACCTGATCCTGACCTGCCCGAAGTTCCTCACCACCAGCGAGTACGCGCCCCGGATCAGGGCGCGCCTGGCGACCGAGCAAGTACTGATCGACGACGCCCGCACCCGCGGCTGGGAGCGGGAAGTCGAACGCCACGAAGCGACGTGCCGGCGGCTGCAGCACCTGCTCGACGACCTCGACGACGGCGAAACCCACTGAGGATCAGGAATGGTTGGGACACAACAGATCTAACCCCACCGACCAGTTGTGGTGTGCGAGCCAGTCCCGGACCGGCGCAGGGATCTCGTCGGTGCCGGAACCTGGCCCGGTGACCAGCGGACCGTCCCCGCACCGGCGGCAGCTGATCACCAGGACGTGACCATGGGGCTGACAGCGGGCGCAGTGCCGTGCCTCGCGCAGGCGGCCGCGCTCGTCGAGGTGTAGCCAGATGGTGGCGAGGTCGGCGCGGTGCGGGACGAGATCCCGGCGGGTGGTGGGTTGGTATCCGCAGGTCGGACAGGCCGAGGGTCCGGCCGCCGGTGAGGGCGCCACCGGAACCAGTGCCGGCGATGGCTTTTCCTCAGGCGCGGCGTCGGCGGTGAGCGTCTGCGCCGGTCGGGGCGGCAGGTGCCGGTAGAGGGTCGAGCGGGTCAGCCCGGTCTTGTCGGTGATCTCGGCCATCGTGGCGCCGTCGTTGCGGAGCTGGGTGGCGTAGGCGAGTTGGGCGTCGGTGACCACGCTGGGTCGGCCGGTGCGGCGACCCTTGTCGGTGGCGACGGTGCGGGCGTGGGCGGCCCGCTCGACCGCGTAGGTGCGTTCCATCTGCCCGAACAGCGCCAGCAGTACCACCGCCAACTGCCCCATCGGGTCGTCCGGGTTCGTCGAGTCGATCCGGATCGGATCGGCCAGGTTCCGGAATCCGATGCCACGCTGGTGCAGGTCGTGGATCAGGTTGAGGGTGTCGCGGACGGTGCGGCCGAGTCGGTCGAGGGTGTGCACCACGATCACATCGCCGCCGCGGGCGTAACTCAGTAGCGCCTGCAATCCAGGACGTTCGGTGGTGGCCCCGGACTTCTTGTCCACGTAGATGTTCGCCTGGTCGACCCCGGCCTTGCGGAGCGCGTCGATCTGCCGCGTCAGGTCCTGCTTACTCGTCGACACCCGGGCGTACCCCAACTCCATGTGACGAGAGTAGCGAAAGTTAGTTCTGTACGATGTTGTGACACGGAAGGTAAAACCAATTTTCGGGCTGCTACGTAGTCCTTTGCTGTCTCCGGGGTGGTCCGATGGACCACCGGAACCGGGAGCGGCAGGTATGCCTCGGATCGACTGCCCCTACCGCCCCCAGGGCCTGATTGAGGACGTGGCCTAGAGCTCATTTTCGTATTACGATAATGATATGGCTGAGGAGACGATCAACGGAGCACCCGTCACGGACGGGATGATCCAGGAGTGGGCAGACGAGGCCGAGGCCGGTTACGACGTCGAAAAGCTGCGCAAACGCGGCCGACCGACCGTGGGGGACGGCCCCGGCGCAGTAGTGCCGGTGCGGATGGACGAGGCATTGCTAGAGGCATTGAACGCCCGTGCCGAGCGGGAGCATGTTTCCCGATCCGAGGCGATTCGAGAAGCGGTGCGTGCCTGGACCCAGGTCGCGTGAAGGCGCATAAATCCGCGCTCAAACACGGGATCAGTGAAAATGATGGCATCTACGCGGCAGAACATCACGTATATACCGCTGGTCTGGACGACGACAACCCCGCGCGCGAGTTCCGGCTGGGTTTCGACCCGAATGGACGGCTCCTGGAACTGGTTGTCCTGCGCTTCGACAGTGGGAACGAGCTGCTCATTCATGCCATGAGGGCTCGCTCGCAGTACTCCGACCTGTTGTAGCGATCGCCGATCGCCCGGTGCGAGAGCCTCCCCAGGGGGCGGGCGGGCGGACGGTGCGGTCGCCCGGTCGAGGATGTGCACCACGATCACATCGCCCGTTCGAACGTAGCTGCAGTTCGGGACGTTCGGTGGTGGCCCCGGACTTCTTGTCCGCGGACCGTTTGCCGGGGGGGTCGATCCCAGCTTTGGTGAGCGCGCCGAACGCGCGAGTTCGGGCGTCGTTATCCGTGCGTACCCCAATCCGTCTCCAGGGGCGTACCGAAAGTCAGATCTGCACGAAGGTTGTGACACGCAATTGTGGAATTGACTTATGAGACGCCGCGACCTGGGTTTTTACAGGATCCGGATACGGTCTGGGTGACGTCTCATTTCCAACGACGAGACCGCAAGCACACCTTGGTGACCGTCTTCTCTCCGCGATCGTTGACC
Organism: Rhodococcus jostii RHA1; assembly: GCF_000014565.1. Classification (NCBI taxonomy): domain Bacteria; kingdom Bacillati; phylum Actinomycetota; class Actinomycetes; order Mycobacteriales; family Nocardiaceae; genus Rhodococcus; species Rhodococcus jostii. The sequence continues at coordinate 3,381,090 of NC_008268.1, read as the reverse complement.
GGTCAACCGATCAGTCGCCACGCCCAGGAGATTCAATCGGTCATAGTTGAGGTTCTTGATCGGACCTAGACCGCACTTGTTCTGCGAGGCTCTCGTACTCGGACTCCGAGATGGCAGATAGTCCCGCCACAAATCCCTCGCGCTCTAGCTGTCGTGGGCTTTCGGCTGTCTGATGTCGGTCAACACAACCGAATGCGCCCCGGGCTTCTTGTCCACGTAGATGTTCGTCAGGTCGATCTAGGCCCGGTGAGCCTGGGTGAGCGCAGCACCCACGTGGGATGCGCGCAAGATTTGAGTAGTCGGGTACTCGTGCGCTTCGCACGGTCCGAGGGCGATCATAGAGGTAGATCCTGCTTGGGCAACGGATTCGATGAGCGGACCGCACCGACGGGAGAGTGAGATGAGCGAACGTGCGCTGAGCTGGGTGGAACTCAGGCGGCGGGAAGGTGAGCCAGCCGCGGCGGACGTCCCAGCCGAGCTGCGGAGACTGTTCCATCGGGAAGCGCGGCCGCAGCGCGAGCGTCATTTCCTCGAACGCGCGGATGCGCAGCGTCAGGACGAGACTGCGCAGCGTCAGGATGTGCCGGGCGTCCTCGGGGGTTACTGCCCGCCGTGGATCGCGACCTCCTACCGGCCTGCGAAGGCACGCCTGCCGCGGCCACCGAAGGTGCTCCGCAACGGTCAACCGCTCAAGCCGTGCGCCGTGTATCCCCCCGACGACCGCGTGGTCTACAACGACCACAACTACCCGTGGGGATCCGTCTGCAAGATCACCAACGCCCTCGGGTATGGCTCGGGCGTGTTGATCGGGCCACGTCACGTACTCACCGCGAGTCATTGCGTCGACTGGTCGTCGGGCGGGCTGGAGAAGATCGAAGTCCACCTGGCAGGCGCGACATCTCGTGAGACTGCCTACGACACGCGCGCGATTGCGTATACCAAGGTCAAGGGAAGCATCCTGTCCACAGAGGTCGACGAGGACTACGCCTGCCTCGTGCTAGACAAACGGCTCGGCGAGGCCTTCGGTTGGCTCGGGGTCAAGGAATACGACAGCGACTGGGACGACGACGCCGTCTGGTCCTCGATCGGGTACCCAGGTGACGTCGCTGGCGGGATCCATCCAATCTTCATCGGGAACAAGAGCATGGACGAGGACGACTGGGACTACGGCTCCGGCCGCGCCATGACCACCGACGCCGACGTGAAAGCAGGTCAGTCCGGCTCGCCGATGTTCGCCTGGTGGAATTACGACGACGGTTCCGGAGCTCGACCCTGGCCATTCGTGACGGCAGTCGTATCCTCAGAAGGCCCGATACCCTTCATCCCCGACTACAAGCTGAATTGGTGCTCAGGCGGGGCCGATATCGTCCGCCTCGTCAGGTTCGCGAAGCGGGAGTACCCGTAGCTCGGACCTTAGCGGGATGCACTTCGCCGAGCTGGTCGGTGATGCGGTCGCTGCCGCCGGCTGCGGCGAACTGACCAGTCTTGACCTTTTGTCGTCTTACGGCGGACGATTGATAGGGCAGGATCTTCCGAATTACATCTGGCCCCCTGCTACGGGCGACATGGCGCCGAGAATCGGTCGCCACGAGGAATAGAAGTGTGGGCAGCCACACGATGTCGGTGGGCAAATGTCGACCGGCCTGACCTGGGAAACCGAATGGTGAACAGAAGGTCGAGAGTTCGGTCCTGCCGGACGACAAGAGCCGCCGAGGGCGGCGGGTGTGGGCGAAGCGCAAGCCTCCGAGAGGTTGGGCGCATAGATGATTGTGATGGTATCTCGCTGAATCCGACCCGCAGGATGGCCGAGCGCATCCTTTGGATGCTTGTCGGGGGATATTTACTCGTCGCCGTGGTTGTTCTGTTCCTCACGCTGGTGAGGTTTCTGTGTGCCTGCGTTCGTGGGCGTCCAGCGCGGTCGCGTCGGGTCAACAGGTCGGATGGGTCGGTTACGGGTTCGGCTCCGTCAGGAGTTATTCCCGAGTTCGCGTTCCGAGAGGCGGATCCGCTGATCTACAGCCAGTTCTGGTTGCGAAAGCAGGGCTTGGCGGTCACTTGGCGCAATCCGGATATTCATTTGGAATTGGCTGCGGCCCCCGGCGTCGCGGTCGACGCATCGGCGTTGTCGCCGGATACGGAATACCGGGTGTTCGCGCGGATCTGGAACGGCTCCACCGACGGGCCCGCCGCGGACGTCGAGGTTCGGCTGTCCTATCTCGACTTCGGGATAGGCGGAGTATCGGTTCCGATCGGTGTCGACAAGGTCGACGTGCCCGTCAAGGGGGCGGCCGGTTCGCCGGGCGTGGCGAAGGTCGACTGGCGAACCCCGCCGAGGCCCGGACACTACTGCCTGCAGGCGCTTATCGTGTGGCCCTTCGATGCAAACCCGGACAACAACCTGGGCCAGCACAACGTCGACGTGAAATCACTCAACAGTCCCACAGCGCGATTCACCGTGCCGGTCCGCAACACACTGCGCCGTGCGGCCACCATTCGGCTGGCCGTCGACGGCTACGAACTACCGCCCCGCCGCCTGTGCCCGCCCGAGACGCCGAATGCGGAGGAGCGGGACCGTCGTGCACGGGCCGAGCACGAGCCACTCGCTCACCCGGTCCCCGCCGGCTGGCGAGTGAGCTTCGGCGGCGTCGACGACCAGCAGCTCCGTCTGGGGGCCGGTGAGGCCAACGACGTGGAGGTCACGGTGACTTCTCCGGACGGATTCGTCGGACGGCAGGCGATCAACGTCAACGGGTTCGAGAGCCGCCACCTGATCGGTGGGGTCACCCTGATTGCAGAGGGAGTCGCGTGATGACCGAGGGTCCGACCGGCGACGTGGTGGTCGGCTACGGCCGCTACACCCGCTGCGTCGCAAAGAGTACTTACTCCAATCCGGCGTTCTCGGACGGCGTTGTCGCCTTTGTTTTTTCCCTTTTCGGATGGGGCACGAGCTGGGCTGCGGTCGCCGAAGACGGCTGCGACTACCTGCTCGGCCGTAAGCTCGTCTGTCTCGGAGGCGTGCACTGCGCGATCGGAACCATTGCGGGCATCGAGAAGGACAAGTCCTTTCCCGAGAACATCGACAACGATTTCTGCGTGAATCTGCTGTTGTTCCCGCACGAAACCGTCGAGTTCATCGAGTCGGACTTCGAGGTCCGCGCACGGATTGCGCGCGGCGAGGACCGGTACCCCCCACAGAACAGGCTGTCGAACTGGCAGAAAGTGACCTCCGACGGTATTCAGGGTGCGCTAATCCTGCATGATCCGGACACGATGCCCGTACCGGACGACCCCCGCACCGATGGATCCGCGAAGCCATACTCCACGACCTACATCCGCCGAGGGGCAACGGATGAAGGCAGCCCATATGAACAGAAGGAAGACGAGATCGAACGCAACATCGAGGAAAACATTCTCACGAACTACTCATTCGGTGAAGTTCCGGTACTGCACTGCGAGTTCGAGGGTGCGCGCATATTTATGGTGTGTAGGGCGGTCGCACCGTTTCTCGACCTGGCCACCGGAGTCGGTGACGGATGTCGTGCGGCCCTCGGTGGGATCCCCCTCATCGGCGACGTGATCTGCGACATCATCGAGACCGTGGTTGCGTGGGCGCTCTTTCCGATCATGGTGACCGCGATCGCCAATGCCTGGGAAGATGCCCGAGAGTTCGATGAGGAACTCGGCACCGGACCTGTCAAGCGGTGGGTCGAGCTGGATGAGCCGGTGATCGTCACCGGTGAATGGGTCTGGGACGGCTCGCACCAAGGCTGGAACGAAATCCACCCGGTGCACACAATGCAGAAGATCGTGCTGCCCCCCCGCACCGGTGGACACATCCCACCCGCGGACGCCGACAACTTCGTAAAACAATGGTGCCGGCTCGTCTTGAAAGTGCCACTCCCCGGGCAGCCGTTGACCGCGATGACACCTGAGCAACAGGACACTCACATCCGCCAGCAGCGACCGGAGAACCAGTGGGCATACCACCCGGATATCGATGGTTGTCTGCCGCGTGAAATCAAACCCGAGGTGCCGATCGTATGAACGGAAACCGCTTGCGGGAATGCCCGCCCTGCCTGCTCACCCTGGCCGGACTGACGCTGCTCTGGTCATTGTGTCTCTGGGTGGTAGTCGGGCGATGGCGTGACCGGCGACGGCGTGACCGGCGACGGCGGTGAGAGATTCGGGCCGAACCTACTTGACGATCCATGGCGCCAAAAATGGCACGGCGAGACATCAGGCAGCGATGACTGCCAAAACGGCGCAACTTGCACGGCCGCTGCGACGGAACTGATAACGGTTCTGGAATCACCTTCTTCCGCAGGACACATGGAGGACACGAAATGTTCCAACTCGTGCGAACGCTTCGGACACTGGACGTGGTCGTCCGTCAGGTACCGGTGTTCGTCATCTCGTTCCTCATTGCAAGCTTCTTCTACAAGTTCGGGAGCTTTGCCCTCGAAGCACTCGCCTTCCTCGCGACCTGGTTCGTCCTTGATGCCCTCGTCGAGGCCGGTGGCGTCGTGAGGACAAGGTTGACACAGTCTCATCCAGGGCGGGAGAAATCTGAAGACCGCACCTCTCGCAGATAGATCGCAAATAGATATTGTGCCTGTCCGAGAAACGATCGTTTCTCGGATACTCCGGGACTCACACGAACAGTCCCCGGCGACCTGTCGTTATCGAATCGTTGAGTGTCGCAAAACCCCTCCGAAAACTTTTGTAGCTCAATACTTCCTGTCGTCGAGTTCTGCAAGGGCCAGGGGTCGTGCGGCTGGCCCGGCGACGGCGGCGAACACGCCGTGACGGTGAGCATCGGCGTCGAAATAGGGATCCGGCCATCGCTGCCAGGGCGGGATCGGGGACAGGGACCGCTCCCACGCTGCGCATCGCACCGCACCATGTCCGGACAGTTGCCGGGCCTCGGCAGGATGATCAGTGCCGGAGCCAGGTATTTCCGGATGGTTTGCGGTCGATCTCTCAGGGCCGTCGAGATCGGCACCCTGAGACCTTCCGGTATGCCAATGCCGGAACAACTCCATCAGATCGATCATCCTCCACGTTTTCCTTGCCACCGTCAGGCCTCCCGGGCCCTTGTCGGTGGCCCACACGTTGTGGCGAAACAGAGCCGGAACCCCGTCAGAATGATCATCGGGGGTGATGCGTTTCCACCCTGGTGAGGATGGTTTCGGCGGGGTGTCAGAGATGAGAATTGTGTACAGAGAGCGGGAATCCCGACGTTCCCAAATGTGATACCCGCAATCAGTTATCGCAACAAGTCCACCACAGCACTCGGCACTCTGGCCGGGTACACGAACTAGTAAGTGAAACAATGAATAACAGATTCTTGCGTGCGGCGTCCGTTGCATCGGCCGCGATCGTGCCCCTGATTGCCTTCGGGTTCGGCATCGCCTCAGCCGCTCCACCGGCAACCGTCAGCGGCGGCGTAACGGTCGCGTACGTCACCGATGCAGTTCAGCCCGAGCCCATACCCGGAGCAGCAGGTCAGCGGTGCTCAGGAAATCGGGTCGGAGTCGACGTGAACACCGGCGAGGACATCGTCTGCGTCTACTCCAGTGACTACTACCCGGACGGCAAGTGGGTCCCCGCCGAGATCGTCGGTGTCCACAACATTGGGGAACCATGCGACCCCTCGATCGACAGGGCCTCACAAACGCCGGAAGGCATTCCGATCCTATGTGTGCAGGGCCAGGGATGGGCGCCTGGGCCATAAGCCGACCGGCTGCAGTCGGGTCTCGTTGATCAGTACCGTCCATTAATAGCCCCGAAGACCCCAACCTACTCAGGTATAGACCCCGATTCGGCCAGTACTACTGCAACCCCAGCATCTCGTGGGGTTGCAGGTGCGGCTTCCGGTGCACCGGCCTTGTGGCGGCGCCGCACGGAGCAGGGAGAGCCGTAGGACCCCGACGGCCTGGCCGATCGAGACGCCGAGGGTCGAGAGATTTCCTCGGATTCACAGATCGGCGTCGACGATGATGCCGCTGTGTCGGGCTCGGACGACGAGTTGCATGCGTTTCTGGTTGTTCGGTAAATCCTCGAGACCGAACTTCGAGAAGAGAACGCGGAGATGGCATTTGACTGTGTCGACCGTCAAGAATAGGCGGTCGGCGATCTCCTGGTTCGAGGCGGGGTGGGCGAAGAGTGCGTTGTCTTTGTACGGCCGGCACAACTCCACCAGGACCGCGAACTGTGCCGTGGTCAGGGCGGCTCGGGTGGGCAGGGAGTCGGCGGTGCCGGTCATCTCCCCGCTGGCCGCAATGAACGTGCGGAAGGTCAGCGACGAGGATCCGATCCGGATGACGTCACCGGCGTGGAGCCGGCGGCGCCCACTGAGGCGATCACCATTGACGAAGGTTCCGTTCCGGGAGAGTCCGTCATCGGTCACCGTCCAATAGGATCCGATCCATTCGATGGTGGCGTGCAGCCGCGACACGTTCGGATCTGACGGCAACGCGATATCGGCCTTCTCCGAGCGGCCCACGGTGATCCGCGGTACGTCCACGGACAACACGAACTCGCGGGTGCCGTCTCCGCCATCGAGATAGCAGAGGTTCGGTTCGCTCAGAGCATTCATCGTCGTCCTCCCCGGCAATTTCGGGCACACGACTTTCGGTCGGACGCTTCGCCTTGCTTTTGCCAGTCTAATTCCGCAGGTCGGCGCGGCACCATGGTCGTGTGTGCGGCCGTCCCGCATCGGCGTGCCGGTTTCGATGAAGGGTGATAAGGGTCCACCCGGAGGGTGAAGATTTAGCCGTGGCCGACACATCACACTGGAGGTCGATCACTTCGACCCGAGAAGATGCCATGCTTCGAACCCGTCATCACACTTGCCCCGGTAGCCCGGAACTCGGTGCGCGTCGGGTATTGCCCCGGCGCTCGGCACCGGCGCAGACTGAAAGTACCGAACGCGCACCCGAGGGGGTGGGGCAGATGCCCCGGCCAACCCGTTGGCGGCGGTCGGTCATGGTGATGTCCACTCCGGTGGCAGTCGGCGCTCTCGGGTTTTTCGGGTTTCCCTCAGGATCCCCGCACGCGGTCGCTGCGCCACAATCGGTGGCCGCCGTTG